>NYZE01000090.1 GCA_002685965.1 Planctomycetota bacterium | reverse complement strand
CCCAGGACCTCAACTGGCTCAAGCGCATCAAAGGCGTCGGCCCCAAGACCGCGCAACGCATCTGCTTCGAGGTCAAGGAGCGCGCAGCTCAGTGGCTCGGCGTCATCGGTCGCGAGCACACCACCGCTCCGACGCCGCACGACGCCATCGGCAACGACGCCGTCCAGGCCCTCGTTTCGCTGGGCTTCTTGGCCGGCGAAGCGGAGACCCGCGTGAACAAGGTCCGGCAAGCGGACCCGGACGCAGGCGCGGAAGCGATCGTCAAGGCAGCGCTGCGCGGCTAGAGCCTGGTCAAAGGTGTCAGACACCGCTGAGCAGCGAGTCTCGTTTGCGACGCAGCGCCACGAGGAGCACCGACACGTCTGCCGGCGTCACGCCGGGGAGTGAGCGGGCCTCGCCGAGGGTTCGGGGACGGCGTCGCGACAGCATCTCGCGCGCCTCTTTCTTGAGCCCAACGAGGCCGTCGTAGTCGAGTCGATGCGGGAAGCGGTATTCGTGCATTTCCTGGATGCGCTTGCGCTCACGGGCGTAGCGCGCGAGGTAGGGCGCGTAGAGGATCTCGGACTCCACTTCCTCCACATCGGCCGCGCCGAGCGAGAGCGTGTCCAGCTCGGGGGCGAAGTCACGCACGTCGGCAAGCTTGCTACCCGGACGTCGCAGCAGAGTGGTGAGCGCCTTGCCAGAGTGGCGGCGACGGCTCAGGGCCGCGATGGCGGCCGTGATGCGCTCGCGCCGGCTGCGCACGCGGACGATATCGCCTTCGCCCAGGAGCCCTAGTCGACGGCCCGTCTCGGACAGGCGGAGGTCCGCATTGCCGTGGCGCAGATAGAGCCGGTGCTCTGCCCGGCTCGTGAACATACGGTACGGCTCGGCCGGATTGACGCGGCACAAGTCGTCGACCAGAACCCCGAGGTAGCTCTCGGAGCGATCGAGGATCAGCGGTGCCTCGCCACGCACGAGCAGCGTCGCGTTGATGCCCGCGACGAGGCCTTGTGCGGCCGCTTCCTCGTACCCCGAAGTGCCGTTGATCTGGCCGGCTGCGAACAGGCCGTGCACGCCGTTGACGGCCAGGTCCGCGCGAAGCTGGTCGGTTGCCAAGTGGTCGTATTCGACGGCGTAGCCGGGTCGCAGCATCTCGACCTGCTCGAGACCGGGGATCGTGCGCAGAAAGTCTTGCTGCACTTCTGCCGGCAGGCTCGTGGAGATGCCGTTGGGATAAATCGCCTCGCTGCGACGACCCTCCGGCTCGAGAAAGATCACGTGCTGATCGCGATCCGGATAGCGCATCACCTTGTCCTCGACCGACGGACAGTAGCGCGGGCCAGGCCCGGTGATGGCGCCGCGGAACATCGCCGAGTGATGGGCATTGGCCGCGATCACCGCGTGCGTCGCCGCAGTCGTCGCTGTCAGCCAGCACGGTAGCTGCGCGCCGTCCAGCCGCTCGGTCCGGAACGAGAACGGCACGGGTGGCTCGTCGCCCGGCTGCTCTACGAGCTGGGTGAAGTCGATGCTCGAGCGCGCGAGCCGCGGCGGCGTTCCGGTCTTGTGTCGACCAAGCCGCAGCCCCAGCCGCGCCAGCTCACCGCTCAAACGCGTCGCTGCGCTTTCGCCAACGCGTCCGCCAGCGGTTTGGTCCCCACCACTGTGCAAGACGCCGCCGAGAAACGTGCCCGTTGTCATGACGACTGCCGGTGCGTGCAACGATTCGCCCTCCGTAGTGCGCACACCACCAATGCGCCACGCGTCGACGCCTTGCGCGGGTTCGACGAGCAACCGGTCGACTTCGGCCTCGATCACCCAGACGCCTGGCTCCGCGAGCACCCGCCGCACCATCGCACGGTTGTAGGCCTCACGGTCGACCTGTGCCCGCGGTGACCGCACGGCAGGCCCCTTGGAAGCATTGAGCATCCGGAACTGGATGCCGGTCTCGTCCGTGCACAGGCCCATCTCGCCACCGAGCGCATCGATCTCGCGCACGAGCTGGCCCTTGGCGATGCCGCCGACCGCGGGGTTGCAGCTCATCCGTCCGATCGCCGCCTGCTCGAACGTCACGAGGGCAGACCGGCCGCCCATCCGAGAGCACGCCAGCGCGGCCTCGACCCCGGCATGGCCGGCGCCGACGACGATCACGTCGAAATCGCGGGTGTCCGTCATGTTTCTGCCACCTGACATCCGAAGTCTGGCCCATGTGGAACGAAGTGTTTCGGCAGCGTCGCTGCCTCAGGAAAGCACTGCTGCTGAGCTGGTCCGCCCCCACCACCAGCCGCTGCCGCGTGCTCGAACGCCGCCGCAGACCGGTTCACGACCAGCCCAGCCCCCTTGGGGAGCCCCTTCCCTTTGGAGATAGTGTGCGACAAGGTAGGTGGTGCCCGTCCAGAGACTAGACGCAGAGTAATCCCCCCGACCCGACGACCTGAAGCCTTGATCACCACGATCCTACTGCTCCTACTCGTCCAGGTGGCTCCGAAACCGGCGACCCAGGACACCGTGAAGCAGCAGCCCGCCACCAATGGCGGGGCCACCAATGGGGCAGCAAAGCCCTCCACGAAGAACCCGGAACGCTGGGCCCGATTTCGCAAGTTGATCAAGGACCGCAGCGCGGCCGACCATCAGCGCCTGCAGGACTTCCTGACCAGAGGCTCGCCACTCCTGTCCGACCTGAGCCTCGACTACCGGGACTCCCAGAACCGCGCCTATCTCGAGCGCCAGTTCGACAAGCTGGCCAAGCTCGACCCCAACATCGGGGGCGTGTTGATCGACTACCTCGATACGAGCCGCACCGGGGCGCTGAAGATGCGGGCAGAGAACGTGCGGCGCGTGCTCGCCAAGCTCGACCTGACCGCCTATCTGCCGCGTCTCCTCGAGATGCTGAAGGACGGCACCACGTCGGGGCAGCTGCGTGCGCTGCAGCTACTCGTCGGCATGCGCGCGCCGAACCTGGCCGCTGACCTCAAGCGCCGCTTGTCGGAGACTCCGGAAACACACTTGCCACGCTTGCTCGCCTGTGTCGGTCGTTACGGCGATGCAACGCTGAGCGCCGAACTGCTGCCTTTTCTCGCTCGCCCGAGCAAGCAGCAGGTACTCGCCGCGTTGCGAGCGCTGGCGGCACTCGGCTCGCCGGCCGCGATCGAACCCGCCGCGAAGGCCGCGCTCGCCTTCGAGGAAGCCGGCACACTCGAAGTCGCCTCCTCCGCTCTGCTGCGGCACCTCGAGAAGGCGATCCCGAAGCTCACCGATGCAGATCTACCCCTCCTGGTTTCGACCCTGATAGGCATGTTCGGCAAAGCGGACCAGCTGCGTCAGCAGCAGGTGCTGCACGCGTTGCACCTCATGGCCGGGATCGACTCGACGAGACGGCAGCGGTTCTGGGAGGACCTGCGGCCGGCCCTCGAGGGGCTCCTCGTGCACCGTTACCCGGACGTCAAGTTCGAGGCCGCTCGCCTCATGGACCAGCACGGCGACCGCTCCGGCATCAAACGGGTCCTCGACCAGCTGAACCAGTTCGTCAAGACGCAGCGCAGGACGCCGTTTGCGTACGCACAGCGGGCCAAGGCCTACGTCGCCTTCGGGCGCTTGTCGGACGCGATCCGTGACATCAAGGACGCCATTCGCTACTCCGCCGTTGCGACGCCGGCGCTGCACCTGAAGGCAGCCCGCATCGAGGTCATGCGCGGCAACGCCAGCTCGGTGGCCAAGCACCTGAAGGAGGCCAGACCCACCAAGGAAGAGCTGAACCGCTTCCGGGCGGCCAACCCACGGGTCATGAACCTGGCCAAGAAGAGCCGCGCCCTGCGCAAGCTGATGCAGCAGTAGCGCCAGCGGCGGGAGACCAGCCCTAGACTCACGCCGCCCGGACTCCTAGCGTGGTTCGCCCGAAAGACACGCTGCGCACATGAAAGTCGACATTCAAGAGGCCGGACCCGGCCGCAAACGCCTTGAGATCACCATCACCAACGAGCGCCTACAAGCGCACGTCGACAAGGTCTACAAGTCCACCGGTGAACAGGTCCAGATCAAGGGCTTTCGTCCCGGGCACGTCCCCAAGAACGTGCTACGCAAGCGCTTCGGCGAGCAGATCCTCGCCGAGGCCAAGGAGTCGTTGATCAACGAGACCTTCCAGGAGGCCATGAAGGCCAACGAACTGCAGGTCATCGGTCAGCCCAAGCTCAATGTCGACGACGATCCACTCGCGGAGGATGGCGACTTCAGTTACTCGGTCGAGCTCGAACTGCGGCCTGAGGTCAAGGTCGGCAGCGTCAAGGACATCAAGCTCATGCGACGCGCTACCGACCCGACCGACGAAGAGGTCGAGCAAGCGATGCACGGCTTTGCGCAAGAGAAGCGCAAGCTGCAGTCGGTCGACGACGAGCTCAAAGAAGGCGACTTCGCCAAGGTCGACATGGCCTACCGCCTCGACGGCGCTGAGCTCGTCAAGAAGGAGGGCTTGCAAATCAGCGCGGCGATTCCGGTGCGCGGCTGCGACGCCGAGGAGTTCAAGGAGAAGCTCAAAGGCCAGACCCCCGGCAGCAGCGTGGTCATGCCGATCGAGTTTCCCGACACCTTCGAAACAGAAGAGGCTCGCGGCAAGACCGGTGAGCTCGACTTGACCGTGCACGAGGTGGTGCGATTCGTCGAGCCGCCGATCGACGAAGAGCTGGCCAAGGCGTTCGAGTTCGACTCACTCGAGGCAATGCGCACGCGGGTGCACGAGCGGATTCACGAGCAGAAAACCGCCTCCGAGGAGGACCGGCTCTTCGGAGAAATCATGGACCAACTCTACGCCGAGAACCCGTTCGACGTCCCGGAAGGGCTCGTCGGCGACGAGGTGGCGCACCGCATCGAAGGCTTCAAGAAGGAGATGCAGCAGCGCGGCATGAGCGAGGAGGAGATGAAGCGGCAGGTCGACCAGGGCCGCGCCGAGGTCGAGGAATCGGCGCGTACCGGCGTCCGCAACATGTTCCTTGTCGAAGCTCTCGCCAGCAAAGAGAAGCTATTCGTCACGGAATCCGACGTCGACACGGCGCTCAAGCAGGTGGCGACCGAGAACGAGACGACGCTGATCGAGGTGCGCAAGTACTTCGAGGAGAAGAATATGCTGCCCGAGCTCCGAATGGACTTGCGGCACCGCAAGGTGCGGGATTTCCTCAAAGAGGCGGCGCAGATAACCGATGAATAACAGCGGGGAAAGCGCCGAAGCGCCCTGACGATGGGAGCTTCGGGCGCAGCAGCCCTTGCTGCTGCGCGATCCTCGACCTAGACGACTTGCCCTGATGGTTTCCAAGCAACGGAGGGAGTGGCAACACATGGCTTCGATCCCGATGCCCTTTGTCATCGAGAAGACTGGCCGCGGCGAGCGCAGCTACGACATCTACAGTCGGCTCCTCGAAGACCGCATTGTTTTCATCGGCACGGAAATCGAAGACACGGTGGCCAACGTGGTCATCGCCCAGCTCTTGTTCCTGCAGAAAGAGAACAAGAACCAGGACATCAATCTCTACATCAACTCGCCCGGCGGGTTCATCACGTCGGGGCTCGCGATCTACGACACGATGCAGTTCGTGCAGTGCAACATCGCGACCTACTGCATCGGGCAGGCCAGTAGCATGGGCGCTGTGCTGCTAGCGGCCGGCACCGAGGGCAAGCGGCACGCGCTGCCGCATTCGCGCGTCATGATCCACCAGCCGGCTGGCGGGGTGCATGGAACGGCGCAGGACATTGCCATCCAGACCGAAGAGATCCTCTCGATGAAGAGCACGCTCAACGGGATTCTCGCCAAGCACAGCGGCAAGTCGCCCGAGCAGATCGACAAGGACTCCGACCGCGATCACTTCATGTCCGCCCTTGAGGCCAAGGAGTACGGCCTCGTCGATGAAGTTCTCAATACCGACTGAACCGCCGCCCCTCGTGGGGCAGGTCGCCCGGCAGATGGCCGGGCGGATGCCCGGGCGGTCGGGGGATTTTCGGACCGAGGCAGCGATCCCATCAGAGCCGTCCTCGGTCTATGATGGTGAGATCGCTGTAGTACTTCGACCTACCGGGCTTCGACCTACCGGGATGATCTGACCGGATGACCAAGAGCGGCAAGCAGAGCAAGGGCGGCGAGCGCTGCACCTTCTGCGAGAAATCGAGACATCACCTCGATCGTCCGCTGATCGCTGGTCCGCCAGGGATCTACATCTGCAGCGAGTGCGTCGAGATCTGCAATACCATCCTTAAGGAAGACGAACGGCGTAAGCCGCGCGTCGCCGAGGTCAGCCTCGTCGCCAAGGACGAGGTGCCGACGCCGTCCGACATCCACACGGCACTCGACGACTACGTGATCGGCCAGGCCCACGCCAAGCGAGTCCTGTCGGTCGCCGTCTACTCGCACTATCGACGCCTTCAAGCGCGCGGCCGGCCCAACCCCGAGGTCGAGCTCGAGAAGTCCAACATCCTGCTGGTCGGTCCGACCGGTTCCGGCAAGACGCTGCTCGCCAAGACCCTGGCTCGGATCCTCGATGTGCCGTTCGCGATCGCGGACGCGACGACGTTGACCGAGGCTGGCTACGTCGGCGAGGACGTCGAGAACATCCTGTTGAAGCTGCTACAAGGCGCCAACTTCGACCTGGAGAAGGTACAGCAGGGCATCGTCTACATCGACGAGGTCGACAAGATCGGCCGCACCACCCAGAACGTCTCGATCACACGCGACGTCTCGGGCGAAGGCGTGCAGCAAGCTCTGCTGAAGATCCTCGAAGGAACCGTCGCCAACGTTCCGCCGCAGGGCGGCCGCAAGCACCCGGAGCAGTCCTACATCCAGGTCAACACCGAGGACATCCTGTTCATCTGTGGCGGCACGTTCACAGGGATCGAGCAGTCGGTGGCGCGGCGACTCGGCAAGACCGTCATCGGCTACGCCGAGCGCGAAGCGCTCGAGGACGAGGATACAACGCTGTCCGAACGGGACCGCCTGCTCCCCCACCTCAACCAGAAGGACCTGGTTTCGTTCGGGCTCATTCCCGAGTTCGTCGGCCGCCTGCCGGTAGTCGCCACCCTCAAGACTCTGACGCGCGACGATCTCGTCCGCGTCATGACCGAGCCACGCAACGCCGTCGTCAAGCAGTACCAGGAGTACTTCGCGATGGAGGGCTGCGAACTCGAGATCCCGAAGCCGGCACTCAAGGAGATCGCCGGCCGCGTACTCGAAGAGGAGACCGGCGTGCGTGCGCTGCGCTCGATCATCGAGGACCTGCTGCTGGATCTTCGCTTCGACCTACCGACGCTCGCCGCCGAAGGGCCCGTCAAGATCGTGCTCACGCCCGAGGTCGTGCGCGGCGAGGCGGTGGCCAAGACCATTCTCAAGCCGAAGGCGCCCAGGAAGGGCAAGCCCACTCGCGGTGGCCCGACCAAGGACGTGCCACCGGAGACGCCGCCCGACGACGAGCGCGAACGCGCGTGAAGCCGTTGTTGCGGGACCTGTCCCGCGAAGAACTCGAAGGCACGGCCCTCGAGTTGGGCGCCAAAGCGTTCCAGGCGAGGTCACTCTACGACTGGGTCTGGCGCCGCGGTGCGCGCTCGTTCGCGACGGTGACCGACCTCCCCGCGGCGGTGCGCACGGCTCTCGACGAGCGCCTGCAACTGACCGCCGGACAGGTCGTCGAGCGCTCGCTGTCGACCGACGGCACCAGCAAGCTGCTGCTCGAACTCGCGGACGGCGAGACCGTCGAGATGGTCCTCATTCCCGACCGAGATCGACACACGCTGTGCGTCTCGAGCCAGGTTGGCTGTCCCGTCGCGTGTGTGTTTTGCGCCTCCGGCCTCGATGGTGTGCGACGCAACCTGACGTCCGCCGAGATCGTCGAGCAGTTCCTGATCGCACGCGAAGAGCTGGGCAGCGCGTCCTTGACCAACCTCGTGGTCATGGGGCTCGGCGAGCCTCTGCTCAACTTCGATGCCCTGATCGACGCCTTGACCCGAATCTCGGATCCGGAGGGGTTCGCGTTCTCGGCGCGCCGCATCACGGTCTCGACATCCGGCTACCCGGACCGCATCCGCAAGCTCGCCGGGCTCGAGCGACCGTGGAACCTGGCCGTGTCGCTGCACGCCGCTGAGGAAGGCCTGCGCAAGGAGCTCGTACCGACCGCGACGACCGCACCGGCCGCCCTCGTCGCCGCCGCCACCTACTATCTGCGCACCACCGGACGCAAGCCCACCTACGAGATCGTCCTGCTTGCCGGGCGCAACGACCGCGCCAAGGACGCCGACGCGCTCGTGCGCCTACTGCGCGGCGTTCGCTGCACTGTGAACCTCATCCCGTGGAACAACGTAGAAGGCGTGTCGCTCGATCTCGCTCGCCCCGCCGACGATGCCGTCGAGTCGTTTCGTGCGCGCCTTGAGCGCGGCGGCCTCAACGTCACCTGGCGCCGGCGACGCGGCCACGATCGCGACGCCGCCTGCGGCCAGCTACGTCTGCGCCAACCCTAACCGGGCCTCTGAAGGACCGCGCACGACTCTAGAGCCCCAAGGGCACGAGAGTTGCTCTTCCCCCACCCCCCCTTCACGATAGTCCTCAGGCATGGGAAAGAGCTTTCAACGCACGCTGGTGACCGCGGCGCTGCCGTACGCCAACGGTCCCATTCACCTGGGCCATGTCGCCGGAGCGCACCTGCCGCCTGACATCTACTGCCGTTGGCTGCGTTTGTGCGGCGAGGATGTCGCGTTCATCTGCGGCTCGGATGAGCACGGCGTGCCGATCACCCTCGCGGCGCGCAAGGAAGGCGTCGAACCCCAGGTCATCGTGGATCGATACCACGCGATGATCGTCGACGCGTTCGAACGCCTCGGCGTGAGTTTCGACTGGTATGGACGCACCTCGTCCCAGACCCACCACGAGACGAGTAGCGAGTTCTTCCGGCACCTCGCTGCCAAGGATGCCTTCACGCTGCGCACCGAACAGCAGCTGTGGGATCCGGAAGCCGAGACCTTTCTCGCGGATCGCTATGTGCGCGGCACCTGCCCGAAGTGCGGTCACGAGGAGGCCTACGGCGACCAGTGCGAAACATGCGGCACCGCGCTCAGCCCGAGCGAACTCGTGAATCCTCGCAGCGTGATCACCTCGGCCACGCCACAGCTCCGCGACACGACACACTGGTATCTGCCACTCGGACGCCAGCAGCAAGAGCTCGAGCAGTGGATCGGCGGCCACGGCGACTGGAAGCCCAACGTGCTCGGACAGATCAAGAGCTGGTTCGTCGACGGGCTCGGCGATCGAGCGATGACGCGCGACTTGCCGTGGGGCGTGCGCGTCCCCGAGGACGTCGCCGAAGCCGCCGGCGTCGACGCAGCCGGCAAGGTGCTCTACGTGTGGTTCGACGCGCCGATCGGTTACATTTCGGCGACGCGCGAGTGGGCCGACAGCAAGGGCGAGCCCGAGCTCTGGCGTCGCTACTGGCAAGACGACGGTACGCGCCTGATCCACTTCATCGGCAAGGACAACATCGTCTTCCACTGCATCATCTTCCCGGCGATGCTGCAGCGCCACGGCGACTACATCCTGCCCGACAACGTGCCAGCCAACGAGTTCCTCAACCTCGAAGGCAACAAGCTGTCGACGAGTCGCGGCTGGGCGGTGTGGCTGCACGAGGCCCTCGACGCCTTCCCGGCCGACTACCTGCGCTACTCGCTGTGCGCCACCCTGCCCGAGACGCGCGACAGCGACTTCTCGTGGAAGGACTTCCAGGGTCACATCAACAACGAGCTCGCTGACACGCTCGGCAACCTCGTGAACCGCACGCTGACCTTTGCGCACCGCTACTGCGACGGACGGGTCCCCGAACTCACGGAGCCGAGCGACCTCGACCGCGCGACGCTCGCCACGATCGGCGACCGACCCGCGGTGGTCGGCGAGTGCATCGACACGTTCCGTTTCCGCGATGCGTTGCACGAGGCGATGGGACTCGCCCGGGCCGGCAACAAGTACTTCAACGACACCGAGCCGTGGAAGACGCGTAAGAGCGACTTCGGCGCTTGCGCCAACACGGTCCACGTGTCACTGCAGCTCGTCGGCGCATTGTCGGTGCTCCTCGAGCCGATCCTGCCGTTCTCGTGCGAGCGCATCCGCAACATGCTACGACTGGGCACCATGCCCTCGTGGAACGACGTGGCAGAGCCGCTGCTCACGCCAGGCGCCGAGCTCGGTGAGCCCGAGATTCTGTTCACGAAGATCGACGATGATGCGATCGAGGCGCAGCTCGAGAAGTTGCGCGAGGAGGAGGCGAAGGTGGACCCCGTCACGAACGACAGCGCTAGCGAAACGGCCTACCCGCCGCTCGGCGAGACGATCGACTTCGACACCTTCCTGAAGACCGATCTTCGGGCGGGCACGATCCTCTCCTGCGAGCCCGTTCAGAAGTCGAAGCGACTACTGCGCTCGCAGGTGGACCTCGGCTTCGAACAACGCCAGATCCTCTCGGGAGTCGCCGAGCACTGCTCCCCCGAACACATGGTCGGCAAGACCGTCGTCGTCGTTGCCAACCTCGCACCGCGCGAGATCATGGGCTTCGAGAGCCAGGGCATGCTGCTCTTCGCCGAGGACCGCAACGGCAGGCTGTCGCCCGTCGAGACCAGTGGTGAGCCCGGCGCCGCCGTCCGCTGACCCCGTGCGGCACGATCCGACCTGTCGCGGTTGGATCGGCGCCGCCATCGGCCTCCACAGCTCGTTGATCGGACGGCTGGTCACCCTGTAGGAGCCGACAGGGTCAAGAAACTGGCGGAAGTGCATGGGAATCGAACCCACCGCCGACGACTCGGGTCGCCGACCACTGGTTTTGAAGACCAGGGAGGACACCAGCCCCCATCCACTTCCACAGGGCTAGAAGTCTCACGAGGCAAGGGGCTTCGGTCAAGCCGCGCGCTGAGCTTCGTTGGCGGCAGCCCTCAGACACCGACTGCCAACGAACGAACCACGCAAGTGGGTCGTGCTCGTTTGCTCTGCGCTACCGCCCCTGCACCTTGCGCAGAATCCGCTGCCGCCGTGTCGTCCGCAGACTCGCCTCCTCCACTTTGACCGCCATGGGCCCGGGCTTGAAGAAGCTCGAGTAGGCAAACAGCGAACAGCCCTGCATGCCGGCTTCCTTGACCATCTCCATCTGGCGCAGCGTCTGCGCGGGGTCCGCGTGCTTGTGCACGCCGATGCCAACGACGATCGGCATGCCATGCGCGGCCTCGGCTTCGATCTTGATGCGTTCGAGGAAGCGACGATCGTCAGTGTCGTAGTTCATCGGGAAGGCGGCATCGACGACACCCGTGCGCAGCCAATGCACCCAGTCCTGGTGCACACTCGTTGCCTTCTCGGGTGTCGAGAACACCGCCGCCGTCAGCACGCAGCGTCGATTGGCCACACGCAGACGCCTGCGGATCTCACGCACGAGTTCGGTGACTTGCTCGGAACGCCAGTTGTCCCACGCCACGACATCGTCCGCCGGCGCCTTGCCCGTGGCGTCACGGTAGAGGCGCAGCGTCGTGTAGTCGTACGGGTAGTCGTGGCCCGCTTCCGGCTCGAGGAAGCGGATGTAGTCGAGGTGGACGCCGGCAACACCGTAGTTGCGCGCAATCTCCTCGCACACGGACGCGATGTGGTCACGCACCGCAGGCAAACACGGATTGAGGACGACGTAGTAGTCGGCCTTGAGCGACTGGCGCCGCTTGTCCTGGTCCACCATGAACCACTCGGGCCGCGTGTGGAACAGATGCCGCTCGTACTCCGGCGGTTCTGCACCGCGCCATGCCGGCAGGGCATTGACCCAGGCGTGCACCTGGACGCCCTGCATGCGCGCCTCATCACAGGCCACCCACAGCGGATCGAACCCCGGGTCGCGGTAGTCGAACTGTTCCGCCCACGGCTCGATGCGTGAACGATAGAAGACCGTCCCGTTACCGCGCACCTGGAACAGCACCGTGTCGAAGCCAGCCTTGGCGCAGTTCTTGATCACATCACGCACGTCCGCCTCGGTCCCGTAGTCCCACCGGGTGACCCAGATGGCGTAGCGAATGTCTTTGGCGCGCTGCGGCAGAAAGCTGCACGCGGCGATGGGCAGAAGGAGTAGGGGCAAGAGGAGTCGTCTCATCGCTCTCGCATCGTAGGGGCGGCCCGCGTCCCGGGCGACCTCCGATGTCCGCCCGCGCACGGGGGCACGCAAAAACGCCGCCCGAGGCCAAAGCCCCGTGCGGCGTCTCGCCTTCGCAGTCAGCCCGCGAGCTGCTGCGTTCTACGCCCTAGCGGCCTCTGCGCGCAGCATGACCTCCCTGAACGGGCGACGTCTCAGTTTCCGGTGGAGGGGTCGACGCGAAGATCCTGGAGCAGCTTGGTGCGGGTGCCGGGCAGGATCGGCGCACGGCCGAGCGCTGCGCCAGCCGCGCCACGGATCGCGGCCGACAAGCCCTTGTCGCGGGCGAGCGCCGCCAGGGCATCGATGGATGCCTGATTGACGTTGCCGGAGCGGGCCATGATGCGACCGAGTGCATCGGCAGCAGCCGCGCACACCGACTCACGGGCCTTGGAACCGTTCATGACCACAACGATGCCGGCCAGGTCGCCATCACCACCGGCGCGGCCGAGCGCGATCAGGGACGGAACTGCGACGGCGTCGTTGGTGCGCTGAGCCGCCTGAACCAGGTGGCCAGAGGCACCGCCGACCGGGAACGCAGCGGGGTCGAGGTTGGCAATCGCCTTTGCGGCGGTGGCGGCGGTGACCTCGGCTTCCATGCGAGAGCTGCCCGCGCCGACACCCTCGAGCACCTTCGCGATGCGACCGGTGAGGCCCTCGACGGTGACAGGCGTCTTGAGGTACTCATCGATGCGAGCGCCGTAGACCTGCTGCGCACCAGCCGGGTCCTTCGTGACCAGGATGACCTTCATCTTCGCGAGGTGCGGGCGGTCCTTGCAGAACTTGAGCACGCTATCGACCAACATCGTCTCTAGCTGCTCATGAATCACCAGGACATCGCGCGGGTAGGTCGCCAGCTGGGCGAGGACCCGCGTGGTGCTCCCGTTCGCTTCGACGACGAGGCCTTCGCTCTTGCTGTTGCAGTTGCTGTAGACACCGCGGTTCTCGACCACCGGGTCGATGACCGCAACGAGGCGGACCGACTGCTCGAGTACGGCGCGCGACAGGGCGGCGACCACGTTGGAGCGCGCGGCGTCACTGAGCTTGGCGTTCATGCCAGCGAGGGCCATGGCGGCGCCGTAGCGAATGCGCTTGTCTTCGTGCACCAACGATTCGATCAGGGGCGAATCGCCCAGGTCATCTGGATCCTCGAGCTTCGCGAGAGTGTCGAGCGTGGCGGCTGCGGCCGGGACCATGCCTTCGGCGACGCTCTGGGCGAATGCCTTGCGGACGATGCCGGCGCCAGCTAGCTGCACCGTGATGCTGATCTCGCCAAGCGAGCCCTCCAGGCTGCCCATGTCTTCGGCACCGCTTCGCACTGCGGCGGCCACCACTGCACGCTCGGCCGTATAGGCCCGCGTCAGCGCGATCAGGCCAGCCTCGCTGGTCGGATCCACGGCGAGCGCGCCGTAGGCCGACTCCTTGGCCAGCTCGAGACCGAACACCGAAGTCGGCACCGGGCGATGCACGAGCTTGCCGTCAGCGAACGACCAGACGCCGTCGAGGACGTCACCGTCGCGCAGGCGACCGGAGCCCACCAGGTAGTCGTGGCTGTGCTGCAGGTAAAGAGCGAGCGCCGAACCAACCTCGGCGCCACCGATCTTGCGGACTGCCTTGTGGGCGGTCTCACGCACCGACGCGTCGGCGTCGGAGTCGGCAAGGCGCTTGAGCGCCGGCAAGGCACGCGAGTCGCCGATGTAATAGAGCGCGGCGGCCGCGTTGCGCCGGAGCAGCGCGTTCTCGCTCTGGACTGCGGCGACCAAAGGCAGCGTCGCGGCGCGACCGATACGGTCGAGCGCGAGGATGGCGTAGGTCTGCCTGGTGTCCTCGTCGGCATTGCCGAGCGCGTCGAGCAGATACGGCACGGCGTAGTCGCCGTGGTTCGACATCAGGTCGTTGTTGGCCTGGACACGTGTCTCATAGTCGTCCGACAATGCTCCCTCGACAGCAGCCCGGATGGTCGCTTCGTCGGCCTGGAAGCGCTTGCGCTCCAGCTGCGCCATGCGCAGGAAGTGACGTGCGACCTTCGCGAGCTCGTCGTTCTTGACCATCATCGAGGCCCAGACACGCTGCTCGGTCTTCTTCCAGATGCTGTAAGCGTCCGCCATCGATGGGTCGAGACTGACAGCGCCCTTGAACTTCTGGAGCGCCTCTGCGTCCTTGTTCTGATAAAGGAGCTGGACTCCCTGATCGAACAGGTCTCGAGCGCTGTCCTGGGCAAAAGCGCCACTCGTACTCGCCATCAGGGCGGCAGAAAGTACCAAGAGGCTTCGGGCGAAACCGTTGACCATCTGAATCAGGCTCCTTACGCGCAGCTTAGATCGGGGCAAAGGGTCGGGCACGAGGTGGTGCGTCTTCTTGACCGGACACCGGGGCGAGTGTCCTTCCGAACGCGACTCGACCCAAGCCTTGCACTGAACCGAGGTTGGGGCGAACTCGGAAGAGCTATCCATCCTAGATTCAGCCAAACGAGCGTCAACCCATCTCCCAACAACAGGTTGCGGATGATGTGTCGACGGCCGTTCCGGCCGAGAAGCCTAGCCCACGGGATTGTCCGCCGCCGGGGTTTCTAGCGTTTCTTTGCCCGTAAACGGCGCTCTGGTGGCGGTCTTTGGACCGCGGTCCTGGACGGCCGCAGAGCGACCTTGGCGCCGGAGGTTGACCGCCATGCTCCCGAGGGCAAACCTCCATGCCATGCGCATTCTCGTCATCGAGGACGAAGCCGACATCCGAGATGGGTTCACCGCCATCCTCGAGGCCGAAGGCTACGACGCCCGCGGAGCGGGCAGCCTGAGCGAGGGCCGGCACACCCTGGCGACGTTCAACCCAAACCTCGTATTGCTGGACCTGGGCCTTCCCGACGGGAATGGCTTGGATCTCCTGCACGAACTCGCCGAGGCCGAGCGCCAGCCCGCGGTCGTGGTGATCACGGCGGAAGCCAAGGTCGAGACCGCGGTCGAAGCGATGAAGGGTGGCGCGGCCGACTACCTCGAGAAGCCTGTCGGGCTGGACCGGCTGCTGACAACAGTGCGCCTGACGCTGCAACACCGCGGCCTCGTCGACGAGAACAAGAATCTGCGCGAGCAGGCCCTGGCCCGCTGGCGGATCCTCGGGGCGTCCGAGCAGATGCGCGACCTCATGCACAAGGTCGAACGCGTCGCGGAGGCGGACATCCCGGTACTGATCACCGGCGAGAACGGGACCGGCAAGGAGCTCATCGCGCGGCACCTGCACCTGCAGTCGGATCGCTATGGCAAGCCTTTCGCCGCCACCAACTGCGCCGCCGTTCCCGAGACGTTGATCGAAGCAGAGTTCTTCGGGCACGTGAGGGGCGCATTCACGGGCGCCGACCGCAATCGCGATGGGCTCTTCGTCGAGGCAGGCGAGGGCACGTTGTTCCTCGACGAGATTGGCGAGATGCCGACTCCGCTTCAAGCCAGGCTTCTCCGCGTCCTGCAAGAGAAGACCGTGACGCCTGTGGGTTCGACCGAAAGCAGGCCGGTGTCCTGCCGAATCGTCGCCGCCACGAACAAGCAGCTCAGTGACGAGATCGAGGCTGGTCGCTTCCGCGAGGACCTCTACTACCGGATCCGCGGCGTCGAGTTGACGGTGCCGGCCCTGCGCGACCGTGCCGGCGACGTTGCCCTGCTCGCGAAGCACTTCCTGTCTGAGGCCCTCAGCCGTCGCCCGCGCGACCTGTCCTTCGAGACTGCCGCGATCTCGTGGCTCGAGAAGCAGGCCTGGCCGGGCAACGTGCGTCAGCTACAGAGCCTGGTGCAATCGGCGGCGCTCCTGCTCGAAGACGGCGAAGCAGCCGCGGACGACCTCGCCGCCCTCCTCAAGCCGACCCGCGCCCAGCCCGACGGCGCTGGCCCCAATACCGGCTGGTTCGACATCGACAACCTGCGCGAGTTCCGCAGCGAGGTCGAGAAGGAGTATCTCCGCCGCAAGCTCGAAGAGGAGAACTGGAACGTCAGCGCGACCGCGCGGCGCATCGGCATCCGCCGCACCAACCTCCACGAGAGGTTGAAGCAGCACGGGCTCAAGTAGCGCAGCGAGTTGGTCAAGGGCATCGGACACCCTTGACCGACGAACGCACTACGGCAGCACGAGCTCCGTCCCGGGCCGGAGGGTACCCCGCGCCTTGGGGTTGAGGTCTTGGAGCTTGGCAACGTAGGCGGCGGCTTTGCGCTTGCCGACGATGCCGACGGCGATCTTCCAGAGGTTGTCGCCGTCCTTGACCGTGTAGCGGGCGCCGGAGGTCTTGGCTGCCGGCTCCTTGGCTACGGAGCGCTTCGGTACAGCCTTCGTGCGCTCGCTGAGGGGGCGCACGGCGAACTTCGGGATCAGCAGCCGATAGCCCGGGGCGATCAAGTGGGGGTTGACCTTGAGCTCCTCGTTGACGCTGAGAACGGCGTCGACGGCGGACAAAGTGCCGCAGACGTCCTGGACGATCTGACCGAGCGTGTCCCCACCCTGCACGACGTAATCGAGGTACTCCGGGTTCTTGGAGTATTGCATCGCTACGCGCGCCGGCGGGCCGCCGACCGTGAGGGCCGAGGCTTCGGCTGGCACGCCAGCACCCTTGGCGCTAGCAGCACCCAGACCAGCGTCAGCCGGACCGGGGCCATCGGGCTTCTTGGTCAGCGGTTCGAGCACGCTGGGGCCCTTGCCACCCTGTTCGCCCGGGTCAGTCTTCGTGAACTCCGGCTGGCGAGGCCCGGGCGCCGAATGGCCCATTAGCTCGCGCAGCGTTTGCTGCTTGGTTTCCTGGCCCGCCGTCGCGCCCTTGGCACTGGTGACGGGTTGCGGCTTCGCCTTGACCTCCTCGGGGAGGAAGGACATGACCGCAACGATCATGACCGCCACTCCGAGAACTGCCAGAAGGAGAATCTTCTCGACTCTCTCCATCGTGTCCCTCCATGGTCATCATCGGCGCGAACCGGCGGATGACCCACCCATTTCGGTGCCATCAGTGAGGGTTGCGAGCCGACTCGGCGCCCGCGCTCCCCACGTCCTCCGCTGTTCACTCTACGTGGAGAGACTGTGGAAACAAAGCGCGTGATCCCGGTCTCGTGACGAGAGTCAGACGATCCTCATGGCGTATCGAATGGACAGCCCCGGCGAGCCGGGTAGACTCGGCCGGGGCGGAGGGAATGCGGGCCTATGTGTGTCGTGTTGAAGCGGCTTCCAACTTGTTTGCTGAGCGCGGTTCTCATCGCTTGCGCCAGCACTGCCGGCACGCACTACAAGGACGGACGACCCTGCCGCATCGAGCTCTTTCAGGAGTCGTTGCGGACCGGCGGCGGCTCGCTCGCCATCGTCAACACGGCGTGGACGAAAATGGCCCCGAACAACAGCCAGAACGCAGCCGTTTCCCGGGCACAAGAGCCCGCGATGAAAGCGCTGCTCGGCGACTTCGAACGCCTCGGCTTCTTCAACAAGGCGGTCAAGGGCACCAGCGTTCCTTCGGGAAGCAGCCTCGCCATCGTCCTAGAAGAAGGCACCTGGCTACTACCGAAGGTGGCGATGGGCCCTCAATGGAGCACCCTCGTCGCCGGCTTCAACGTGGTCTGGAACTCGGGAAACCGCTCGATCGGCCACGCCAGCACGGGCCGTGGCACCAGCCTCGAGCAGTTCCAGAAGCAGCTGGAAGCGGAGAACCAAAGACGCATGCGTGAGCTCAAGCGGAGAAGGCGCCGGTGACCAAGTTCATCTTCATCACCGGTGGCGTCGTGTCGTCCCTCGGCAAGGGGCTCACGTCGGGCGCCGTGGGGATGATCTTCGAGCGCATGGGCCTGACGGTCTCGATGCAGAAGCTCGATCCCTACATCAACGTCGACCCAGGCACCATGTCGCCGTTCCAGCACGGCGAGGTTTACGTGACCGACGACGGCAGCGAAGCCGACCTCGACCTCGGCCACTACGAGCGCTTCACGCACGCCGCAATCACGCGCAACAGCAACTTCACCACCGGCAAGATCTACAGCGAGGTCATCGCCAAGGAACGCCGCGGCGACTACCTCGGCCGCACCGTCCAGGTCATCCCGCACATCACCGACGAGATCAAACGCGCCATCCGGCTCGGCGCCACGAGCGAGCCCGACGTCGCCATCACCGAGATCGGTGGCACCGTCGGCGACATCGAGTCACTACCCTTCCTCGAGGCCATCCGCCAGTTCTCGCTCGATGTCGGGCGACGCAACTGCCTGTTCATCCACCTGACGTTGCTGCCCTACCTGCGCACATCGGGCGAGCTCAAGACCAAGCCCTCACAACAGAGCGTCGGCAAGCTGCGCGAGATCGGCATCACGCCGGACGTCCTCGTGTGCCGGACCGAGAAGCCGATGACCGACGAGATGCGGGACAAGCTGTCGCTGTTCTGCAACGTCGAGCGGCGCGCCGTCATCGAGGAGCGTGACGTCGACTACTCGATCTACGAGGTGCCGATCAACCTCGTCGCGGAAGGCCTCGACAGCCTCCTGGTCGAGTTCCTCGGGCTTCCAGAAGGGACGAAGGCAGACTTCGACAGCTGGCTGAGACTGCTCGACGAGATTCGTAAGCCGCAGGTCGAGGTCGAGATCGCCCTGGTCGGCAAGTACATCGAACTCACCGACGCCTACAAGTCGCACTACGAGGCGCTGACGCACGCCGGGATCGCCACCGGGGTCACGGTCAAGCTACGCAAGATCTCGGCGGATACGCTCGCGGAGCGAGAAGCCGACGACGTCCTGCACGGGGTGCACGGCATCCTCGTTCCGGGTGGTTTTGGCGAACGGGGCTTCGAGGGCAAGGTGCAGGCGGCGCGCTACGCCCGCGAACGCAACATCCCCTACCTGGGCATCTGCTACGGCATGCAAGCTGCTGTGGTCGAGTTCGCGCGCTCGGTGCTCGGACTCGCCGGCGCAACGACGACCGAGTTCGGCGATGCCGAGCACCCGGTCATCAGCCTGCTCGACGAGCAGCAAGGCGTCGAGGAGAAGGGTGGCACCATGCGCTTGGGTGCCTTCGAGTGCGAACTGCGCCCCGGCTCCAAGGTGGCCGAGGCCTACGGCTGTGAGCAGATCGCCGAGCGACACAGGCATCGCTACGAGTTCAACAACGCCTACAGGACCCAGCTGGAGGAGGCCGGTTTGGTCGCGAGCGGTATCCATCCCACTCTCGACCTGGTCGAAGCCATCGAACTCCCCGATCACCCGTTCTTCGTCGGCGTGCAGTATCACCCGGAGTTCAAGTCGCGGCCCCTGGAACCACACCCGCTGTTCCGGGACTTCGTCGCGGCAGCACGCCACCACGCCGAGGGGCGGGCCACGCTGCACGTAAAAGCAAACTGAGACTGGAGACAACGTGAGCGAAGACCACGACCCCAAGACCCCGAATCCTCCACCGGTCGACTTCCGCATCCTGATCGGGTCGTTCGTTGCCCAGGCGATGTCGTGCCTCGGCAAGGTCCCGAACCCGATGACCGGCGAGACCAAGCCCGACCTGCCCTGGGCGCGCTACTTCATCGATGTGCTCGGCATGATCGCCGACAAGACGGCGGGGAACCTCGAGCCGGCCGAACAGGCCGATCTCGACGCGCAGCTGAGCATGCTGAGGCTTACCTACGTCGACATGACCAAGGCCGCGCTCGCCAGCGCAGAGGCCGACTCCGTAACGAAAGAGGCCCCCGACGCGGACGCGCCAGAGGCCTCTTCGGAAACCTCGTCTGACTAGCGCGAGCCAGTCAATCCGGTCTACTGGACGAAGTTGTCTACTGGACGAAGTTGAGGTGGGCCATGTTCGAGAGCGTCCTCTTCTCCGTCGCGCCTGGATCGATGAAGAGCGTCTGCACCGGCAGGTTGATGCCCGCGAGGGCTTTGATCTGCGGGAACGCTGCGAGGCTCATCTCACCACGCTCGTCGGCATTGGAGATCACGACTGGCGTCAGCGTCAAGAAGCCCGCCGGGTTGAGGCCGAGCTTGCCGGTGAAGCCTGGAATCGCAATCGGGGCCGGGAGCTCACCCGCGAGACCAAGGATCGGAATCGCCACGTTCGGGCCGGAGTTCTGCTCCTTCACGGCCATCAACAGACTGGCCAACCCGTTGGAGCGCGCGCCCATCGACAGCTGGCCGCCGCCCATCCAACCGGCTTCTACCGAGTGGATCGCGCTGTAGAAACCAGTGTTCGAACCTGAGTTGGCATAGTAGATCGTGCCACCGGCCTGGCCGCCGTTGTTCAGCCAAGCGGTCGGGTTGTTGCCCTCGGTCACCAGCTGGATCTGTGTCCCGCTATGCAGGTCGCCAGCGATGTAGTAGTCACTGTCGTTGGCCGCCCGCTCGGCCATGTGCAGGCCGTGGACCTCGCCGTTGGAGCCCTTGATGAAGCACGGCGAGTGCGGATTGCGGCCCGACGCGCTCGGAACGGCGATCGTGACAGCGCTGCCCGGAACGAACGAGACCGAGCCGCTGATCGTCTTGGTGGTGTTGTTGACGACAACCTTGGAGATGTCCAGCTTGCCCATGACGATGTTCACCCCGGCGACGTACACAACCCACGGCTCACCGTTGATGAGGCCGATGTCGGGATCGACGTAGCTCGCCAGACCCGGGATCGCCAACGTGCCGTGGAAGCCCAAGACCGCGGGCGAGGCCATGCCGAACCGGGGACCGGAGCCGTGGTCGACAACTGCCAGGACAATCGAGCCGCCGCGGTACGGGCACAGGTTCAAGCCGAAGTTGCTGCCGTCGGGGTTGTTCAGCTTCGCGCCGATCGTCAGGGGCTTGAACGCGGAGGCGACGTTGGTGTCGTTCTCGTCGAGCGTGCCGATGACGACGTAGTCGGCGTTGGGGAAGGCAGCCTTCTTGCTATTCGTGTTGCCAAACTCGGGCTTCACCTCGGAGAGCGTGAGACCCATCGTCCAGACGCCGGGACCGTTCGAGTAAGGCGGGGCGTTGAGCTTGGCTGTGCCGCACGCAGAGACGTAGCCCCCGCCGGTCGGCGCAGAAAGGAAGATGTCGCAGGGCCCGGTCGCACACTGCGTCCAGCCCGGGTTCGGCGCCAACTTGGTGAGGTTGGTCTTGTTGATGACCTTGTGGTTGCGTGGTTGTGCCGCCGTGTCGTTGGTGATGATTCCAGGACCCTGGGCCACAGAGGCTCCCGCCAGCGCAGCAGCGGTGACGAGAGAGGGGATGACGGTCCGCATGGAGCGTGCTCCTTGGCAAAGGACGATGAGAAGGACAAGACTGGCTCAGACCGACGCACAAAAGCGGGGCTCATCGCGACGGCCGGCGAGGCAGGACCGCACCACAGGCGGCACGGCTAACGTCCCCAGTATTGCAGCCGCTGACCACAGCACAACCCGGGCGGCCACAACGAGGGCCAGATCCGTGGGGGTCAGACCGACTTGGGCAGGTCACTCGTAGGCAGGAATCCCGGTGATGTGGTCGCCGAGGATCAGGGTGTGGATGTCGTGAGTGCCTTCGTAGGTCGACACCGACTCGAGGTTGCACATGTGACGCCCGCAGTGGTATTCGTCCGTAATCCCGCTGGCACCGAGGATGTCACGCCCCATCCGGGCACTCTTCAGCGCCATCCAGATGTTGTTGCGCTTGGCCAGGGACACCTGCGCGTGGTGCATCGTACCGGCGTCTTTCTGCCGACCAAGTTGCACGCAAACCAACTGCGCCTTCGTGATCTCGGTGAGCATCCAGACCAGCTTGTTCTGCACCAGCTGATAGCCGGCGATCGGCCGTGAGAACTGAACCCGCGTCTTGGCGTATTCGAGGACCTCGTCGTAGATCGCCTGCGCGGCGCCGACACCGCCCCAGGCGATCCCATAGCGCGCCTGTGTCAAGCACGACAGGGGGCCCTTGAGACCCTCTGCCTTCGGCAGGATGTTCTCCTTGGGGATCCGGCAGTCCTCGAAGATCAGCTCGCTCGTCACCGAGACGCGCAGCGAGAACTTGTTCTCGATGTCCATGGTCGTGTAACCGGGCGTCCCGGCCTCGACCAGGAAGCCGCGCACCTCGTCGTCGAGCTTGGCCCAGACGACAGCGACGTGCGAGGTCGAACCGTTCGTGATCCATCGCTTGGTGCCGTTCAAGACCCAGGCGTCCCCGTCCTCGACCGCCCGCGTCGTCATCCCACCCGGGTTGCTTCCATAGTCGGGCTCCGTCAGACCGAAGCAGCCGATGACCTCGCCCTTGACCATCGACGGTAGGAAGCGCTCCTTCTGCTCCTCCGTGCCGTAGCGCGCGATCGGATACATGCACAACGCCCCCTGCACGGAGACGAACGAACGCAGGCCACTGTCGCCGCGCTCGAGCTCTTGCAGGACCAGGCCGTAGGCCACGTTGTTGAGCCCAGCCGCCCCGTAGCCCTCGAGCGTCGCACCCAGCAGGCCCAGCTCGCCGAGTTCGGGCACCAGATGCGCCGGAAATGTCCCGGCGCGGTGGTGCTCGGTCACGATCGGCAGGAAGCGGTCTTCTACCCAGTCACGGACCGAGTCGCGCACCATGCGCTCCTCTTCGCTCAACAACCCGTCAACGTCGTACAAATCCACACCCTTGTATCGCGCCATACCCACTCCGAGAGTCTCCATGTGGAGCGGCCACGCCGCCCGAGACCCATAGGATGCCCGAGCAAGAGAAGCTAAACGAGCCCGCGCCTGCCAAGGATATGGACCAACCAGCCCCCTGTCCGGTCTGCAGCTATCCGTCGCGGCCGCAAGACTGCCTCCTTTGCGCCGATCGACTGCCCCGTACAGGTCCCGGCTTCCCGCTGTTCGACATCGTGCGCGGCTTCAGGATGTACTGGGACGCCGCCTCCCGAGTTCTCACGGACGGCGCCTACCTCGGCAAGATCGTCTGGGCCGTGGCGCTGTCGGTGATCTTCATGGTCGGCCTCTTCATGGCCTCATGGTTCTGGCTCTGGCCATGGGCCACCTCACTCTCCGACTGGCTGCCCGCCTGGCTCACAGGTCCAAGCGTCATGCTGATCGTCATCGTCACCGTGTTCTTCCTGTCGCCGGTCCTGATGACGGTCTTCCTGTTCCCCGTCCTCGACCCGCTGTCGCGGCTGGCCGAGACCGAACGGCTCGGCCT
>NYZE01000089.1 GCA_002685965.1 Planctomycetota bacterium | reverse complement strand
TCGACAGCCCGTTCATGCTGCCGCACAACTTCTACATGGCGGTTCCGGCACGGACGAAGCGCGTCGTCTGGATCCCGTGGGACCTGAACCTGTCATTCGGCGGCTTCCGCATGATGGGCGGCGCACGCGGCGACTCGAGCATCACAAAGCCGACCGCGGTTCCAGGGATAGCCCGACTGCTCGCGATTCCCGCGGTCCTCGACCGCTACAAGAAGATCTGCCGCGAACTCATCGACGGACCATGCTCCGCGAAAGCACTCCTCGCGAGCATCGAGTTGGCCAGCAAGACCATCAAGACTGCGGTCGCGGACGAATGGAAGCGCAGCGATGCGGTGACCAAGGCCCCCCGGCGCCGCTCCGCATCGCGCATGGGCATGGCCATGATGGGTCGTCAACCGCGCTCAGCACGATCGGTCGAGCGCGCCCTATCCACCACCAGGGACTTCGTCACTCGTCGCGTCCAAAACGTTCGTGATCAGCTAGACGGCAAGGTCAAGGGACGCAACACAGGCTTCGCCAGGTTTGGGCGGATGAGCCAGTCGAACGCCGGCGGCGCAGCCATCGGCAGGTTCTTCGTGCAAACGGACACACTCCCGCTCGACGACCAGGACAGGTTCTCCAAGGAAGACATCGACGCTGCGATCCAAACGAGCTTCGCGGCCCTCGACGCCAACGGTTCCGGCACCCTCGAGCGCACCGAGGTCGAGGACGAAGCGGGCCGGCAACCCGCCGCCCGAGCAGCCTTCGGCGGCGTAGCGACGCCGGCGATCGCGGCGCGGCGCATGTGGCTGCGCTTGGACGTTGACCGCAACAACAAGGTCGATGCCCAGGAATGGGAAGCGGTTATTGCTGCGGCTCTCGCCGCGTGGGACCGTGACAAGGACGGCTTCTGGACACGCCGCGACCTGACGCGCCGTCGCTAGCACGTCGGTTCTCGACTTGCTGTCCACCGATCGAGCATCGCCTGGCGAACTCCTCTAGTATCGAGAGCCACAGGAGACCCGATGCCGCAGAAGAAGAAGAGTTCCGGCAGCAAAGCCAAGGCGGCTCGAGCCGACAAGACGAGCGACGCCTCGGCGAAGACGTCCGCCCCCGTCGGTACGACGAGCGGTGTCGGAGTCAACGAAACCTGGATCCGGGTCTTCGAGGAGAACGAGCAGGGTGACGAGAGCGAACGTCTGACCGACGAACAGATCTCCGAGCACATGAAGAGCGAGTTCCCCGACGCGCGGCTACCGATGTTCGATCACGTCGACATCGCGCGCGGCAAGTACAACCGCGGCGGCTTTCACCGCAAGGACAAGAGCGGAAAGACCGTGCGCCCGAAGGTCCGCTCGAAGGCACAGGGCTTCTCGAACCGGTCGAATGCCAGCACCGACCGTTTCCGCGGCGCGACTGGTGGCATCGCCAACAAGGGCGGCAGCGCGAAGCACAAGAAGGACTTCAAGTCGCACAAGAAGTAGCAGGGCACGGCACAAGCGTTGGTGCCGCGCATGCTTGCCAGGCTCGGGCCTTCGGCTTCTCCGCGACCAACGGATCGCACCGCCGCGCGTGGTGCTTACCCGCTCAACGATCGGCAGTCGGGCGCTGCGCCAGGGCAAGGACAACGCCGATCAAGGCGCCGACCAGGGGACCGATGTAGAGGCCGTAGAGGAAGCCGACGAACCCGTCCGTGACACCCGGCCAGCGCTCCCCGAGAAAAGTGCCGATGAGTGGCCCGACGACCAGACCCAGAACGGCCAAAGGGAGAACTCGTTTCATCCAGTGCCACATGGTAGTCCCCTGCGTCGAACGTCGGAATGTACAGCTATTTCTGGCCCATAGGGACGGTCACGTCCCAGGACGGGCCACGTGCTGGTCACGCCTCATTCTTTAGCGTCTCGTAGATCTCGAACGCGGCTTCGGGCGTCTCGCCGTCGTGAACGACCGCGCGCACGGCCTGCAGCATTGCCGCTGGCGCGTCCGACTGAAAGATGTTGCGACCCATGTCAACGCCGTTGGCGCCCTGCTGGATCGCGTTGGACGCCATCTTCAACGCGGCCAGCTCGGGTCGCTTCTTGCCGCCGGCGATCACGATCGGCACCGGACACGATGACGTCACGGTCTCGAAGCCTTCGTCGACGTAGTAGGTCTTGAGATAGTGCGCGCCAAGCTCGGCGCAGATGCGCGTCGCGAGCCGGAAGTACTTCGCATCGCGCACCATGTCCTTGCCGACGGCGGTCACGGCGAGGGTCGGGATGCCGTAGCGATTGCCGAGATCGACCAACTTGGTCATGTTCATGATCGACTGCTTCTCGTACTCGCCGCCGATGAAGACCTGCACAGCCATCGCGCACACGTTGAGACGAATCGACTCCTCGATGTCCACGGCGATGCCCTCGTTGGACAGCTCACTGAGGATGCTCGGTCCACCGGACGCGCGCAGCACGATCGACTTCTCCGTGCCCGCCGGAATGAGGCTGCGCAGAATGCCGCGGGTCAGCATGAGCGTGTCCGCGTACTCGAGTAGCGGATTGATCGTGATGTCGATGCGCTCGAGGCCGGTCGTCGCACCCATGAAGTAGCCATGGTCAAAGGCCAGCATCACGGTGTTACCCGACTTGGGGTTGAAGATCCGAGCCAGGCGGTTCTTCATGCCCCAGTCCAGGCTGTTGCAGCCCTTGAGGAAGAAACCCTCGGTCTCTTGCGGGACATCCGCATAGAACTCTTTGCTCGGCTTGACGTCGTCGAGATCGGCCATGGCTCGGAGAGTATGGACGGCAGCGCAGCCTGCAAGTCGCGACCAGGCGAATCTACGTCTCGAGCTGGAGTCAGCCGGCCCGTTGCTTCATCTCGAACAGATTGCCGTCGGCGTCGGCGATGAAGACAACGACCTTGTCTCCCTTCGCGACCTCCCGCACCTCGAAGCCCATCTCGCGGCATCGTTCCAGGAGCGCAGCCAGGTCGGCAACCTCGATGCAGGTGTGGCTGACACGCCGCTCGCACGGCTCGCTCCATCCCATGACGAAGACCTCGAAGACCAGGCCGGCATCTCCGTAATAGACCAGGTCGCAGTCCTGGTCGACGCCGAACAGGCCCTCGGTGACCGCGCGCGGCAACTGGCTCTTCTTGGTCTTGGGAAGACCCAGCAGCTCTCCGAAGAACCGATCGGCATGCTCTTCCGACTGACTGACGAGGCCGACATGAATGAAGTCCATCGGCGAGATCCTAGTGGGGCGCGGCCGAAGTAGGGGGCACAAGCCCAATCTGTCCGCCTTGGCGCGCCCTGCCACCGGCACAGCCGGCTCGCCGAAAGCTGCACACGTAGTCCGGGGACAGGACACTAGCTTGACTCGGCGCCAACCGCCGCCGACTCTGCCCGCCTCGCATGCTCGAGACGCTCGACTACGTTGCGCTCGCCGGCTACCTGCTCATCGTCGCCAGCATCGGCCTCTGGGCCGGGCGCGGACAGCGCAACACCGAGGACTACTTCCTCGGCTCGCGCGCGATACCGTGGTGGGCCGCTGGCCTGTCGATCCTCGCGACCGAAACCAGCGCGCTGACCTTCCTCGGCGCGCCGACGCAGTCCCTGTTCGGCGCCTGGGGCTACGTGCAGCTCGCCTTCGGCTCGGTCATCGCACGCTTCCTCGTCGCCTGGGTGCTGATCCCGGCCTACTACCGCGCGCGCGTGTTCACCGTCTACGGCTGGCTCGAACAACGCTTCGGCGTCTGGACCAAGAACGCATCGGCTGCGCTGTTCTTCGTCGGAAGGTCACTCGGCTCCGGTGTTCGACTCTACGGCGCGGCGATCGCGATGGTGGTGCTCGTACCGAACCTGAGCTTCCCGCTCGTGATCCTCGCGATTACGTCGGTCGCCGTCATCTACACGATCGTCGGTGGTATCAAGTCCGTGATCTGGACCGACGTTCTGCAGGGGGTGATCCTGCTCGGCGGCGGCGTCCTCGCTGTGATCTTCCTCGCCCTGGATTCGAAGACCAGTTTCGCCACGTCCATCGACCAACTGCACGCCGCCGACAAGCTGGTCTGGCTCGACCTCGATCTCGATCCGACCAAGGCCTACACGCTGATCGGAGGCCTCGTCGGCGCGTGCTTCCTGACCATGGCGACGCACGGCACCGACCAGGACATGATCCAACGTGCCCTGACGTGTCGTGACGAGCGAGCCGGGCAGAAGAGCCTGTGGCTCAGTGCCTTCATGACGATTCCGGTCGTCATCCTCTTCCTCACCGTTGGATCCGGCCTGTGGCTGCACTACGGCGGTTCCGACGGGGTCGCGCAGCGAGTCAGCGAACTCGCGACCAGTTACGGCATCTCACAAGCGAAGGCGAAGGACTATGTCTTCCCGGCTTGGGTGATCGACGCACTACCAGCCGGGATCAAGGGACTGATCTTCGCCGGCCTGTTCGCGGCGGCGATGTCGAGCCTCGACTCAGCCATCGCGGCGCTGTCCTCGACCGCAGTCAAGAATGTCTGGGAGCCTTACGTGGACCCCGGCCGCGATGAACGCCACTACCTGCGCGTGTCGCGGTGGATGGCCGTCGTGTTCGGACTGGTGCTCGTCACGGTCGCCGTCATCGTCTGGAGTGCCGAGGACAGGAGCGGGGCAAAGCAGGGCTTCGGCGTGCTGATGCTGGGGCTCAAGGTGCTCACCTGGATCTTCCCGCCCCTGCTCGGGGTCTTCCTCGTCGGCGTTCTGACGACGCGCGGTCGTGACCGTACCAACCTCATCGCCCTCGGCGCTGGAATCGCGCTGCTGATGACCGTCGAGTTCTGGGGTGAGATCGGCGGCGGTGCCCGACCCTTCTCCTGGGTCTGGAACTCGATGGTCGGTTGCCTCGTCACCTTCGCAATCGCCGCGATGTTCGCGCCCCAGGAAGTGGCAGAGTGACCGATCCAATCGGCGGCGCACGGCTGATGCTCGGCTTCGATGGCAAGAGCGCGACCGCACAGTTGCAAGACCTGTTGCAAGCAACCGGCGCTCGCTCAGTCATCCTGTTCACCCGCAACATCGACGACGCCGAACACGCGCGCGACCTGATCGCTGCGATCCGCGACCTCGTCGAGTGGCCGTTGCTCGTGGCCATCGATCAGGAGGGCGGCGCCGTCGTGCGCGTCACCAAAGGAGCGACCGTGTTTCCCGGCAACATGGCGCTCGGTGAATGCGGCGACGTCACGCTCGCCTACCGCCAGGGCCAGGTCTCGGGGCGGGAACTGGTGGCGATGGGCTTCGACCTCAACCTCGCGCCGGTCGTCGACCTGCTGACGAACCCGCAAAACCCCGGCATCGGTATCCGCTCGCTCGGCGCCGACCGCGATGCGGCGGTGCCGCTGGCGCGCGCGCTGATCGCGGGGCACGCCGAATCGAACGTCGCGTGCTGTCTCAAGCACTTCCCCGGTAAGGGCGCGGCCTCGATCGATGCGCACCTCGATCTGCCGGTGCTCGACCTGTCGCTGGAGGAGTTCCGCGACCCGCACCTGGTGATCTTCGAGGACCTGCTCGGTAGCGCAGTCGACCTCGCTGTCATGACGACGCACGTCATCGTCCGCGGCCTCGACCCGGACCTGCCGGCCACGTTGTCGCCGCGCGTGGTGCGCGGACTCCTGCGCAACGACTTCGGCTTCGAGGGACTCGTGATCGCGGACGACCTCGAGATGGGAGCGATCGAGAAGCACTGGAGCATCGACGAGGCCGCGGTCATGGCGGCTGTGGCCGGCCACGACGTGCTGCCGATCTGCCACTCGCATGAGCGCCAGATCGCGGCTGCGCACGGATTGCAGGGAGCGCTCGACAACGGTCGACTCGATCCAGACGAGCACAGAGCAGCCGTGGCGCGAATCGACGCTGTCGCCGCGCGTTCCCACGCCGCAAACGCCGCGTTGCCCAAGCCCGATCACGACCTGGCCCGCGAGATCGCGCGCCGCAGCGTGCGCGTGTTCGGCGACCAGCGCGGCCTTCTGCCCGTCGATGGCGCCGTCTGCCTTCTCGCTCAGAGCCCGCACAACATCGTCCTGGTCGAGGACACCACTCCCGGGCACTGGGCTGACAACGTGAGCGAGTGTTTCGCCGTGCGGGGATTCGACGTTGCGGCGATCATCGAACTCGATCCCACCTCGAGCGACCTGACCCCACTCGACCGAGCTCACGCTCACGAACGGGTCATCCTCTTGAGCTGGGATGCGCACCGATTCGAAGGAACGCGTGCGGTGCTCGATCACGCGTGCTCCACCCTCGCCGATCGCCTGATCGTCGTCCACCTACGCAATCCCTCCGATCAGGTCTTCGTACCAGACACCGTCACCGCGCTGACCGCGTTCGGCTACCAGCAGTGCCAGCTCGAGGCAATCGCGACCGCAATCAGTGCGTAGGAGCCTTGGCTATCTCACCGCGCACCCCAGTCGCCTGCAGCTTCTCGAAGATCGCGACCCTGACCCAGATCGCAACGAGGACGGAGAGGATCGTGATCGACACCGACCACCCCACATCAGGGCGGACCTCCGCCGAGTAGCAGAGCGAGCGGTACCACCGGCAGAGCCCCCTCCGTGGAACGAGCCCGGCGCCGGGCGCCGGCTCAGCCGAGGATCTTCATGACCTCGTCGAAGGCGTCCTCGGGTGCCACGAACCGGACACCCTTCGGTACGTCACCGAGGACCGCCCTGGCCTTTTCCTCGAGGTCCTCGGGGAGGATCAACAGGATCGGAATCTGATACGCGACGCACGAGAACAGCATGTCGTCGGTCGTCATCTTCATCTCGTCGAGCGGCACGACCTTGTGCAGGTAGCCGACCACGATCTCGATCTCATCCGCCCTCGTCAGGTAGCGGACCTCCTTGCCGTGGTTGTCCAGGCCATTCGAGATCGGCACCGTGTCGATGTCGTGCGCTACGAGTCGAGTCAAGAGGAGGGGATCGGTCCCCTCGAAGTAGCCCACATTCTTCCTCATCTCGCTCTCTGTCATGTCGTAGCCCACGACGCACAATCAAACCGATGTACGGCATCCAAGAGTGTAACCGACCGCGCGCGCATTTCAGTAGAGGCCACCACTGTCACGTTTGTGAGTTCGATGGATGCTCGCCGCCAGCGATGGCTTGCCATGCGACGGGCAGGCCCTGGAGCGCTGGCACGTTGAAGAGAGCAACGCGGACCTGCCTGACTGCGACCGTGCCCAGGATGTCGACGGCGGACGCCAAACCCGAGAACGAAACCCGCCCGTTCTCCCCGCCACGGTGCACTCGGTGAGCGTGACCGCCGACCCCCGACGCCCAGATCATCGGGGACACTAGGCGCGGGCCGCCGGGCTCGCTCACTCCCCCATCGTGGCGCGGGTCAAGGCCTTGGGCCATGCTCTGGCGGAAGTGACCGACCTCCACCGACGCGACGCCCTCCTGCACGTCGTGCTACACGAGCCGGACATTCCACAGAACACCGGCAACATCGGCCGCACCGTCCTGGCGGTCGGCGCCAAGCTGTGGCTGATCCGGCCATTGGGCTTCGAGATGGATGACCGTTATCTGCGCCGCGCCGGCACTGGTTACTGGGACGACATCGACTGGGAAGCAGTCGATTCGTGGAGCGAGGTCAAGCAGCGCTTGCCGGATGCCCGGGTGTGGTATCTGACGAAGAAGACGGCTCGTCCTTATTGGGATGCGGACTATGCACGCGGCGACATCCTGCTCTTCGGCAGCGAGACGAGAGGGCTGCCAGCCGACATCCTGAGCGAAGAGCCGGAGCGGAACCTGTGCCTACCGATGATCGAGTCGGTCCGCAGCCTCAACCTGGCGAGCACCGCCAACACGGTGGTCTACGAGGCAGTCCGCCAGTTCGGCGGGCTGACCTAGCGGGGCGGCCCTGGTCGCCGAGGAGGCCAAGGGCGACCGGCTCAGAAGGAATCTACCTCACGGTATGCCTTGATCACCGCGAGCTCGCCCTCCTTGCCCTTTCGCGAGTTGCCGTGCTCCATGCCAAGGATTCCTTTGAACCCGCGCTTGTGTAGGTGCTTGAAGACGTTCTTGTAGTTGATCTCACCCGTGGTCGGCTCCTTGCGCCCCGGGTTGTCACCGATCTGGAAGTAAGCGATCTCGCTCCAGGCCTTGTTCATGTTCGGGATCAGGTTCCCCTCGGTGATCTGCTGGTGATACAGGTCATCGAGGATCTTGCACGACGGTGAGTTCACGCCGCGGCAGATCTCGTAGCCGTGCGGGATCTTGCTCAGGAACAGACCCGGGTGATTGGTCCACGGGTTGAGCGGCTCGAGCACCATGACCAGTCCGGACGGCTCGCACACCTCGGCACATCGCCGCAGGTTGTCGATCGCATTCGCGGTCTGGTAGCCCCATTCGAGCTTCGGGTCGTAGCCACCGGGCACGACCGTGCACCACTTGGCGTTGACTCGCTTGGCGACCTCGACAGCCTTGCGCATGTCCCCCACCAAGGAAGCGGCCATGGCCCTGTCCTTCTTGGCGAAGGTCACCTTGCCGGAGAAGTGGGCGACGAACACGCCCATCTCCATGCCGAGTCGCTCCATTTCCTTGGCGATCCTCGTCTGCAACTCGACCGGTTTGCGGCTCATCCAGTTGTCTTCGATCGCGCGAAACCCGTTGTCGTACATGAACTTCAACTGGTCGATCTCCCCCTTCGCGTGATGGCGAAACATGCCGAAATGCGGCGCGTACTTCATGCGGAACGGCGCCGCCGACGAGGGCAGCCGCATCGGCGCGGGAGCGGCGCGAACGGTGGACGTCAACCCGGCACCAACTGCGCCAACGCTGCAAGCAAGAAAGTCTCTACGCTTCATGGGGCCTCCAATGACTCTCGGACGCGCCCAGTGTGCCAGGAAGCGATCGGATGTCATCCTCCATGACGCCTGACCAAGAAGCGGTCCTAGCTACGCGGCCACTCACCACCAACGCCAAGGACCTTGGGAACTCTGCGCCAAAAGGACACGAGCAAGGCGCACGCAAGTCGGTGGCGGGATGCTGGCACCCGGGTTCACACCGCTAGTCCTGCAGGTGGTAAATCGTGTTGTGGATCTTGCCCTTGATCCACTTGCCCGCCACGGACCGCACCTCGTACTTGATCTCCATTCCCCAGGTCGGTCCTACCTTGGGGATTTCGAGGTGCACGGTGCGGCCATCTGCATCGATGCGTGCCGCGGCAACGGGGAGTGTCCGTTCGTTGAAGTGCTTGGAACCATAGTTCTTGGTGCGCTTGAGGTCCCAGACCTTGACCTTGTAGCTCGCCGTCGACGTCGCCGACTTCGGGTCGAGCTTGCCGCTGAAGGTGACCGAAACGCCACGCTTCGTCGCGCCTAGCTCGACCGGCAAGTGCACGGGCTTGCCCGTGTAGCGCAAGCGGTACAGCCCACCCGGCTGCGTCTGGCTGCCGGACCAAGCGAACATGCCGGCCAGGTAGAGCTGACCGTCTTGCGGATGAAAGCGCCCGCGCATCACGCCCGTGGGGAAACGCTCGATCGGGAAGGCACACACCCCTCCTTGCTCCTGACCGTTCACGGTCTCGTGCGGAACGATGTAGACCATGCCGTAGCCGTACGAGAGGTTCAGCAAGCGCTTGTTCAGGGGCCCCCATTTTGGGCTATCGACCCAGAGCAACTCGCCAGGCGAACGATCGAAGCTGTTCGTGATCCAAACCAACGGCTGCTGCATCGCGCTATCGGATGCGTCGGTGACATCGTGGTAGCCATACATGTTCCCGTAGAACCCGCCAGGCTTGACGTAGTTGATGCGATTCTTCGGGTTCCAGTGGCCTTCCTGATCCGTGACGATGAACGTGCCGTCCGGGTTCAGGCAGACGCCGTTCGCCGCGCGGAATCCGTTGGCGATGATGTCGGTGCGCTGCCCGTCCTTGCTGATCCGGAGCAGCGTGCCGTGGTGCGGCACGATCGCCGTCTTGGCGTGTCGCGCGGACTTGGCGTAGTAGAAGTTTCCTTCAGCGTCCGCCTGTAGGCCCATCGCGAACTCATGGAAGTGCTCGGTGACCTGGTGGTCGTTGTTGAAGCACTCGAACCAGTCGATCTCCTCATCACCGTTCAGGTCGTGCAGAACACACAGTTGATCGCGACACGTGACGTAGGTGCGACCGTTGACAATCTTGACACCGAGCGGCTGGAACAGACCAGATGCGATGCGCCGCCAGGTGAGCGAGACGAACTGCTTCGTCGTCTTCCCGTCCAGGGCAGCGAGACCCGACACCTTCCAGATGCTCCCGTCCCAGGCGCTGGCGATCAGCGAGTCGCCGTCCCCGGTGAAGTCGAATCCCGTCAGCCGCATGCGGCAGAACCACGGGTTGTCGGTCGGTCGTTTGAGGACGTCGATCGCGAACGGTTCATCGCTGTTGCCGAGCATCGCGCGTGTCGTCAGCACGTGCGGCCAACGCGCCGAACCACCCTTGGTCTTGACCGTCAGATCCTGGTCGGGATCGTCGATGACGACGGCATCGGCAACTGTGGCCGCGAGCTTCTCTTCCTTTACTGCCGCAAACCACACCGTGAACGCGCGCGGCTCGGCGCCTGCCGGAATCTTCAGCCTCAGGTCGCCCTTGTCCGCCCGCCACTCGAAGCCCGCGACGTCACCCGCAAACCCGGCCACCGTGAACCCGACGACCCGACTCGGCGCTGCCGCTCTCTTGCCTTCAAAAACGGTCGCGGCGTGGCCGTTGCCAGTCTTGTCACTGACGCCGCTGGCCACAACCGACCCGAGCTCCCAATGCGCCGCCGGGCGCTGCCCGTCGAGGTGCTTGATCTCGTCATCGCCGAGCACTGAGTTGAAGAACCGAACCTCCTTGATCGTGCCATCAAAGAACGAACGCCGCGGAAAGTTCTCCGCCGTGCAACCGATGCGCACGATCGGCTTCTTCAGTGGCGCCTTGCGGCGCAGCTTGCCCGTGCGTTGCTCGGGCTTTCCGTCGATGTAGAACCGGATCGTACCCGTCTTCGCGGCATAGCAGAAGGCGAGGTCGTGCCACTTGCCGTCTGCAACTCTTCGGTTACCGGAGAACGCACCAACCCAACCGATGTCTACGGTCAGCTTGCCGTTGCGGATGAACCAGGTGAGCCCGTCGTGTGGCCACACGAGCGATGACGTTGTCTGCGCGAGTATCGTTCCGTCGTGTCTGGTCTTGATGCGCGCCGTCAGCGTGAAGTCCCCGGCGCCGACGTTGAGACCCACCGTGTTCGTGACGTCGAGCCGCGTACCACCGTTCAACCTGGATGCGTCACCAACCAGAAGAGCGTCCGGCTTCGGCGGCGCGGACCCGAACACCGCAACACCTCCCTTGACCGTCAGCTTGGCAGCGGCATCGCTATGTGCAACCTGTAGCACGAGGTCGGTCTTGCGTGGGCCGGCATTGAACACGCGCCGGAACACCGGCTGCGGCTCGACGATCTGCACCTCCGGCATCTCAAGCACGCGCGTGGCACCGACGGTGTACTCGACCAGAGTGTCCGGACCGTGATAGTACATGCCCTTGTACTGCGCCCACTTCCGTGGCAGTGGGCCATACAACCGCCCATCGCGGCCAACGAGCCGTGTGTCGCGGAAGCTGCCGTCGGCCGGACGTCCCCAACCCGGTCCGGTCGGGTTGGCGAGCCGCAGTTCACCGACCAGGCGCGGGTGCACGTTGTGCTTGCCGTTGAAGTGGATGCAGTTCCAGTCGACGAAGCCCTTGCCGGTCCACGCTGCCGCCACACGAAGCGTGTCGTAGTCGTAGGCCATCCAGTAGCCGCCCTCGGCCACGCCTCCGGGTCCGGCATCAAGCCGGATGGCGTTGCCCTTGTAGGCGAAATTCTTCGCGTCGTCGCCGATCTCGAGCGTCAGACACTGATTCGGACCGTAGTCCATCCGTTGCCACGGCGACGTCCTGGATGGCGCGGGCCCGCGTGACTTTCCCTTCGGCAGGTTCGCGAGGTAGCCATCACTGACCGCGAACACCTGCGCGGGGTTGTATGGCTTGAGGAAGGCCTCGCGGACGTAGTGGATGACGTCGTACTTCTGCGACGGGACCATCCAGGTCTGCGCCGTCATCATCCCGAACCCGTGCGTCAACGTGCGGTACATGACATAGGGATCGTTGCCGTTCTTGAACTCACCCGACCAGAACTTCAACGACGTCGGCAGCGAGCCCGGCTCGCCTCTGGTGCCGTGGCAGTTGCTGCATGAAAGGCCGTAGAGCTTCTTGCCCCGCTTGAATGCATCTTCGTTCCAAGCTCGGATCATGCCGGCATGGTCGATGTCGTTCTCGTAGGCGGGCAACGGACGCTCGGCATACAGCGATGGATCGGGTTCCAACTCGTCGGCGCGGGTCTTGCCACCGTCGCGGATCTCGATCAGATAGCGCACGAGGTCGAGGAACTGCTGCTGACTCGTCAGCGGGTTGACGAGGCCCGACGGCATGCTTGAAGCGCTGTCGCGAAAGAACTCTTCGAGCTTCGACTTCTTGAAGCGAGCCTCCTTGTAGTCACGCGCCGCGTCCAGAATCACCAGCTCCGTTGCGGTCTCCCGGGCGAGCATGCCCGTGACCGTGCCTTCCTCGGTCTCCAGCACCATGTGCTCGAAGCCCTTGCGGATGACCCTGGACGGAGTGAGGATCGACTCGACCAGGTAGACGTCGGTCGTATCGCTGGCGAGCTCGGTGAGATCCGGACCGAGCCGATGAACCTTCGCATCGGGAACGTGACACCGCGTGCAGTTGAGTCGCTTCTGAAAGAAGACCACCGCACCGCGCTTGGCATCGCCCTGCGCGCGCGCCGCCGCCGCAAGCTTTGCAGAACCGAGCGCCAGGAGTTCGCGCTCCAACGCCTGCGCGGCGGTGGATTGGGAGATCGTCGCGACAAGGCAGACGGCCTGAAAAAGCGTGGTCAAACGCATGGGAACGGGCGTGGGCCAGGGCATGGAGACGGGGAGGCCTTGAGGACGCGGCCGCCGCTTCCACCGGTGCGCAGGTCGTGGATGCCTCCCTTAAACCAGCTCATGGCGAGACATCGTAGGTCATGAAACGCAAGCCCGCATCACCTACACCGTCTCCAGTCGCGCCGTGAGTCGCCGCACGACTTCGATCATCGCGCGCACCGTGTGGTAGTTGATCTTCCAGGCATCACCGAGGTAGTCCCACACCGGTGCCCCCTCGCGATCGACAAGCGCACGCCATTCGCCACCGGCCGGCAGGTTGACAAACTTGTCGAAGACGAAGGCGTGCACGTTCTCGAAGGCGTCGAAGTACCTCGGATCGCCGAGCAAGGTCCATGCATCAAGCATCCCGACCATCACCTCGGCCTGCTGCCAGAACTGCTTTTCACGATCGGCGGGTACGGCGTCGATCTTGCCCTCGATGTAGACGCCGCCGTATTCCGCATCGATGCCGAACCGCAGGCAGTGCGCGTAGAGCTTGGTGCAGACGTCGGCGTAACGCTGGCTGGGCATGCCGAGCGTGACGGCCGCCACTTGTAGAAGCCAGGCGAACTCGACGTTGTGGCCGTACGACGTGACATCGATCGGCTTTGCCTCGGCATCGGCGTCGCGCCCCCACCGCACGTCGAACTCGATCGACGGCAACGGCTCGAAGTCGAGCGAGAACTGCTGGATGCCCGTGCCGTGGGTTGGATCGAGCATCTTGGCGACGATCAGGTCGATGACCTCGACCAAGCGGGCCCGATGGGCGGCGTCGCCGGTGACCTCGAATACCTTGGTCAGCGCCTCCATCATGTGCATGTGCACGTCGAAGCTCTTGCGGTCGCCGCCGTGCCGGCCGGGACGCTCGGGCTGAAAGTCGCGCTGCATGATCTCGAAGTAGCCGCCACGCTCGCGGTCGACCATGCGCTCCTCGACCACCGCCAGCGTGCGTTCCATCGCATCACGACCCTCTGCGACGCCGGTCGCCAAGTGATACTCACCGAAGGCATACATCGCGAAGCACTGGCCGTAGCCGATCTTGCCGGTAGAGGTCGGTCGCCCGTGCCGGTCCGCACTCCAATACCAGCCACCGTGCTCGTCGTCCCAGTAGTGGTCGATCAGGAAGCGCGCCGCCTCGTGCGCCAGTTCGGCGCAGCGCCCGCCGCCGTACCCGGCGCGGTGTGCGCTCGCCATCGTGTAGAGCGTGCGCACCTGCATCAGGAAGGTCTTGGCCGTTTCCCCGGTCGGCCTGCCGGCGCCGTCGAAGTAGGTCAGGAAGCCACCGAAGTCTGGATCCGGGGCACGATCGATCCAGAACGGCAACAGTACTTCGGTGAGGTAGCAGCGAGTGCGTTCGAGCGTGATGCGGATGTTCGGGGCACTCATGAATGCAGCCGGCGGATCTCTCCCGGCGTCGCGGTCCCGGTGGTCCCGAGTTTCTGCACGGTCACGGCAGCGGCCAAATTCGCAAGACGCGCTGCGGTAATCGCATCGCCGCCGCAGCCGAGCACTCCGGCCAATGCGGCGACGACCGTATCACCGGCACCGACAGGATCGACCGGCGCGCTGACGTCAACGCCGGCGACTGCATGCACGCCCGACTCGTCGGCGACGAGCAACCCGTCGCGCCCGCAGGTCACGAACACTGTCTGGCCTGTGCATTCGCGCAACCTGCGTGCGCACGCCCCGACGTCAGAGCCAGCGGCGCCGCAAAGCGCTGCTGCCTCATGCGCATTGCACTTCAGAACCGCACCGCGGAACGCCGTCGCGCGATGACGAGAATCAACGACGAAGACCCGGTCCGGGTGCCGTGCAATCACTTCGTTGATCCGCTCGATCATCGCGCCGGTGGCAACACCATCATCGATCTGCTGATTGAGGACCACGGCATCGCAGTCATGCGCCGCTCGGTCCAACTGGTCGACGAGGGCCTCGGTCAGCGCCGGCGTCAGCCGGTTGGCGGCACCGAAGTCGAGTCGTTCCTGCTCTCGGTTACTGACGTGCGGCTTGGCGTAGACAACGCTTTGCCAGAGATCACCGCCGTCGACCATCCCCGACACGTCCACGCCGAACCGCTCGAGCTGCGCACGCAGCTCGGCACCGAACGGATCGTCGCCCACCAACCCGATCGCCCGCACGCCACGGGCCCCGAGGCTCCTCGCATTAGCCGCAACGTTGCCGGCGCCGCCCAGGCCATAACGCTGTGCGACAACCCGTCGCACCGCCTTGCCGGTCTCGAACGAAAGCTCCGTGCACGACTGGTCCAGGTCCCAGTAGGCGTCGAGCGCGAAGTCGCCACAAACGGCAACCTGAGCGCGCTCCACGAGTTCGAATGCGGATTCGAGCCAGCCCATCGCGTGCGTTCTCAGGCAACCGCTGGCGGCGCGAAGCCCCCTCGATAGGCACGCTTGACGATCGTCTTGGTTGCCTCGTCGTGGTTCGTGAACGCGAGCTTGGACTTGTCCCAGTGCAGTTCGACGCCCGGGAACCGCGTCGCCTTGACGGCGAGCAGGGCAGGCTCGGTGATGCGCACCGCATCCTTGAACGGCGTCCGCAGCTCGGTCTTCTTGCCGAGACAGTTGTCGACCCAGGCATGCCAGTGATTGAGCTTCGGGAACGCCGGGAGGTTCGGCATCTTCAAACCCTGCGTCATCTTCCCATCACGCCAGATCTCGAGACGACCGCTCGCCTCGAGGACCAGTGTGCCGCCCTCGCACACCACCACGGTGCTGTTGCTGCCGAGCCAGGCGTCATCGGGCAAACCGAGGACGCTGCGCGACGGATGCTGCCTGCTGTCGCTGTAGTGAATCACGAACGACTCCTTGGCGAACTTGTTCGAGTCGACAGCGTAGGTGATCTTCGAGCGGCACGGGTGCACGTGAAAGTGATCGCCCGCCGACTCGGCACACTGCGTCTGTACAGCAACAGGTGAGGCTAGGTCGTCGTAGGCAAACAGCACGACGTCCAGAATATGGCAGCCCCAGTCGCCAAGCCCGTTTGTGCCGTATTCCCACCACGAGCGCCACTTGATCGGGGCGAGGTCCTTGCGGAACGGCGCTTCCGCGCACGGGCCGAGCCACAGGTTCCAATCGAGATGCTTCGGCGCCTGGCTCGGCTCGTGCAGCTGGCGTTCGAAGTTGAAGTAGCGTCCCTTGTTCGGCGAGCTCGTCCAGCAGTGCGCCTCGATCGCCTTGCCGAGCTGTCCCTGACGCAGGATCTCCACTGCGGCGCGTCGACCGGGTTTCACCATCCGCTGATTGCCGAGCTGGGTAACGAGGTGCGGCTTGGTAGCGATCGCCTTCTCCATCATCACGAGTTCTTCGAGCTGATGGACGAGGGGCTTCTGTCCATACACGTGTTTGTCGTGCTGGAAGGCCGTCAACATGATCGGCGCATGCGAGTGATCTGGAGTCGACACGATCACGGCGTCGAAGTCGTCAGCGTGAGAGGCGAAGGCTTCGCGATAGTCGCGGCAGGTAAACGCGGTCGGTATCTGCTCGGCTGCCTTCTTCAGCTGGTTGCTGTCGACGTCACACAGCCCAACCACCTCGGCGTCCGGATGCGTGTGGATCTGCTTACGGTCCGTGCCGCCGATCGTGCCGATGACACCAATCGACAGCACGCGTAGCTTCCCCGACCCACCCCAGGTGCCCGCAGCACAACCCATCGTGGCCAGGCCAAGGCCCGCGGCGGCCGAAGTGTGGAGAAAGTCACGTCGCGTGTGTTGCGTCTTCATGGCAGTCACACGCTACCGATCCGATGGCAGCGAAGCCTCTCTCCGCTTGCAGGGATCCGTCGACTTTCTTGATGTCTCACCGAACGACACGAAGCGACGACGGGTAGCGCAGTTCGACCATGTTCGACAGTGACAGTCCAAGCAGCCGCGAACGATCGGCCCACGAAGGAACCGTAGAAGCTCTAACGACCTCGACCCGGCAGTGATTTAGGCTCTACTGCCATGCCCGCGGCCCTCAACGCCTGCCCCAACGCATTCGTGGACCTCTCCGGCGCACCCCTCGGTCGACTCTTCGAGCTGCTCGCCAAGCAAGCCAGCACCACGAACGTCGACTGAAGCGCACGATGACAAGCCACCTGATCACGATCATCGAGTCCGACGACCCGGACGTCCGTAACACGCCGCTCGAGCGTCCGTGCCGGGACATGACACTGTCGGCATTACTGAACGAGTGCGCTGCCCTCGACCGTTTCCGACACGCGACCACCAACCTCTACCATCGCGTCCGCGCGCTGTTCTTTCTGTCCGCGATCCACCGCTTCTACTTGCCGCGCTGTGACGACCTCGAGCTCCGCGGCCTGATCCCGTTCGATGGCTACGACCTGCTCCTGTCGCGGCGCTTCGAGGAAGCGATCCTGGTCTTCCTCGCTGCCCAAGAAGCGAACGGACCCAGCGACGCGATCTCGAGCGCGCTCAGCGCGGCCTACCACGCGCTCGCCTTCCAGACCCTGGCCGACCAGGTGCGCCGCAGTGTTCAGTCTTCGCACGGCAACCAGTGGATGTTCAGCATCGATCACTCCAAGGACCAGCCTCTGCGCATCCGCCCGGAGCTCTTGGCCGGCGCGCCCTATCCGCTGCTGCGCGAGCAGACCCCCGTGCGCGTGGATCTCACCCACAGCGCGTGGAGCGACATCTTCTTCCTCGGCATGGACTACCCCGAGGCCGCGAAGGTGCTCAACGTCTCGGTCGACCTGGCAGTGCACGGTCGCGACGGGGAGCCGCAGCCCCCCATCGAGACCTTCCTACGGGTCATCGACGAGCCGCTGCTTCGATTGACGAGCGTCGACCTCGGCGCAACGGCGGATATCACCGAACTGGCCGAAGTCTTCGACTACGCGAAGGACTACTTGGGCCTGCTCAAGGCGGCGGTGATCGCGTCGGGCACGGTCCCTCCCGGGATCGAGGGCTCAGGTGAAGACCTCGCGGACCTGCTCGCGACCATGGCGGGCCCCGGCCGTGGTCTGGAGATCGTCAGCCACGTGCATGGGATCCCGAAGGGCTCGCGCCTCGCCGTGTCAACCAACCTGCTCGCTTCCTTGATCACCGTGTGCATGCGCGCGACCGGGCAGACAACCAGCATGGAAGGCGTCCTCTCGGAAGACGAACGTCGGCTCGCCGCGGCTCGCGCCATCCTCGGCGAGTGGCTCGGCGGTTCCGGTGGCGGTTGGCAGGACTCGGGAGGTCTCTGGCCCGGGATGAAACTGATCACCGGCCAACGCGCGGAGGTCGGCGACCCCGAATACGGCATCAGCCGCGGCAGACTGTTGCCCGGTCACCGCGTTCTCGGTGACGACGACGCGAACCCGGAGGTCCGGCGCGAGCTTCGGGACAGCCTAGTGCTGGTGCACGGTGGCATGGCGCAGAACGTTGGCCCGGTCCTCGAGATGGTGACCGAGAAGTACCTGCTGCGCTCGCAGCAGGAATGGGACAGTCGGCAGGAAGCCCTCGGCGTCTTGACCTCGATCCTCGCCGCGCTGAAGAACGGCGACGTTGCTGCGATCGGCGCCGCCACGAGCCACAACTTCGAAGGACCGATCCAGGGGATCATCCCGTGGGCGTCCAACGAGTTCACGGAGAGAGTCATCCGCACCGTCCGCGAACGGCACGGCGCCGCCTACCTCGGGTTCTGCATGCTCGGCGGCATGACGGGAGGCGGCATGGGGTTCTTGTTCAAACCGGACGCCCGACCAGCTGCGCAGGAGGATCTGCTCGAGATCATGACCACGACCAAGCGCGACCTGGAAAGCGGCTTGCCATTCGCGATGGATCCGGTCGTCTACGACTTCGAGATCAACGAACGCGGTACCGAATGTTCCATGCTGCGCGGCGACGCGCGGCTTCCCAGCATGCGGCACATCGAACTCGATCGCCCCGGCAGCACCGAGAGAACGACATCGCTGTCGCAACTGCTCGAGGACGGGGGCTTCGATCGGATCTCCCATGAAGAGATCCGTGCCGACCTTCGCGAGGGCCGGATCGGTCTCGCACAAAATCGCCTTCCAGCCCACACCGACATCCGCGACGCGGAACCGAGCCAGGTGATCGACGCACTCGGCAATCTGCGAGACGCAGAGCGAAAGGTGGGCGAAGCTGCGCTCGCGGCCGGCGAGGTCGCGGTCGTCACACTCGCTGCCGGGACGGGCAGCCGCTGGACCCAGGGCGCAGGTGTCGTCAAGGCACTCAACCCGTTCTGCCGGCTCGCGGGGGCACACCGCACGTTTCTCGAGGTGCACCTGGCGAAGAGCCGACGCACCGGTCTCGACCACGGCCAAAGGCCGTTGCACGTGTTCACGACGAGCCTCTTCACCCACGACCCAATCGCCCAGCACCTCGTGAACCGTGATTACTACGGCTACCGCGAGCACCTGCGACTGTCGTTAGGCCGTGCCGTCGGGCTGCGCCTGGTGCCGATGGAGCGGGACCTGCGCTTTGCATGGGAAGAGACGCCACAGCAGCTGCTCGACACGCAGGCGCAGAAGGTGCAGGACAGCCTGCGCTCGGCGCTGATCGGCTGGGCGCGTGACGGGGGCGAGGGCAGCGACTACACCGACAACTTGCCGCTGCAGTGCATACATCCGGTCGGCCACTGGTTCGAGATCCCGAACCTGCTGCGCAACGGCGTGCTGACCGCGATGCTCGAGCAACGGCCACAGTTGCGCTACCTGCTACTGCACAACATCGACACACTCGGCGCAGACCTCGATCCTGGGCTGCTCGGCACGCACATCGAGCGTGGATCGTGTCTGAGCTTCGAGGTGACGCCGCGCCACATGGAAGATCGCGGCGGCGGACTCGCGAGCGTCGACGGTCGCCCCCGCTTGATCGAGGGGCTAGCAATGCCGCACAAAGAGGATGAGTTCGGACTGTCCTACTACAACTCGCTGACAACCTGGATCGACCTCGACGCGCTCCTCTCCTACATGGGCCTCACGCGCGGCGATCTCGGCGACACCGCCAGCGTCGACGACGCCGTGCGCAAGGCCGCGGCGAGAATGCCGACCTACATCGCGTTGAAGGACGTCAAGAAACGCTGGGGCCACGGCCAGGAGGATGTCTTCCCGGTCACGCAGTTCGAGAAGCTGTGGGGCGACATGTCGGCCATCGCCGACATCGACACGAGTTTCTTCGTCGTCCCGCGCTCACGCGGACAGCAACTCAAAGACCCACACCAACTCGACGGCTGGCTGCGCGACGGCTCCGCCGCGCACGTCGAGACGCTGTGCCAATGGTGAGACGCCGCTAGAGACGGTCCAGGAACGCGGCGCACCCGCGCTTGTGTTCCCTGATCTCATCCGCCGTCAGGCCTGTCAGTTCGTGGGGGAACACGAGCCACTTGTCTGTCTCGTGCACGTAGTAATCCGGCACGCGATCGGTTTCGTTGTTGTCCGGCTTGTAGTAGACCGTCGCGATGCGAATGTCCTTGGGCGTGTTGCGCCGGGCCCGAGATCGTAGCTCCGTGACCACAGCATCGATGCTTTGGCCCGAGTCGAAGACGTCGTCGACGACGAGCAGACCGTCGTTCTGATCGATCGTGTCGACCATGTACTGCAGGCCGTGCACCTTGATCTGCGCGGCGCGCTCGTTGATCCCCGTGTAGAGCGATGTGCGGATCGCGATGTGGTCGGTCTCCACGCCGAAGAAGTCGAGCAACTCCTGCACTGCGATGCCGACCGGCGTGCCGCCACGCCACACACCGACGATGAAGCTCGGTCGGAAGCCGCTATCGAAGACCTGCGTGCCAAGACGGAAGGAGTCCTCGAGCAGTTGATCGGCGGTGATGTAGCACTTGGTATCAGCTGCCATCAGCCGAACATGGTAGTGCCAGACCGCCGGCGTGTGGAGGACGATCACGGTCGACGCGGCTCAACGCATCCAGCCTACTTCGGGGCCGGACGTTCCCAATCGGGTAGCATCCTCGCCATGCGCTCACCCGCTCTCGCACCAGCTTCCCTCATCCTCATCGCTGGCCGCAGTGTCGCCCTGGGGTCGCGGCCGCTGCCGCAGCTAGGGGAGCCCATCGAGATCGAAGCGAATGGTCGTCCGATCGCGACGAGCCTGGGCCAGGTGGCACCCCCCCTCGTCGACCATGACGGCGAGGGCAACGGGTTCTTGTTCTTGCCTCGGTAGCGAGTGCGATCGCACATGCTAGTGACCACCGCCATCCTTCTGTGTCTGGCGTTGCAACCCGGGCCACGCGCGGTCTTTCCGCAACCGACCGGACCCCATGCAGTCGGCACGACGACCTTCCATTGGATCGATGCTGACCGCAACGAGACCTTCACCGAGACCAAGGACGACAAGCGCGAGCTCATGGTGCAGGTCTGGTATCCGGCACAGAAGACCAAGAAGCCGGCGTTCTCGCCCTATCTCCCCGACTTCGATCTGCTCGAGCAGGCGCTGCCGCCCGCGTTCGGCGCGCACGGCAAGAGGCTCGCCATGGTGCGCGTCGCTGCAGACGTCGATGCGCCCCCAAGAGCAGGGCCCCGCCTACCCGTCGTCGTACTCTCACAAGGACTCGGTCAATCGCGCCTGTTCTACACGAGCCAGGCGCTCGAACTCGCGAGCTACGGCTACGCAGTCGTGACGATCGACCACACGTACGATGTGAACGGCATCGTCTTTCCAGAGCGCCGTGTGGTCGAGCGCCGCAGCGAGGCAGGGGCGGAGAGCGAGAAGGTCACCTTCTCGAAGACGGGACGCAAGGCAACACCGCGGCTCGAAGTGTGGTCCGCCGATCAACGCTTCGTGCTCGATCAACTGGGGCGGCTGCACGCAGGCAAACTCAGCCCGTTGTTGAAGGGACGGCTCGACCTGAAGCGCGTCGGCCTCCTCGGGCACTGCTACGGGGCAGATGCCGCGATGTTGACTGCATCGCGCGACGCCCGCGTCAAAGCCTGCGTCAACCAGAACGGATGGCCACTCTGCGCGGAGGTGATCAACGGTGGCCTGAAGATGCCGCTGTTGTTCCTCTGGGGAGAGCTCACTCCGTCGGTCGTGCACGCCAGGACCCTCGGCCTACCTGACGACAAGCTCGCCGCCCTCATGAGCGCCTTCCGCACCTCACAGCGCAAAGTTCTCGAGAAGCTCGGAACGAGCGTTTGCCACGTCGAGGTGCTCGATCACGAGCACATTGCCTTCTCGGACTTGCCGATGCTCCTGGCCTGGCTCGAGACCCCGGTCGACTCGCCGATGCAACTGCCACCACGCATGCGCCTCGTCCGGTCCTGGACACGCGCGTTCTTCGATCGCTATCTCAAGGGCAAGCGCGGCGCACTCTCGACGCAGGCCGAGGACGCCAACGGTGTGCGGGTCGAGCGCTACGGCGGCGTCCGAAAGCAGCACTAGCGCAGCTGCCATACAGCCCCAGGCGGAAGCGCCTGAACAACTGGAGCCGACCTCTTTTCTCCGACTTCGTCAACGCGGAGAGTTGCCAGTCTACGACGGCTTCGACGAGATCAAGCCGCACCCGATCATCCTGATCGACAAGCAGCGGCGGGTGAACTGGGCGCGCACCGGTGGCACGCCTGGCTACTTGACGACTAGTGGTGCGCGCTTGCCGCGCGCGTCGACGACGTGCATGCGCTCCCCCTCTACGAGGATGCCGCGCACCTTGTCCAGGTCGGTCCAAGGGATGTCGATGGCGAGAACGCGACGGCCACCGAACACAGAGGTGACCCGTTCCACCTTCGTGTGGCCGACGACGATCGTTGCGGCACCGAGGCGCTCGAGGATCTGATCGATCTGCTCAGTCGTCGGCCGCGGGCCGAAGTAGGCCGACGAGAGGTCGGTGTACTTCTGGAAATAGCCGCGGTACCAGAGCGGACCGTGCGGGTGCCACGCGAGACCTAAGAGCCGCTTATCCTTGATCGTGTCCGGGCGCTTACCCACCACGCGACGGATGTCAGCGTTGACGGCCTCGAGGTCGATCTTGGTCTTCGACAGGGACGGCGATACACCCGCGTGAACGAAGAGCATGTCGCCAATGCGCACCAACGTGTTGCGGGACCGCAGCCAACGGCCGAGTTCGGTGTCCAACCCGAGGAGCCCTGGTACCGGCACGCCGAGCATGCCGGCGACGATCTTGTACTTCGGCGCCGTATAGCGCACGTCACCGCCCATCATCATGACTTCGTGATTGCCGAGCACGAAATGTACACGCCCGCCGACCGCCTTCGCTTCCCTGGCCAGCCGGTGGAGCATCCACAGCGTTTCGGTGACCTTGTTGCCGCGATCGACAAAGTCGCCGACACAGACGAGGTGCCCCTTGCCGAAGGTCCAGCAACCGGCCGCGTCGACGACGTCATTGGCGGTGAGAAACCGACGCATATTGTCGTACCTTCCCTCGACATCGCTGATCGCCAGCAGACGGCTCGGCATCTGCCACACGGCTGGCTCGGGCTCGTGCTTGCGGAGTTGGAGGTGCTTGCCGATCAGATCCGCGAACTGCGGCAACTCGATCGCGGCACCTGCGGCAAAGCGCTTCTCTTCCAGCTTGCCTTCGCTCACCCACTTGGCAATCACCGAGCCGTCCTCCTGGTGAAAGAGGTAGGGACCATCCGAGGGAAGCGCCCCACTCTGCGCTGCGGCCACCGGCGACATTGCAAGGCAGGCGGTCGCGATGGCGGCGAGCGTCAGCCGCCAACCCATTACAGGCTGGGCACATGTACGATCATTGATCATTGCCAACATGGTAGACGCTCGGTCAGATCCTCACCCGCTCGCCGGGCTGCGCTACGCGGAAGCCACGCCGCTCGAGCGCTTTGCGCAGCGCGGCATCGTGGAGCACCGGGTTCGTGTGGTTGAGGTGAATGAAGCGGAACCGACCCGGTCGCTTGCGGGCAGACTCCGCGAGCCTTTCCATCGTCATGACCATCGGCGGGTGCGGGATCTCCGACAGATCACGGCCGGGGAGCTCGCTACCGTCATAGAACGTTGCATCCAGCCACGCGACGTCGACGCCGTCGATCAGCTCCTCAAGCAGGCCCGGCGCTCGATCCCAAGCGTCGATGTCGGGAACGAAGACTACCGTGCCCTGCGGGCCGCGGATCTTGAACGCGACCGTGTCCGAGAACTCGTCGCGATGGGGAACGGGAATCGCGGTCACGAACAAGCCCGGGATCGGCGAAAACACTTCGCGCAGCGCAAACGTCGTCGGCCGGATCTGGTCGAGAGCTACGAGCTGCTTCCACGGACCGTGCGTCCTAAGAAACCCGGCGAAGCGCGGCGTGACATGGACGGGGAGCCCCTTGGTACCAGCCACTTCGCGGCCGAACTGCGCCAGGCCCAGGTAGTGCCCGATGTGCGCGTGCGTCAGCAGCACTGCGTCGACCGGTTGGCGGCTGCGCGCCCTGCCGGATAGCTCGTGCAGTCGTGACAGCTGTGGTTCGATGCGCGGCGTCGCTTCGACCAACACCAGCTTGCCGGTCTCGGTGTCGTGAATCCCGAGGCACGCCGGGTAGAGCCGCCGGCCCGCCTTGCGAGCGGAGCGACAGCAGCCCTTGCTGCACCCGACGTGCGGCAGGCCGCCGTCTTGGGCGATGCCAAGCACAAAGACATCGAAGCGGCCCGCGCCCGTGGGCGGCGCATCCGGCGCATGGCAACCGACTGCCACGACCAGGAGCAGCAGACCCGTAACGATGCGTCGCATCGTTACGAGCCTACCACTCGCGCGTCCACGGTCGGTGCATGTGAACTCAAAGTAACGCAGACGAATCAGCGCACGGCCGTCGTGATCGCGGCCCAGTCGCCCATCCACCGCACCGAGCCCACGCTGTCGAGGTGTCGAGGGAGGGGGCAAACAACTCGAGCACAGGAGGGACTCGAGAGCTCACGGTGCTGCCTTCCTGCCGGACGCGCCGAGGACCGGTTCGAGCGAGCGGTGCCGGGAAGCAAGCCAAGGCCCAATCTCCTGGGCTGGTGGGCCCGGACCGATACGATCACCTCGCTTTCCCTTCCCGCCGGAGCGACTGACATTGCCTCCCATCAAAATCCCGTCGAGCGTCCTCGTTGCCCTCGCATTCGTGCCGGCCGCGGTAGCGGCACAGTCCGCTCAGGAGTCGGACACGCGAGCCATTCGCCGGGACATCCCGATGACGAAGGTGATCCGCCGCGCCTTCGAGGCGGGGACGCGTGACACGACGGGTCGGCCAGGACCGAAGTACTGGCAACTGCAGACCGACTTCACGATCAAGGCGCGACTCGATCGAGCGACGCAGTCCATCTTCGGCAAACAGACGATCGTCGTACACAACAACAGCACGAGGAAGCTGCGCCAGATCGTGCTGCGGCTAGATCACAACATCTTCCGCGCCCGTGTTCCGCGCGGTTCCTCGGTACCGGCTGAAACCACCGACGGCATGGTCGTGACCAAGCTGGCCGTCAACGGGGACAAGGTCGACCTGACACCGCGGCCGAGGCGTGGTCGCCGTGGCGGCCGGCGGAATCGCGGTGCGCGGCTCAGCGTCCGCGGACTGGATCAAACCGTCGCGCATATCTCGCTCACCCAGCCGATCGAACCTGGCACGAAGGCCACAGTCGCGATCGACTGGCACACCAAGCTGCCTGGCGGCAACAGAGGACGCGGTCACCGCATGACGCAACGCTGGGGCGACACGCTGTTCCAACCGACCCAGTGGTTTCCGCGTCTGGCCAAGTACGACGACCTGCGCGGCTGGGACACCAACGTCTACCTCGGCCCGGCAGAGTTCTTCAACAACTTCGGACGCTTCGACGTGAAGATCGATGTGCCAGCAGGTTGGATCGTGACAGCCACCGGAGTGTTGCAGAACCCAAAAGACGTGCTCACCAAGAAGGCGCGTGACCGACTCGCGCGCGTCCTGCAGAGCGACGACGAGATCACCATCGTCGGACCCGGAGAAGTCGGCCCCGGCAAGGCAACGGCCGTCGGCAAACGCCTCGAGTGGCACTTCGTTGCCGACCTGGTCAACGACTTCGCCTGGGCCACGGCGGAGAACTACGTCTGGAAGGCGACGCGAGCGAGCATCCCCGGCAAGGGTCCGATACCGATCCACATGGTGCACTTGCCTGAGCGTGCCAGGTGGTTCAACCGCGCCGGCGCCATCACACGCCACGCCCTCGAGTTCTATTCCGGACTGTGGGCGCCGTATGCCTTCCCGCAGCTCACGTTGCAGGACGGCCCGAGTTCCGGCATGGAGTACCCGATGGTCATCAACTCGAACCAGGGTGCGGCGGACCACGAAGTGGCACATCAGTGGTGGCCGATGATGGTCGGCACGAACGAAACCTGGTACGGCTGGATGGACGAGGGGCTCAACAGCTACATGAACATCCTGTCGCGTGCGCACAAGCGAGGCGTCGAGCCCAACTTGGACGGACACGGCCAGAGTTACGGGCGCACCGCTGGCGACGAGAGTGAGCCGACGATGATGTGGTGCTCCAACTACGGCGGCGGTCAATACAGTTTTCAGACCTACCGTAAGGCGACCCTGATGTTGTCGATGCTCGGCGGCATCGTCGGCGATGAAGCAGTGCGGGAGGCTATCAGCGACTACACCAAGGCATGGATCTTCAAACACCCCTCGCCTTGGGACTTCGCCTTCTTCCTCAGCAACGCGCTCGAGCGGGACCTCGGTTGGTTCTGGTACTACTGGCTATGGACCACCGAATCGGTGGACGGATCCATCGCCAAGGTGACAACATCCGGCACAAAAACCGTCGTCACGGTGCGGCAAGACGGCCAGATGCCCTCGCCCATCGTCCTCAAGATCGAGTTCGCCGGCGATGGTCCGGCGCTCGTCCCCATGAAGAACGCGAAGATGGTGAACGACCACACGGCGATCGTGACCTGGCCCGTCGACGTCTGGTTCGGCGGCAGCCGCACCTTCGATGCGAGACTCGACTTCGGCGGTCGCGCCATCAAGAAGATCACCCTGGATCCCCGACGCCGCTTTCCCGATCGCAAGCCTGGCGACAACTACTGGACGAAGAGCGACTGACCCGTCCACCGGCAGCGACAAGACGGGCAGGCCCGGTCGGCGCACGGGCAAATGACACCGTCTCATGGTGTCGTAGCGGTTGACCACCAGCAGCCGTCGCGTACGGTCGCTCGTCGTACATGAAGAACCTGACCCTCGCGCTCTGCATCAGCGCCCTTGCACTCTCTTTCTCCGACCTGCACGCACAGAAGCTGAAGGTCTACATCCTGGCTGGCCAATCGAACATGGAAGGCCACGCCAAGGTGACGACCTTCGGCTACATCGGTGAGGACCCAGTCACCGCACCACTGCTGCGGGAGATGTGCGACGCAACCGGCAAGCCGCGGGTCTGTGATGACGTCTGGATCTCCTACCTGACTGGTTCTGGGCGGCGCAACGGTGAGGGCTTCGGCAAGCTCACGGCTGGCTACGGTTCGCGCAGGAATCCCGCCAAGGACGGCGGCAAGATCGGCCCGGAGTTCACCTTTGGCATTCAGGTCGGCAAGGCCAGCAAGGCACCGGTCCTGATCATCAAGACCGCCTGGGGTGGCAAGTCGTTGCACACGGATTTTCGTTCGCCATCCGCGGGCCCCTACGTCTTCGATACCAAACAGCTCCAGCGCCTCGTCGACCGGGGTAAAGACATCGACAAGCTCAAAGCCGACAAGCTCGCGGCCACCGGCCACTACTACAGGTTGATGCTCGAGCACGTCCGAAAGGTGCTCGGTGACATCAAGCGCGTTTGCCCGGCCTACAACGAGAAGAAGGGCTACGAGATCGCAGGCTTCGCGTGGTTTCAGGGATGGAACGACATGGTCGACCGCGGCACCTACCCCAAGCGCGACAAGCCTGGCGGCTACGACAGCTACACCTCGTGCATGGCCCATTTCATTCGCGATGTGCGCAAGGACCTCAACGCACCCGCCATGCCGTTCGTCATCGGCGTGATGGGCGTTGGTGGTCCGATCGACGAGGGACTCGAGAAGCGCAACCGCGCAACGCACACCCACTTCCGTGCCGCCATGGCCGAGCCCGCAGCCATGGCTGAGTTCAAAGGCAACGTGACCGCCGTTCAGACGGCGCCTTACTGGGATACGAGGCTAGCGGCAATCGCGGCCAAGATGGACAAGGTCCGCAACATGACGCGCATGCTCAGGAACAAGCACAAGAAGCATGCGAACAAGGACGGCACCATGAGCCCCAAGGAACAGCGCGCCTACGTCGACAGGTACCGCGCCGAGGTCGTCGGCGCCCAGGACGCGGCCTTGTTCGAGCGCGGCGCGTCAAACGCCGGATACCACTACCTCGGTTGCGCCAAGACCATGGCCAGGATCGGCGAGGCGTTCGCAAAAGCGATGCTGGCGATGCAAAGATAACAGCTGCGCCAAACGCTCCTGCAAGGAGAAGAGCAATGGCTAGCGAGAGGGAGTGTCTCGTGCGCCACACACCAGCGCACGAGATGAGAGGCCCAAGGGGCGGACAACTCGTTGGTCAGCGGCGTCTGGCACCTCTGACCAGCAACTCCTCACGCTCCACGGTGTCCGGTCGCCAATCGCGCGGCGGGACGCTGTAGCCATCGCCGTCACTTCGGATTGACGAGGACCTCATCGATGAACAACCAGGCTTGGCCCTCGTAGCCGTCGGCACCGCCGTGACCCTGGTGCCAATCCGGTAGCTCGCCGTATCGCTCGGCACTCACGCGCACGTACCTGCCAGTCGCCGTGAGCCCCGTTGCCTTGAGGAACCTGTCCTCAGGGTCTTCGGTCTCGAGATCAGCCTTCGACGTCTTGACGGTGGCGACCTTGGTGTAGGTCCTGCCATCGCTCGACACCGCGAAGTCGACCTTGCGCGGATAGAAGATCCAAGCCTCCGACGTGGTCAGCGCGTGCACGCTCAGCTCCTGGATCGCGACCGACTGGCCGAGGTCGATGGTCGCCACGAACGCCTTCTCTTCGTACCACCAACCCATCCACTGCATGTCTAGGTAGTCCCAGGAGCCCATCTTCCCGTCGACGAGCGACTTGGCGCCTTCGGCCGAGTATTGCGAGGAAGGTGGACCGAGAAGGGTCACCGGCTTGCCCCTGGCTGCGTCGTGAATCAGTGCCGCCGGTCTTGGCGCGGGTTCGGGGGCCGTCCCGTCCCTGGCGCCGGTTCCTTTACAGGCGACGAGCACCGTGATGCCCGCGACACTCGCGATCCAAACCCAGCTGCGCTTCATCATGAGTTTTCTACCGTTCGTTCCCGAGAGACACGCGAAGGCTAGCCGCCCGGCAACGAGATCTCGACGGCCAAAGCGCGAGTGAGCGTCCTGGCGCACCGTGGCGTTACACTGAGCCCCCGCCAGACCATGCGAACGGAGATTTCGATGCGATCCTATCCGGTGCTCCTCGCCGCATTTCTTGGCGTGACAAGTGCCGTCGCCGCACAGGAGGCACCGGCACGGCCACCGAATGTCGTCGTCATCTTCATGGACGACATGGGCTATGCCGACATCGGCGCGTTCGGGGCCGAGGCCTACGAGACGCCGCACCTCGACCGGCTCGCGCGGGAGGGAATGATCTTCACCGACTTCTACGTCACGCAGGCAGTGTGCTCCGCTTCGCGCGCCGGCCTGCTGACGGGTTGCTACAACACGCGCATCGGCATCCTCGGTGCGCTCGGGCCCAAGGCCCGGCACGGCTTGCACAGGGACGAGGTCACGATTGCCGAGATCTGTAAACAGAAGGGATACGCGACCGCTTGCTATGGCAAGTGGCATCTCGGGCATCACCGGGACTTCCTGCCCAAGCAACATGGCTTCGATGACTACTTCGGGCTCCCCTACTCGAATGACATGTGGCCGTTTCATCCGGGCGTGCTGCACCTGCCCATGGAGAAGCGCTTGAAGCGCTGGCCACACCTGCCCCTGATCGACGGCAACCACATCATCGATGCGAAGGTGACGGCGAAGGTGCAAGAGACACTGACGACGCGCTACACCGAACGCGCCGTCGCGTTCATCACCAAGAACAAGGACCGACCGTTCTTCCTCTACGTGCCGCACAGCATGGTGCACGTGCCGCTGTTCGTGTCCGACAAGTTCCGCGGCAAGAGCGGTGCCGGCCTGTTTGGAGACGTGATGATGGAGATCGACTGGTCCGTCGGGCAGATCGTTGGCGCGATTCGCGAGCACGAACTCGACGAGAACACGCTCGTCATCTTCACGTCCGACAACGGGCCATGGCTCAGCTACGGCGATCATGCCGGTAGCGCTGGCCCGCTGCGCGAGGGCAAAGGCACTATGTTCGACGGTGGCTGCCGCGAACCGACGATCATGTGGTGGCCAGGAAAGATCAAGGCAAGAAGTACCTGCAAGACGCCGACCATGACCATCGACATCCTGCCTACCCTCGCATACCTGATCGACGCGAAGCTCCCGCAACACACGATAGACGGCAAGAACATCTGGCCTCTGATGGCCGGCGAGCCCGGCGCCAAGAGCCCGCAGGAAGCCTACTTCTTCTACTACGGTCGCCAGCTACAGGCCATGCGTATGGGCCGTTGGAAACTGCACTTCCCGCACGGTTACCGAACGTTGTCGGGGCGTGAAGGCGGGAACGGCGGCACGCCGGTCCGCTTCGAAACGAAGCGTATCGGGCTATCGCTGTTCGACCTCGACAACGACGTGAGCGAGTCCACCGACGTCAAGGACCGGCACCCGAAAGTCGTCGCGCGCATGCAGCACCTCGCGGAGGCGATGCGTGCCGATCTCGGCGACGGCAAGCGACGCGGCAACGGAGCACGAGAGCCGGGCCGACTCGCACGGGCACGCAAGCCCTGACGGCAATCGGAATCGCTCAACGCCCGAGCAGCGTCAGGTGCGGCAGTGACCGCCAACCCCTACCAACGCGTCGGCTTGTAGTCCTTGAAGAACTGACCCCAGGCGTGATCGCCGGTGTTGATGCCGTGGAAGATCGGATCGAGGATGCGGGCCGCAGCGTCGACGTGGTCGAGCGGCGTGTGGAAGCCGTGCTCCTGGCGCTTGAGTTCGGTCAAGTGAGCTGGATCTTCGTCGGTGATCCAACCGGTGTCGACGCTGTTCATGTGGATCCCGTCGTTCAGGTAATCCGCCGCCGACGTCCGTGTCATCATGTTGAGTGACGCCTTGGCCATGTTCGTGTGCGGATGCTTATCCGTCTTGAACGCTCGGTAGAACTGACCCTCCATCGCCGAGACATTGACGACGTGCTTGTCGCGGTCATTGGCGCGCAGCATCAACGGCTTCAAGCGAGCGTTGAACACGAAGGGAGCGACGGCGTTGACAAGGTGCACCTCGAGCAACTCCACGGTTGGCACTTCCGCCAGAGCCAGGCGCCAGCTGTTGCGGTCGCGCAGGTCCACCTGCTGAAGGTCGGCATCGAGCCTTCCGGTCGGGAACAGCACTTCGCTCATGTCAGCGTCGCCGTCGACCAGCGCGAGCTGTGACAACGCCGCTGCCCGATCGATGCCGACACGGTCGGAACCCGAAGCGCCTGCGAGGCTCGGTTGGCTGGTGCTTGGGCCGTGCGCGGCCGCGTCGAGCAGTTCACCGCGCTGGCGCAGCGCCTCGTAGTCGGCAACGACCCCGCGCGCCGTGTTCGGCAGTGTCGCGAGCAGGTGAGCCTCGGCTTCCATCAAGTGCGCATAGAACCCCGGCGGGCGGCGCACGGTCTGGCACGCGTTGTTGACAAGGAAGTCGAGCCGCTGGTACTTCTTGTGCAAATGACTACAGAGCGCTTCGACGCTCGGCGTGTGGCGTAGGTCTAGTCCGTAGATCGCCAGGCGGTCGCACCATTCCTCGAAGTCCGGCTCGCCGGCGTAGCGCACGGCTGCATCGCGGGGAAAGCGCGTCGTGACGATCAAGTGAGCACCAGCGCGCAGCAGCTTGACCCCCGCCTGGTAACCGATCTTGACGCGGCCGCCGGTCAATAGCGCGACGCGCCCGCCGAGGTCCGCGGTCTGGTTCCGCTTCTCCCAGTTGAGGTCGGCGCACTTGCCACACATGGCATCGTAGAAGCCATGCACTTCGTGGTAATCCGCCTTGCAGATGTAGCAGTTGCGCGCCAAGCGCACGCTTCCCGGCGATGGCGGGGTAGCGGGGACTCCACCCGCATCGACATCGCCGGAACCGTCGGGCAGGGGCGTCGGGTAGACGAGCGCGATCCGCTGCGAACGGATCCGTGTCCGCTCAAGCACGGCCTCGTCAGCTTGTTTGCGCTCGGCTGTCCGCTTGCGACGCCGCGCCTTGTTGTAGGCCGACTTCTCTTTGTAGTCGGGCCGGGCCAAGCGCCCGCAGGCCGTCAGCAAGCGCTCGCGCATCTCGGTCGACAACTCGAGCATGCGGCGGCGGTCGGCGAGGAGCGCTTCGATGCCGACGATCGTCTCCTCCGCACTCGGTGCAGCGTCGGCGGCGTTTGGTTCGGTCGGATCAAAACTCAAGGTCGTATCTCAATCGAGGCGCCGCAGTCTAACGCGGGTGACCACTGCCCATCAGCAGCCTTGCTCAGTTCTCTCCGGCCGGGCCTCCAGTGAGATGGCCGCAGCACTAGGATGTGGGGCCGCACAATTCTCGCACTCGAACCCAGCGCGCATGCCCTCGACTCACCGGCCATTCCTCATCCTCCCGTTGGCCTGCACCCTCGCCACTTGCGTCGCGTCGACCGGACAACGCACGATCCCCGAGGCTCCCGTCCCTCTCCCGAGGGGCTTCACACGGCAGGATCACCTGCGTGGGTCCATCACCCCGGAGCGCGCCTGGTGGGACCTGCAGCACTACGACTTGCGGGTGCAGGTCTTCCTCGAGACGAAGAGCATCAAGGGCTCGAACATCATCTCGTTCAAGACCGTGACAGGCGGCGACCGGATGCAGATCGACCTGCAGCCGCCGCTCGAGATCACGCGCGTGACCCACGGCACAGACGAGTTGACCTTCGAACGCGAGGGCAAGTGCTACTGGATTGAGCTGCCGACGCCGCTTGCGGCCTCGGTCGAAGACAGCATCCAGGTCTTCTATGAGGGCAAGCCGACCGAGAGCGTCAGGCCGCCGTGGAGCGGCGGCTTCTCGTGGAAGACCGACGCAAAGGGCAATCCCTTCATCGCCACCACGTGCCAAGGCATCGGCGCGAGTATCTGGTGGCCGAACAAGGACCACGGCGCCGACGAGCCCGACACCGGCATGGACATCCGCGTTACCGTGCCAGAGGCGCTGACCGCGGTGTCGAACGGTCGGCTCCGCGATACGAAGCACGATGCCGCGGCCAAAACGAAGACCTTTCACTGGCGCGTCACCAACCCGATCAACAACTATGGCGTGAACGTCAACATCGGCAACTACGTCCGCCTACCGGGAACGTACCAGGGTGAGCGCGGCACGCTTGATCTTGAGTACTGGGTCCTCGAACACCAGGTCGAAGCGGCGACGAGGCAGTTCACCGAAGTCCCGCGCACGCTCGCCGCCTTCGAGCACTGGTTCGGGCCATACCCATTCTACGAAGATAGCTACAAACTCGTCGTCGTCCCCTACCTGGGCATGGAGCACCAGAGCTCGGTCACCTACGGCAACGGGTTCAAGAATGGATATCGCGGCCGCGACCTGAGCCTCACGGGTGTCGGCCTCAAGTTCGACTTCATCATCATCCACGAGTCCACGCACGAGTGGTTCGGCAACAACGTCTCGATGAGGGACGCCGCCGATATGTGGATCCACGAGAGCTTCGCGAACTACGCGGAGAACCTCTTCGTCAACTACCACTTCACGAAGGTAGAGGCGGCACGCTATGTCATCGGCTGCCGCAAGTTGATCCGCAACCGGCGCCCGGTCATAGGAACCTACAACCTCAACCACGAGGGTTCCGGCGACATGTATTACAAGGGCGGCAACATGCTGCACACCATGCGGCACATCCTCGACGACGACACGAAGTGGCGCGAGGTGTTGCGCGGCATCAACGCCGAGTTCTGGCACCGGACCGTGACGACGGAACAAGTCGAAGCGTTCATCAGCGAGAAAGCTGGCTTCGACTTCAGCCTGGTCTTCGATCAGTATCTGCGAACCACCGACATCCCGATATTGCGCTACGCGGCGAGTGGTGACTCGGTGTCCCTCCGCTGGGACAAGGTCGTGCCCGGCTTCCGGGTGCCCGTGGTGTTGAAGATCAACGGCCGGCAGATGCGGGTCACGGTCAGCGACAAACCCACCACGATCAACCTCGGCGCCAAGCTAACGAACCTCAAGCTCGACCGGAACTTCTACATGACCGTCGCAGCCGACTAGGCCGAGGCTGGCACTCATCGCGCCAGCGCCTCCAAGCTGCGTGACTCGTTCCATTCCCGCGCATCGGGCATCAAGAACGTGCGTCAGCCGCGGTAGACGATGCGCCCCTTGGTGAGGTCGTACGGCGACATCTGAACGGTCACGCGGTCTCCCGGCAGGACCCGAATCCAGTGCTTGCGCAACTTGCCGGCGACGTAGGCGAGGATCTTGTGCCCGCTGTCGAGCTCTACGCGAAAGCGCGCGTTCGGCAACGCTTCCTTGACCAAGGCTTCCACTTCGATCGGTTCTTCTTTAGCCATGCAAACTTCCTTCGGGAGAGCCCTCCCGAGGAAAGGCGATCACGGGCCGCAGAACAGGCGGCCAGGTCAGACATGATCGACTACTTGAGCCGATAGGGCAAGGGCACCCTCCCCACAGCCTCCAACCCGGGGGTCCGAATCCGTTTAGGACAAGCCGTGAAGGACCGCAAGGCCCCCTCGTACCGTGCGTAACGCAAACAGCAACGAACGACTACACGATACGCAGGGAGGGCGTCTCGATGGTCTCCTGACGGTGGACAACGCGTCCTCGACCTGACCACTCACGTCAAGTCAGACCGCTGGGACCCAATGTGGCGTGGCCATGTCGAGGCCGCAGGACGTGCCCAGAATCGAAACCTCACCCTGCTCCTGTCGCGCCGCGGCCAGGCCACAGATTGTGCCGACCACGATCGGGCCAAGTGTCCATGTGTGTTCCATGGTCGGTCCAGTCACGGGCCACATGGCACCCGTAGCGCGCTGTCCGTGTGCGACCTAGCATGCGCGGATGCGCGTAGCCCTTGGCGTGGCCTTGTGCCTGGCCCCAACTCTCTCCGCTCAGCAGGGCGCACCACGATGGTTCAAAGGCAATCTGCACACCCACTCCTTGTGGAGTGACGGGAACGACTTCCCGGAGATGATCGCCGATTGGTACGCCCGGCACGGATACAACTTCCTCGCTCTGAGCGACCACAACGTGCTCAGCAACACCGTGCGGTGGATCGACGTCGAACTACCGAAGAGGCGTGGCGGCGCGCAAGCACTCGAACGCTACCGGGCGCGCTTTGGCACTGACTGGGTCGAGACGCGTGAACGTGAGGCCGTCAACAAGGAGAAGAAGCAGGTCAAGCGCACCGAGGTCCGCCTCAAACGCCTGGATGAGTTCCGCTCACTGGTCGAGACGCCCGGCGAGTTTCTGATGATCCAGGCCGAGGAGATCACGGACAGCGCCCACGGCCGCTTGCCGGTGCACATAAACGCCACCAATGTCGGCGAGCGAATCAAGCCACAGCACGGCAAGGGGGTCCAAGATGTCATGCGTCGCAATCTGCGCGCTGTCGCTGCGCAAGCGGAACGACTGCAGCGCACGATCGTCGCACACCTCAACCACCCCAACTATGGCTGGGGAGTCACCGCAGAGGACCTCGCGCACGTCGTCGAGGAGCAGTTCTTCGAGGTGTTCAACGGCCACCGCGGCACCCGACACCTCGGCGACAAGCTGCACGCCAGTGTCGAACGGATGTGGGACATCGCCAACACGCTGCGCCTCAGCGTGCTGAATGCGCCTCCCTTGTTCGGCATTGCGACCGACGACAGCCACCACTACCACGGCAAGAACCTCACCTCTACACCGGGGCGCGGTTGGATCATGGTGCAAGCAACGGAACTGTCCGCCGCAGCGATCACCGAAGCGGTGACCCGCGGCGACTTCTACGCCTCGACCGGCGTGACGCTCGCGGAGCTGGAGCACGGCCCCGAGGGGATATGTCTGGCCATCACGCAAGACCGCGATGCCCTGTACACCACGCGGTTCGTCGGGCCCGATGGCATCACCCTGGACGAGGTCTTCGGACTCGACGCCGTCTACCGTCCGCGCGGCGACGAACG
>NYZE01000088.1 GCA_002685965.1 Planctomycetota bacterium | reverse complement strand
GAGCACGGGTGTCGGATCATCGATGGCCTGCTGCACGTCACCAAGTTGTTCGAGTGGTACGTCCAAGACTGGGGCAGCAAGGAAAACGTGCGCTCTTTCCTGCAGCACTACGCGCCCGATCGAGCCAAGGACTTCCTCGACCGCAGTTGGGGCTACCTCGATTACGACTGGAACCTGAACAGGAGTTGATCCTTGCGCCTCGTTTCTTGGAACGTCAACGGGCTGCGCGCGGTTTTCAAGAAGGGCCTGTTCGACTGGCTCGACGAGACCGATCCGGACGTCGTGCTGTTCCAGGAAACCAAGGCCTATCCGGCGGGCATGCCCGCCGATCTGGTGGACGTGCCCGGTTGGTTCGTGGCGTATGAGTCGGCCAAGCGCAAGGGCTACTCCGGGGTCGGGATCTGGACGCGGTTCGAGCCCGACGAGTGGATTCGCGGCATTGGCGACGAGCAGTTCGATGACGAGGGCCGCTTGATAGGCGCCCGTTTCGGGAACGTCGTGGTCTGTTCGATCTACTTTCCGAACAGCGCGGCCAAGACGGCGCGGCTCGACTACAAACTCGCCTTCAACGCTGCCATCGAACACTTCTCGGCCCGCCAAAGGGAACTTGGCCGCCACGTGATCCTGGCTGGCGACTTCAACGTCGCGCACCAAGACATCGACATTGCCCGCCCCAAGGAGAACCAGGGTTCCCCGGGTTTCCTGCCGGAGGAACGGGAGTGGTTCGGGTCCTTTCTGGACTCCGGCTTCAAGGACACCTGGCGCGAGCAGCACCCCGACACTGTCGACGCCTACTCGTGGTGGAGCATGCGAACGCGCGCCCGCGAACGGAACATAGGGTGGCGCATCGACTACTTCGTTGTCGACGAAGCCTACTGGTCCAAGGTGCGCTCGACCGGCATCGAAGCGGACGTCGAAGGCTCCGACCACTGTCCCGTGACGCTCGTGGTGGACAACCCCAAGTAGGAGCAACTCTCGTACTCTGCCGGCACGAGAGTTGGTCTGCCCGCGCCCCCTCGACGCTAGGATCCTCCCCGTGCCCGAGACCTGGATTCCCGCCTTCGATGCCGCCGAACTCGTTCCCGGGGCCGCCAAGCTCGTTCGTTCGGACGACAAGCAGATCGCGGTGTTTCGTACGGAGAACGGCGAGATCTACGCGGTAGACAACCGTTGCCCGCACGAGGGCTATCCGTTGCTGTCGGGGCAGGTCAAGGGCTGCGTGCTGACCTGTGCTTGGCACAACTTCAAGTTCGATCTGCGTGATGGGAGTTGTGTGCTCGGCGACGACGACGTGCGCACCTTTCCCGTTCGCGTGATCGGCCATCGTGTCGAAGTCGACGTTCAGGATCCTGATCCATCCGAGCAGTTGCCGCGCCTGTGGACCAGCCTCGAAGAGGCTCTGCTCGAACGACGGCTAGGGAAGGTCGCGCGAGACATCACTCGCCTGTTGCAGCTCGGCACGTCGGTCGAACAGCTGGCGCTGTTCGTGGTGCGCTTCGATGCCGAGCGCGGTGAGTTTGGTTCGACACACGTGCTGCCGGTGGCGATGGATGTCCTCGACTACGCACCGCGCTTCCAGGGGATGGACATCGTGCTGCCGCTCATGCAGCCATTCGAACTCGCCGCTGAGACCCACGTGCGTCGCGCCAAACGAGCGGTCGCGGAACCTGTCCACCCTGGCGAGGATCCGCTTCTGGCCCGGCAGCGTTTCCACGAGTTCGTCGAAGCCGAAGAGACCGAGGCGGCCGAGAGCCTGTTGCGTGGAGCGTTGCAGGCCGGCTGGCAGCGCGATGTCATCGAGCCGTGGTTTCTCGAGCTGTGCGCCGACCACTTTCTCGACTTTGGCCACGCCCTGATCTACTCGATCAAGGTCTTCGACTTCCTCGACATCGTCGGATTCGAGCACGCCGACGACATCCTGTCGGCCCTGCTCTACATGATCGGTGTTGGCACGCGCGAGGACACCTTGCCGCCCTGGACGCCGTTCCGGGCCCGGCTCCATGAGATCGAGCCCGGCTTCGAAGAGATGCTGTCGTTCCAGGACGGCGATGGACCCGAGGGCTGGAGCCGCGACGCGTTCGTCGCAGCGGTTACCGACGGCAAGGACGCGGAGGCGTTCGAGGCGATCGCGGCGTCGCTGCGGCTTGGCGTGCCGATCTCGCAGATGATCGAAGGGCTCGTGCTCGCCGCCTCAGAGCGGCTGCTGCGCTTCGACGTTGCGCACGATGCGAATCCGGGTGTGCAGGACGGCTGGCTCTTCGCGACGCACATCCTGACCTACGCCAATGCCGTGCGCGCTGCGATGCAGCGTCACCGCGGTCCACGTTCGCTGCGGCACTTGTTCTTCCTCGCTCGCTTCATCAACAAGGCCAAGACGCTCGACAACGCTCCGGAAACCCGCGGCATCCTGGTCAAGATCCGGCTCCGCGAGACGAGAACGGATGCGCTCGCGCAAATCGTCGATCACATCCGACGGAAGCAGACTGGAGAAGCTGTGTCGCTGGTGCTGAAGTACCTGTCTCGCAGGCGTGATCTCGACCGTCTGCGCAGCGCATTGCTCGATTTGGCTCTGGCCGACAGCAGCGCGGTGCGTCCGATCATCGTCGCGCACATGATCAAGACGACGATCGCGGCGTTCGACGAATGCAACCACTTCGACGAACGGGACAAGATGCGTAGTCACCCTGTGCTGGCACTGACGCGCTTCCTGGCATCACCCGTGGTCGAGCGGTTCACGGCACGTCAAAGCCATGAAGCCGTCAACTTCGTGGTGCATGGCAAGGTGCCCAAGGTCTTATCCTGAACCCCAGCAACTGACAGGCTCTTCCCCTTGAGGAGAAAACGAATCAATGGATATCGTCGAATCCCTATTCCGCTGGGCTCACGTGGTCGCGGGCATCATCTGGATCGGGTTGCTCTACTTCTTCAACTGGGTCAACGGGCCATTTGCGGCGACCTTGGAACCCGAGTGCAAGAGGAAGGTTATTCCGGAGCTCCTGCCGCGCGCGTTGTTCTGGTTTCGGTGGGGTGCGGCGTGGACTTGGGTCACCGGACTCTTGCTGTTGATGGTGGTGTTCTATCACGTGAAGGGCAGCGACGAGGTCACGCACAACGCGACGTTGTGGGCGGGGGAGGCCGATAGTCGCACAATCGGGATCGCCCTCATCGTCTTCACTTTCTTGAGCATGCATGTCTACGACATCCTCGTGAAGACGGTGTTCAAGACCACGCAGATCCAGTTCGTGGTGGGCATCATTTGGGCCACGGCGTGGGTCTACCTGCTGCAAGAGGTTGGCGGGTTCTCGTACCGTGCCACGACGATCCATCTCGGTGCGATGTTCGGCACCTGGATGGCCTTCAACGTCTGGTTCCGGATCTGGCCGGCGCAACGGCGCATCATCACGGCGATCAAGAATGGCGATGCGCCGGCACCGGCTGATCCCGCGCTCGCCGGTTTGCGCTCGAAACACAACACCTACATGTCGATCCCGCTGGTGCTGATGATGGTGGCGCAGCATAAGCCGTGGATGGCCGACAAGATCTGGATGGTCGGGGTCATGGTCGCCGTCGGGTGGATCGTCTGTCGCATGCTCTACAAGAAGGCGGCGAACGTCCCCGGCTTCTAGAGACGACGACAGCCACGAACCCGAGGGGGCTCTCTTCCACTGCCGGGAGGCTCAGGATGGGCGGTGCCCACCTGAGTCTCCGGTGGACGCCATCGGAAGGAGTGAGCCAAGACGTTCGTGGTGCACCTTTTGCTGGGGTGCCCCTGTTTGGCGTTGGACGGCTGGCCGACGCTCACGGGTGCCGTGAAGCGCCGCTATCATCCCGGTCGCTGACGACCTGACCTCCAGATGAGACGCAAGGGGAACCGCTGACATGAAACTCGCCGCCAGGATGGCGAATCTCGGCACCGAGACTGCCTTCGAAGTGCTCGCGCGCGCGAAACAGCTTGAGGCTGAGGGGCGCGACATCGTGCATCTGCAGATCGGCGAGCCCGATTTCGACACTCCCAAGAACATCGTCGAGGCTGGCGTAACTGCCCTGCGCGAGGGTTGGACCCACTATGGTCCGGCGTCGGGGCTGCCCGCGCTGCGCGAGGCGATCGCCGAGGAGGTTGCCAGCACGCGCGGCGTCGACGTGAGCCCCGATCAGGTCGTGGTCGTGCCGGGTGGCAAGCCGATCATGTTCTTCTTGATGATGGCCGTGCTCGAAGAGGGTTGCGAAGCCGTCTATCCGAATCCGGGCTTCCCGATCTACGAGTCGATGATCAACTGCCTCGGCTGTAAGGCGGTGCCGGCGCCGTTGCGCGAGGCTAACGAGTTCGCACTCGACGTCGATGAACTCAAGACACTGCTTAATGATCGCACACGCCTCTTGATCCTCAACTCGCCGAGCAACCCGTGTGGCGGCGTGCTGGACAGGGACGACATCGACGGGATCGCCGAAGCGCTGCGCCCGTACCCGAACTGTTGGATCATGTCCGACGAGATCTACTCGCGTATCCACTACGACGGGCTCAAGCACGACTCGCTCGCGCGGCACGCCGATCTGCGCGACCGCCTCGTGATTCTCGATGGCTTTTCCAAGACCTATGCGATGACCGGTTGGCGGCTCGGTTATGGCGTCATGAGCGCTGAACTCGCCACCCGCATTACTCAGTTGCAGGTCAACGCGACCTCATGCACGGCGTCATTCACGCAGATGGCAGGTGTCGAGGCCCTGCGCGGTCCGCAGGACGACGTCGCTGCGATGATCCGCGAGTTCGACGCGCGTCGCCACGTGATCGTCGACGGGCTCAACGCGTTGCCCGGCGTGAGCTGCCTGATGCCCAAGGGTGCGTTCTACGTGTTTCCCAACTTCGAGGAGCACGGCAAGAGGTCGAAGGAACTCGAGACCTTGTTCCTCGAGAAGGCGGGGGTTGCGTGCCTGACAGGCACGAGCTTTGGCGCGCATGGCGAGGGTTACTTGCGGTTCTCCTACGCCAACAGCGTTCCCAATATCGAGAAGGCGTTGAGTCGTATCCGCGAGCTGATCCAGTCGGGGCTGTAGCCTGATGCTCGACTTCCGTTCGGACACGGTCACACGGCCAACGCCCGAGATGCGTCGTGCCATGGCGGAGGCCGTCGTCGGCGATGACGTGCTCGGTGATGACCCGACCGTGCAGGAACTTGAGCGCGAGTTCGCCGAGCGCATCGGCAAGGAAGCGGCGCTGTTCTGTCCGTCGGGGACGATGTGCAACCTGATCGCCGTCAGCGTCTGGTGTCGGCCCGGCGACGAAGCGGTGATGGAAGAAGGAACGCACACCTTCCGCTACGAGGGTGGTGGTGCCGCGCGGATCGCGGGCGTGCAGGTTTGGACCTTCTACCGCGACAGCGGCGTGCCCGAAGTGAGCGACTTGCTCGATCGTGTGCGTAACTCGGTCGACGATCACCAACCGCGCACGACTCTGTTCGTGCTCGAGAACTCTCACAATATGGCGGGTGGCCGCGTGGTTCCGCTGGCGCGCGTGCGCGAGCTTGCTGATGCCGCGCGCGCGCACGGCGTCAAGTTGCACGTCGATGGCGCCCGGTTGTTCAACGCCGCCACCGCCCTTGGCCTGCCGGTGGCGGGCCTCGCGGCTCCGGCCGATTCTGTCATGTGCTGTCTGTCCAAAGGCCTTGGTGCGCCCGTGGGTTCGTGCCTTGCCGGCGATCGTGCGTTCATCGCCGAGGCGCGCCGCGTGCGCAAGGCGCTCGGTGGCGGCATGCGGCAAGTCGGTGTGCTCGCGGCTGCTGGCCTGATTGCGCTTCGTGAAGGTCCAAAGTGGCTGGCCGAGGACCACGAGCGCGCCCAGCGCCTGGCAGTCGGCCTCGGCCGCATCGACGGCCTTGTCGTCGATCCAGCCGACGTCGATACCAACATCGTCAGGGTCGAGCTCGACGGACTGGATACCGCGACCGTCGTGCACACGCTCGCCCGTTACGATTTGCATTGCTTCGCGCCGCGCCGCGGACGCTTGCGCTTCGTTCTGCACCGCGACCTCACGGACGCAGACATCGATGTCGCCATCCATGCGGCGGAGCAGGCCGTGACCGACGTGCGATCTGGCGGGGGTGTGACCGACAGCGGCGTCGATGCAGAGCCCTGGGACGGGTAACCTCCGGCCAATGAGTATTTTCAAGGCGTACGACATCCGCGGTACCTATCCCGACCAGATCGACGAGACGATCGCTCGTCGCGTTGGGCAGGCGCTCGTGACCTATCTGGATGCGCGGCGCCTCGTGGTAGGCAAGGACATGCGGACCATGGCCGATTCGATGACCGATGCGCTTTGCGATGGCATCCAGTCAGCGGGTTGCGAGGTGGTCGACATCGGGCTCGCCTCGACGCCGTGCGTCTACCACGCGATCGGCGAGACGCCTTGTGATGGCGGCGTGGTCGTGACCGCGTCGCACAATCCG
>NYZE01000087.1 GCA_002685965.1 Planctomycetota bacterium | reverse complement strand
GGTCCGGGACGCAGTCAGCAAATCCGTTGAGGCACCGGCGCTGCGCGACTCACTGAGCGCCTGCCTCACGGGCATCCGTGACCTCGAGCGCCTGGCCGGGCGCCTGTCGTGTGGTCGCGCCAATGCGCGCGATTTGGTCTCGCTCGCGGCCCGGATGCGAGTGTTGCCAGAGCTGCGGACGGCCGTGCAGGGCGCGCAAAGCACGCTGTTGATGGCGGTGCGCGACGAGCTCGACGACCTGGCCGATCTCGCCGATCGCATCCAACAGCGCATCGTCGACGAGCCGCCGCTGGCCCTCAAGGAAGGCGGTGTCATCAGGGAAGGCTTCGACGCCGACCTCGATGAGCTGCGCACGATCGGTCGCGAAGGCAAGGTCTGGATGGCACGCTTCCAAGCGCGAGCCATCGAAGAGAGTGGCATCGCCACGTTGCGCGTCGCCTTCAACAAGGTGTTCGGCTACTACGTCGAAGTGCCGCGAAGCGCGGGCACCGAGACGATTCCGGCAAGCTGGATCCGTAAGCAGACCGTCAAGCACGCCGAGCGCTACGTGACACCCGAGCTGAAGGACTACGAAACCAAGGTCCTCAAGAGCGACGAGCTGGCCTGCGATCAGGAGTTCGAACTGTTCGTCGCCCTGCGTGACGAGCTGGCGTCCCAGGTCTCGCGCATTCTCGACGCGGCACGACACGTGGCGGAGGTCGATGTCGCCGCCGCCTTGGCCGAGCTCGCGGTCAAGCGCGCATGGTGTCGCCCAGCGCTCAGCAACGGACAAGAGCTGACGATCGAGGACGGACGTCACCCGGTCATCGAGACCATGCTCGCCGGCGAGCCCTTCGTGCCCAACGACTGCGCACTCGGCCCGCCGGCGCGCAGTCTGATCGTGCTGACCGGTCCGAACATGGCCGGCAAGTCCACGTGGATCCGACAGGTCGCGCTGATCGTGCTCTTGGCGCAGATCGGGTCCTGGGTGCCCGCGCGCAGTGCAAGTGTCGGCCTCGTCGATCGCATCTTCACTCGCGTCGGCGCCGCGGACGACATCGCCCGCGGCAGCTCGACGTTCATGGTCGAGATGGAGGAGACCGCGAACATCCTCAACAACGCGACCGATCGCTCGCTCGTGATTCTCGACGAGGTCGGTCGCGGCACTTCGACTTATGACGGGCTGGCGCTCGCGTGGGCGATCTGCGAGGCGCTCCACGATCGCATCGGCTGCCGCACCCTGTTCGCGACCCACTACCATCAGATCACCGAGCTCGCCGACCTTGCCGTCGGCGTGCACAACGCCCACGTCGCCGTCCGCGAGTGGGAGGAGGACATCGTCTTCCTGCACCGCATCGAGGCCGGCGGCACCGACAAGTCCTACGGCCTGCACGTGGCGCGGCTCGCCGGCATCCCGGGCGACATCCTCGACCGTGCTCACTCGGTGCTCACCAAACTCGAAGGCGAAGGCGAGCGCACCAAGCCGGCTCTCGCGACCAAGCGGCACGACGGCCAGCAGCTGGACCTCTTCCAGCCCCCACCGAGCCCGGCCTGTGACGAGTTGTCCGAGCTCGACCCCGACAAGCTCTCGCCCCTGGAAGCGTTGCTGAAGCTGAAAGAGCTGAAGGAACGCTACGGCTCGTAGAATCTCCGCCACGCGCAGTGCTCTTCGACCCCATCCAAACCGGCACCGTCACTCTCCCGAACCGCATCGCGGTTCCGGCGATGGTCACGCGCTTGGCGGGTTCGGACGGGTTCGTCAACGACGAGATCGTCGACCGATATACTCGCTTCGCCGAGGGTGGCGCCGGCCTGGTCGTGATCGAGGCGACGTCGGTACACGGCGGCAAGTCTGGCCCGCTGCTCAGAGCCTCGAGCGATGAGTTCGTGCCGGGGCTGGCTCGGGTGGCCGACGCCGTGCACGCGGCCGGCCCAGGCAAGTTGTTCCTGCAGATCATTCACTTCCTCAAGATCGCGCGCTCGGGCTGGCGGCAGAAGATCGGCGACGTCCCACGTGAGGACATCGAAGCTCTTCCGGCGATGTTCGCCGCCGCAGCTCGTCGTGCTCAGGCCGCCGGAATGGACGGCGTGGAGCTGCACATGGCACACGCCTACACGCTGTCGTCGCTGCTGTCGCGGCGCAACAAGCGCCGCGACGGCTACGGCTGCACGCTCGAGAACCGCATGCGCCTGCCGACGATGGTCATGGCGCGGGTCCGCGAGGCAGTCGGCGACGACTTCCCGGTCGGCGTTCGCTACGACGCCGAGGAGTGCATCAAGGACGGCTATTCGCTGCCGGACTCGGCCGAGTTCGCCGTGCGCTTCGCAGAGCTCGGCGCCGCCTATGTGTCACTGTCGGCGGGCGGAAAGTTCGAGGACGCGATCCACCAGGAAGGTCGGCCGCTATATCCGTACACGGGTTACTCCGGCGACCGCTGCATGCCGGGCAGCCAGTACCCCGACGCTTTCAACGTCTGGCTGGCCGAGGGCGTGCGGTCAGCATTGCGCGCGCGCGGCCATGAGACACCGGTGCTCGGCAGCGGCAAGATCGGCACGGTGGAGCTCGCCGAGCAGTTGCTCGTCGAAGGCCGGTGCGACATCATCGGGATGGCGCGCGCGCTGCTCGCGGATCCCTGGTGGCCGATCAAGGCGCAGGAAGGTCGCTTCGACGAGGTCGTTCGCTGCATCTACTGCAATGTGTGCAAGAACCTGGACGAAAACTTCAAGACAGTCGTGTGCTACCTCTGGCCGCGCGGGCTGCAGCAGGCGCCTCGTCCGGGCGAAGTCGACCGTGCACAGCTCGAGTGGCCCGACGGCGACACACTGAGCGGAGTGCACAAGCACGGCCGCAATCGACTGCAATGGCCAAGACCGAAGGGCGATGGACTGGCGGGCTTCGACGTGTTTCGCTCGATCGACGGCCACACCTTCGATCGACTGGTGGCCACGACGACACCGGGCCGCAACGACGATACGGTTGTAGGGGGACGCCGCTACTCTTACTACGTGCAGGCCTACGACCGCGGCGGCCGGCGCGGCCTTCCGTCGAATATCGTCGAGATCGCCGTCCCGCGGTGGGCAGAGGTAGAGGACCATGGGTAAACGACTCGTGCTAGTAACCGGCGGCGCCAAGGGAATCGGCCACGCGTGTGCCCAGAGTTTTTCCGAACTGGGCGACCGTGTCATCGTCTGCGGCCGCGACGAAGCAGCCCTCGCTGACGTGACGTCGAGTGGGGACATCAGCGCACGGCAGTGCGACATCACAGATGAAGCATCGGTCGATGCGCTGTTCACCGAAGCCGGTCCAGTCGATGTCCTCGTCAACAATGCCGGCGTAGCGCACTCTGCACCCGCACACTGCTATGAACTCTCGGATTGGGAGCGCATGCTCGCGGTCAACGCGACCGGTGCCTTCCTGTGCACGCGCGCGGCGCTGCGTGGAATGCGCGACCGGAGCACGGGGAGAATCGTGACGGTGGCGTCCGTGGCTGGCCTGTTCGGCTGGCGCTACACGGCCGGCTACACCGCGAGCAAGCACGCGGCGATCGGCTTGATGCGCGCCGTCTCTGCCGAGGTCGCGGGCACCGGGATTACGGCCAACGCGGTGTGCCCCGGCTACGTGCGCTCAGCGATGACCGACCGATCGGTCGCCAACATCGTCGACAAGACCGGACGCAGTGAAGCCGAGGCGCTTGAGGAGCTGCTAAGGTTCACGCCGCTCGGCCGGTTGGTCGAGCCAGCAGAAGTGGCACACGCCGTGTGCTTCCTCGCTTCCGACCTGGCCGGCGCGATCAACGGCCAGACCATCGCCCTCGACGGAGGAGGAGTGCAAAGTTGACTTCATTCACCGGTTCCTCCAGCAAGACGTCGGAGTGGAGGCACTTCAAGCTCGACATCAGCAATCAAGTTGCGTGGCTGGTGTTCGATCGACCGGAGCGCCTCAACGCGCTAACTTTCGAAGTCTACGCCGACCTGCGCGACCTGTTCACCGAGCTACCGCAGCAGCACGCCGACGTTCGCGTCCTCGTGATCACTGGTACGGGACGCGGGTTCTGCTCCGGTGGTGACGTGCACGAGATCATCGGCGAGCTCTTGAACCGCGGTGCGGGCTCTCACCTCGAGTTCACGCGCATGACGTGCGAAGTCGTGCAACGCATGCGCGAGATGCCGATCCCGATCGTCGCCGCGATCAATGGCATCGCGGCGGGGGCAGGCGCCGTGATCGCGCTCGCTTCCGACTTTCGGATCATGACCCACGACGCGGCGTTCCGCTTCCTGTTCACCAAGGTCGGGCTGTCAGGGGCCGACATGGGCGCCGCCTACCTCCTACCACGCATCATCGGGCTCGGTCGCGCCACCGAGATCCTGATGTTCGGCGACGCGGTCAACGCCCAGCACGCCGTCGAGATTGGGCTCGCCAACCGGACCGTCGATTCGGATCAATTGAAGCCCGAAGCCCAGAAGTTATGCGATCGGCTCGTCAAGGGCCCGGCGCTCGCCTACGCGAACACCAAGAAGCTGCTGTCGCGCGAACTCGACACGGACTTGGCCAGCTCGCTCGAACTGGACGCGACGACGCAGGCGCTGTTGATGAACAGCTCGGACCATCGCGAGTTCTATAACGCCTTCGTCGACAAGCGCGATCCACTCTGGGAAGGGCGATGAGCGACCACAACCTCATCAACCCTCCCGACCTGATGCCGGCGGTCGGCTTCGCGCACGCCGTGCGGGCGGCCCCCGGCAACACGATCTGGCTCGGTGGCCAGACGGGCTGCGACAGGGAAGGCAAGATTGTCAGCGACGGCTTCGTCGAGCAGTTCGACCAAGCGCTCGCCAACCTGGCAGCAGCGCTCACTGCGGCAGACGCCAAGCCAGCCCACCTCGTGCAGGTGCAGCTGTTCGTGACCGACGCAGCCGCCTATCGGGATTCACGCAAAGCGATCGGCGCGGCTTGGCGGCGCCACCTCGGCCGCCACTACCCGGCCATGGCTTTGTTCGAGGTCAAGGGCCTCTTCGACCCGGCCGCACTGGTCGAGATCATGGCCGTCGCCGTCACTCCGACCTGAACGGTCCCGTCAGTTCTTGCGACCGGTCGTGCTCTTGCGTTGCAGTCATCGACGCTGGTTCAGTTGTCGTTGCAGGTACCAAGCTTCTCGCCGTCACGCCTTCGCAGCCCAGCCAACGTCGCATTGCGGGCCGCCACGAGCCGTCGCTTCTCGGCCACCTAGCGGAACAGTTCGCGCGCGATGACCTCGCGCTGGATCTCGCTGGTGCCCTCGTAGATCCGCGGCGCACGCACCTCGAGCCACAGGTGCGCGAGTGGGTGGCTCGCTTCGAGCGCGCGAGCACCTAGCACCTGCACGGCGACGTCGACGACGCGTTGGGCCGTCTCCGTTGCGAACAACTTCGCCATTGCCGCCAGCTTCGAATTGCCCTGGCCCGCGTCGTAGGCTGCGGCCGCGGAGTAGACCAAGAGTCGAGCTGCACGCACCTGGGTTGCAGCGTCGGCCAAGGCGTGGGAGACGGCCTGGAAGTCCTTGATCGCCTTCCCGAACGCACGGCGCTCCTTGGCCCAGCCAACTGCCTCGTCGAGTGCTCGCTGGGCCATGCCGACACAAAAGGCACCGACACTCGGCCGGAACAAGTCGAGCGTGCGCATCGCGACCTTGAAACCCTCGCCGACCTCGCCGAGCCGGTACGCGTCCGACAGAGCAACATCGGTGAGCTCGAGCGTGCCGATCGGATGCGGCGCGATCATCTCGATCGACGCGCCGGTCAGGCCGGGGGTACCGCCTGGCACGATGAACGCAGTGATGCCGCGCGCGCCATCGCCATCGCTCGTGCGCGCGAACAACGTGTAGACATCGGCACTCGGCGCGTTCGAGATCCACGTCTTGGTCCCCGAGAGCACCCATCCATCGCCCTTCTTCTCCGCGCGCAACGCCAGCGACCCGGGGTCCGATCCGGCTGCCGGCTCGCTCAGCGCGAACGCTGCGACCACTTCGCCCTTCGCGACCCGCGGCACCCACTCGGCGACCATGGCAGGGCTGCCCGACTGCACGATCGGATAGGTGCCGAGGCCTTGGAGAGCGAGCGCCGTCTCGGCCTCGGGGCACACCATGGCAAGGCCTTCACGCATCAGGCACAGATCTGTCGCCGCAACGCGTGCGTCATCCCCCTTCGTCATCGGGAACAACTTCGGCAGCAGTCCAGCCCGACCGAGCATCTGCACGACCTGGCGGTTGACCCGGCCCTTCTCGCCATCAGCGACGAGGGGCTGACACGACTTCTCACCAATCGACCGCGCACGCTCGCGCAGCGCCAACTGATCGTTGGTCAACTGGAAAGCTGTCATCGAACCCCCGAGCGGACGCGCAGCACCGATTCACAGACGAGCATGTGCACCACTATATGGCCGTTGCGTGCCCGAACGTCGCTCCCTAACCTCCTTGCCCGTTTTCTCTACCAGGCCCGTCATGACACCACAGCTGGAGATGAGCCTCAGCGAGACCGCGCACTTGCTCGATGTCCCCGAGCAAGCGGTGCTGCGCTGGTCCAAGAAGGGCGCACTCCCCTGCCGCACGGTGCGCGGCGAGCTGATCTTCGGCCGCAGTGCGGTCGAGTCCTGGGCCAAGCGCATGGGGATGCGCCTGCACGGTGACGGCGCCGAGGCCAAGGCCGAGCCGAACGCCCTGGCGATGTCGATTGCACGCGGGGACCTGGTAGACGACTTGCCCGGATGCGACCGCATTGAAGCACTGAGCAACCTCTTGAGCCTCATCGAACTGCCCGAGCGAGTGACGCGCGACGAACTGCTCGACATGCTGCTAGCGCGCGAGAAGCTCGCAAGCACGGCAGCTGGCGAGGGCGTCGCGATTCCACATCCGCGCAAGCCGCTCGCCGACCTGATCGACGAACCACACGTCTGGGTCGCGCGCCCGCGCGACCCAATCGACTGGGGCTCGATCGACCAGAAGCCGGTCAGGCTCGTGCTACTCGTGTTGTCGTGCAGCCTGAAGGGCCATCTCGACATGCTGTCACGCATCGCGTTGGTCATGCGCGCGCCCGAAGTGCGCAAAGCGCTCGAGCAGGAGCCCGACCGTGACAAGCTGTGTGAGATCATCGAGGCACACCCGGGCTGAGACGACGGCTACCCGTCATCCCGACGCGGCTTGCCCCTATCTCGTTTTCGCGTCGACCGCGCACGCTTGTCCTGCAGGCGGCGTTCACGCGAGGCGCGCGATGGCTTCGTCGGGACACGGTGCTTCTGGGGCGCGAGGGCAGCGCGGATGAGGGCTCGCAGGCGTTGCAACACCTCGTTGCGGTTTCGTTCGCGCTCCCGATGGGCGTCGCACGCCATGATCACATCGCCGCCTTGGGTCAGGCGCCGACCAGCCGCAGCACCAACTCGGCTTTTTTGCCGATCGGAGAGGGCATCGCACCGCTGCAGATGAAAACGCAGCTGCACCCGCGTCTCCACCTTGTTGACGTTTTGGCCGCCAGGCCCGCCCGCGCGCGTGAAGCGGAACGTCAGGTCCCTCCCGGGAATCAACAAGTCGGGACGGATTTCGAGGTCGGACACCGCGCCACGATAGCCCAGGGAACCGCATGCAGGGCTGCAGGCTCGGCGGCCCGTCCCGCTCGGGGTATCCTCCGCCACACGTTGCGACTCATGGAGCACATGGCACCGTCGATCCTGCGCGTAGCCCTCCCTTGGGGGGCGCTGGCGACCGCCCTCCCGGCCGCGCTCTGTGGCTGCAATACCCTCTTGGAGACGCCGAAACCGCCGCTGGCACACGGCTGGGTGGTCGAGCCCGACGCGGTGCCCCTGGCGCATCTCGAGGTCGGCATCGACCTCTACGCTCCGATCGGCAACATCCACGTGGAGCCGGGCATACCGGCCGAGCTGCGCAAGCAGCTCACGATCAGTGCACCCTCGCAACCGAAGGCCAAGCGAATCGCTGAACTCTGCAAGACCGAGACGACGCGCGACAAGAGCGGCCGCACCCGTCTCGTCTTCAGGCCGCCGGAACACGCAATCCACGACTGCGTCGCCGACGACACGACGCTCCGCATCCCGTCTGATCTGGAACTCCGGCTGCGCACCGGCGATGGGCTAATCGACACCTCTCGATACACAGCGGTCAACGCGATACTCGAGACAAGAAACGGCACGATCCGCTCGGGACCGGTGACGCAAGCCCTCGAGTTTCGGTCCATGACCGGCAGCGTCGAAGTACTCAAACCCTGCAAGTCGATCAAGGGCACGACGACGACCGGCAATCTGATCATCAGGGCCATGCAGCCCGGAGCGACCCTCTACTTCGGCTCCAAGGCCGGAGATTGCACGCTCTTCCTCGCCAAAGGCGCAGGGGCTGAGATCAGGTACAAAACGATCCGCGGCAAGTTCGAGTCGACGCTACCGGCTTCTGCGACCAACCGGGCGACCAAGCACGACCCCGGCGCACTCATGACAGAGCAAGTCATCACCGTGACTGGCGCCGGTGACGCGCCGATCGCGCGAATCTTCGTCCTCACCGAGGACGGTGTCCTGACGCTGCGCCGCGCGCCGCGCGAATGACCGCCCCATCGAGCTCACCGCACTCCGCCGAGCTGGTGGTACTCCCAGACCATGCCATCGCCGGCGGCGACGTCCACGTGGATGCCGCGGGTCGCATCTTGAGCGTTGCGCCAGGGGTGGGCAGGCCACGCCACAATGGTTGGCTACTGCCGGGCTTCGTCGACCTTCAGGTCAACGGCTTCGGCGGTGTGGATGTCGCCACGGCGCCTGCCGAGGACCTGCACCGGCTCGGGCAGAAGCTCGTCGCGACGGGCGTCACGTCGTTTCTGCCAACGTTGATCTCGGCACCGATCGAGATTTTGGAGCGGCAACTGGCTCGTGTCGCCGACGCACTGGAAGCATGGCCGGTCGATGCCGCTCGCGCGTTGGGCATCCACCTCGAGGGGCCCTTCCTCAATCCCAAGAGGCGGGGTGCCCATGCCGCAGACGACTTGAGCCCCCCGGACATCGACACGATCGAAGTCCTGATGGCCGCGGCGCGGGGCAGGGTGCGCCTCGTCACGATGGCACCTGAGCTCGACGGTGCCGGCGAAGTGATCGACTGGCTCGTCAAGAGTGGCGTCCGCGTCGCGATCGGTCACAGCGAGGCAACTGTCGAAGAGGCCGAGCAGGCCATCACCCGCGGCGCGACGCTGTGCACGCACTTCGGCAACGCGATGTCGTCAATCCACCAGCGCGCTCCCGGCATCCAGACCGCGTGTCTGCTGGACGATCGCATCACGGCAGGCGTCATCGGCGACCTCGTGCACGTTCATCCCGCCCTGCTGCGGTTGCTCGTTCACAACAAAGGCGCCAGCGGCGTCGCACTCGTCACCGACGCGATTGCGGCCACGGGGCTCGGCGAAGGGACCTTCTCGTTGAGCGGTGTCGAAGTCACCGTGCGTGACGGTGTCAGCCGCGACGCGGCCGGTGCGCTCGCGGGGTCGGTTCTTGCCTTTGATGAGGCGCTGCGGCGTTTCGCAGAGGCGGTAGGGGCTGACCCGACGACACTGGCCAGAACCGCCGCATCGAACGCCGCGCGGGCAATCGGCGCCGACGAGGATGTCGGCTCGCTGGAGCCGGGTCGATGGTTCGACGCCGTCGTGTGGCGGGACGGTGTGGATGAGGTCTGGATCGCCGGCAAACGCGTCGCCTGACTCTTTCCGTGAGCTAGGCGTTCGACAACTCTACAGCGGTGCGCCCCCGCCCATTCGTGTCTGCCGCGGTCATCCCGGTCCTCGGCATTGCCGTTCTCGTCGCGATAACGACATGAAGGCCTTTCAGGAGCAGTGGCAGCGCTGGATCATGAAGCTGCGCTTCGATTGAGCGAGCCGCCGCTCAGAGCAACCGATAGCTCGGGCCACCGCCGCCCTCCGGCGTCACCCAGTCGATGATCTGGTAGGGGTCGGCGATGTCACAGGTCTTGCAGTGCACGCAGTTGCTGGCATTGATTTGCAGTGTGCGCGCGGCGCCGTCTTCCTTGGCGACCATCTCGTAGACGTTGGCCGGACAGAAGTACTGGCACGGGTTGCCGTACTCCTGCTTGCAACGCGTCGTGCAGACGTCGGGCTCGACGACGACGAGATGACACGGCTGGTCTTCCTCGTGCTTGGTGCCGGAAGCGTAGACGTCGGTTTCCTTGTCGTGCGTCAACACGCCGAGTCCCGGCAGTTTGGCCCGCTCGCTGATGTGGGCAGCAGGTGTGCCCTTGCGCATGCGCGTGTGTCCGGCCACGGACGGCAACTTGTCGCGGAACCACGTACCACGCCCGCCAGTCACCATGATCCAGGCCGCGTTGATCAACCCCGCCAGACGCCCCTTGTGGAAGCCCTGGTGGAAGTTGCGCGACTGGCGCATCTCGTCAAAGGTCCAATCGTCCTCGAACAAGCGCTGGAAGTTGGCGAGGTCGGCGCTGGCCATCACGCCATCCTCTCCCTCTACGGCACGGCGTAACAGCCCGTTGAAGATCGCTTCACCAGCGAACATGCCCGAGCGGAACGCGAGGTGAATACCCTTCAGCTTCATCGGATTGAGGAAGCCACCCGTGTCGCCGATCATCAAGAACCCATCGCCATGACAGCGCGGCATCGAGTAGAGACCGCCGACCGGGACCGACTTGGCACCGTAGTCGAGCATCTTGCCATCGGCGATCATGGCTCGAATGCGCGGGTGGGTCTTGAACTGCTGGAAGTACCAGTGCGGGTCGGTGGAAGGGTCGGCGCAGTCAAGGCCCGTCACCCACCCGAGCGACAACAGACGACCGCCATCGGCGCCGTCACCCATGCCGTAGGCCCAGCCGCCGCCATAGATCTCGGACGGCAACGGCCAACCCATGTAGTGCTCGACCGCACCGGCCGCGACATTCCCCAGCGGCACTTCCCAGACTTCCTTGACACCGCTGGCATAGACCTGCGGATTGGGGCCGTCGAGGCCGTGGTTCGCGATCAGCTTCTTTGCGAGTGAGCCACGGGAGCCTTCGGCAAGCACCGTGACCTTGCCGAGCACGTCAGCACCGAGTTCGAAGTTGCCCTTGCGTTCGCCATCCTTGCCGACACCGGCATCTTGCAGCCGAACTCCACGCACCGCGCCGCCATCCATGACCAGCTCGCGTGCTGGGAAGCCGGCGAACACACTGATGCCTTTGTCCTCGGCAATCGATCCCAGCCACCGCACGATGCGATTGAGCGAGATGACGTAGTAGCCGTGGTTGCGCAGTGCCGGTGGCTCGAACGGAAGCTTGCGAGCCTTGTTCTTCTTCAAGAAGTAGACCGAGTCCGAAGTGACCTCAGCCTCTAACGGCGGATCCATGGTCCGCCAGTCGGGCAGCAGTGCGTCGAGGCCGGCCGGATCCATGACCGCACCCGAATAGATGTGGGCACCGATCTCCTTGCCCTTCTCAAGGACGACGATCTCCGGCTCGAGTTGCAACTCCCCCTCACCGGCGTTTTCGTTGTGCCGTTGAACGAGATCCTGGAGATGAATCGCACAGGCGAGACCGGCCGGCCCGCCGCCGACGATCACCACGTCGAACTCCATCGATTCGCGCTCAGCCATAGCTCTGGCCGATGGTAGGCCGGAGAGTTGGCCGATGCACGGGGAGCCCTTGGAGCAGCACACTGGATCCACGAAAATGGAACTTGGACCACATGAGCCAGCAAGCAACGGGCTATCGCCCTTCCAAGGCAGCGCCGCCGCGGGCCACGTCAAGGATGGGAGCGCCTCGTGCTTCAGGTCCACGCTCGACGCGCTCGTCAACTGGGGGCGAAAGAACAGCTTGTGGCCTATGCCGATGGGGCTCAGCTGTTGCGCCATCGAGATGATGGCCATGGGCGCGTGCTCGAGTTCCGGGGGCATGTACGACAACTACTCCGTCGTGCAGGGTGTGGACACCATCATCCCGGTGGACATCTACGTGCCCGGCTGCCCACCGCGCCCCGACGCCGGGTTCGGCGCAGTCATCAAGATTCAAGAACGAATCCAATCAGAGAGCTGGAGCCGCGGCAGGTAGGCGGCACCAAGTGCACCGCTGCTCCGGGTTACTCGGGCCGATTCACGGACTAACTCCGTGCGGAACCGGGATGGTTTCGCGCAGTAGACATGACACGTGACTGGGAGTCCGGGGAACGCTCTTCGGGAGTGATTTTCGGGGAACCTACTCGAAAGAAGCGCCGTCTCTGTACGTAGCCACGGCAGCGATAGCCACTAGGAGTAAGCACGATGGACGAGCGATTGAATCTGTCCGAAGCACGGACGCTCATTCCGCTTCTCCGCTCGATTTCAGCGGAGGTCAGGGACCGGCGCGTGACCCTGGCCCGCCGCGAGGCGCTGCGAGACGACCTCGCGACGAACTCGGCGAGCATCACCCCTGAGGGCTTCATCGTCGCATTGCAGGATCTGGACGCATCGATCGCGGACCAGCGGCGCGGAATGAACACGGCCCTCGCCGAACTCGACAGGCTTGGCCTCGTCGTTCCGTCCGTATTCCCGCTAGTTGTCCACATCCCCGGACGAACCTCACGTGGAGACGTCGTCTTCTGTTGGGAAGAGGGCGCGGACCATGTGGAAGACGGGATGCCGCTCGGGCAGCCAAAGATCAACGCCGCCTAGCGCAGCGAGCGGGCGATAGCCGCGAACGCGCAAGCTGACTTCTGTTACAGGACACTAGCCAGTGGGGTCTCGGCACCCTTGAATGGCTGCCATGCCGACCCCCAAACGCATCGCGATCACCGGCGCCGCCGGTCAGATCGGCTACAGCCTCCTTCCCCGGATCGCCGCCGGCGAGATCTTTGGCCCCGAAGTTCCGGTGATCCTGCAGTGCCTTGAGATCCCACCCGCACTCGGCGCCCTCAACGGCGTCCGCATGGAGCTCGAAGACTGCGCCTTCCCTCTGCTCGAGGGCATCGTCTGCACCGACGATCCGAACATCGCCTTCAAGGACGCGAACCTTTGTTTGCTCGTCGGCGCGAAACCGCGCAGCAAGGGGATGCAACGCGGTGACCTCATCCGCGAGAACGGGCCGATCTTCGTCGGGCAGGGCAAGGCCATCGACGAGAATGCAGCCGCTGACGTGCGCGTGGTCGTCATCGGCAATCCGTGTAACACGAACTGCCTGATCGCGATGTCGAGCGCAAAGCGCGTGCCGGCCACGAACTGGACCGCCATGACGCAACTCGATCACAACCGAGCCATCGCGCAGATCGCAGGGCGGGTCGGCGTCGAGTATCGGGACGTCAGCAACGTCGTGATCTGGGGCAATCACTCGAACACACAGTTCCCCGAGTGGCGGCATGCGAAGGTAAAGGATCAGACGGCGTCGGCAGCCGCCGCCGACGAAGCATGGTTCAAGGAGGCCTTCATCTCGACCGTACAAGAACGCGGCAAAGCGGTCATCGAGGCGCGCGGACTATCGTCGGCGATGTCGGCCGCGAACGCCGCGATGGATCATGCGCGCCTGCTGTTCCGTGGCACACCAACCGGCGAATGGACGAGCATGGCCGTCTGTTCCGACGGCTCCTACGACATCGAGGAAGGACTCATCTCGAGCTTCCCGGTCACGTGCGACGGCTCAGGCAACTGGAGTATCGTGCAAGGACTCGACTTCGATGACTTCGGCCGCGAGCGCCTGGAGATCACGGTCAACGAACTCAAACAAGAGCGCGACGCGGTGACGGATCTGCTGAGCTGAGGCGAGCGATCTCGCCAAGCAGTCAGTTGCTCAGATTGAACGTGATCGCACGCGAGCCTAGGTTCCCGGCGATGTCGTAGGCTCGCACTGTCACGCGATACTGACCATTCGGGAACAACGGACCATTGAGACCCTTGCGCGCCGAATCCCAGTAGCCCTTCGACTCGCTGACCGTCGTGTCACCCGTGCGGTTGGTCAGCGTGTGGTAGAAGATCCGGCTGGTGTAGTCGCCGCGGGTGTAGAGCGTCGAGGCGCCGTCGCGGAGCCGGTAGCGGAAGGTATCCCACACGAAGCTGTTGCGATTACTGCCACCGGGGAGGTAGTCGAATTTCCAAGCGTCGGTCTCTGGCACGTGGTGCGTCTTGTTGCCGGACAACTCCGTAACCTGGTAGGTCAGACGATAGACGGTGAGCTGATATGGCTCGCCCTGGACGAGGTCCTCGGCACGCGCAACGAAGTCGAGCTTGCCCCCCACTGTCGCCCCAGAGGCACCACCTGTGTTGAGCACGGTCTCACTACCGTTCTGGGTGATGTAGACCTTGGACACCGTTGGCCGCACGGTGTCGTTGAGCTTCAGCACGAAGTTCATCAGGTTGATGTAGCGGCCGTCGGGCGCGAGCACGTTCAGATGGATGTGGTGGAACAGCCGACCGTAGGCCTTTACCGGCCAGTGCACGTTGGCGCCGAGGTCGGTGCCACGCGGCACGAGACCCTTGACCGCCGCCTGCTGCCGAACGTAGGTCGGGATTTTCGGCTCGTCGACGTGGTGGTACTGCCACTCGAAGCCATCCGCATCCGTGATCCCCACTTCGAAGTAGAGGGGCTTACTGTTGTACCAGTAGAAGCTCGTGATCCTACCGCCCTCACACGCGTAGATGCGGCTGCCGGAGGGACGGTTGATGTCCGAGCCATGGTGGAAGTAGGCCGATGACTGACCGCTGCCGTAGTTCTGGAACTGCTGGTGCGCGTGCGCGTACGGGTGGTTCTGACTGGTCGGCGCGTATAGCCACGGCTTGCGCTTACTGCCGTCAAAAACAATGAACGTCGAGGTCGCTACGCTCAGGTTGCCGGCATGGTCCGCGACCTGGGCCACGAGAACGCGCTTGCCGTTCGCAACCGGTGCTGCCTTCCAGATCGCAGAGTCACGACCGACCGAGAACTTGGCCGTGACGTCGACGTTGTCGAGCAGCACCTTCAGCGCGCCGAGCTGCATGCCGACGTTGCCACGAGTCCACCGCACCTCGAGGTCGGTCGTCGCCGTGTGCACGAAACCCTTGTCGAACGGCGTCAGCCAGATCGGCGGCGCAGTCGGCGCGCTGCGGTTCGTCTCGATGCTGAGCGGCTCGTTCTTCTTGATCAACCCGAGGCCACGTTTGACCTGGAGAGGATCGTAGACCCTAAACGACTGGGCAAAGCTCCGCTTGTGGCCAGTCTTGAGCGTGTACGACACCTTGACCTCGTGCACACCAACGGCGAGCGGGACCTTGTCGGCCGTCATGGCGAAGGTGTTGCCGTGATCGACGACCTCTAACTTGCCGCGGTGCTGCGCCCACGCGAGAAAGGCGGCGGTCACGTCGATGCCGTTGAGCCGGATCACCAGGCTGCCGGGCTTCAGGTGGCCAAGCGCCTTGGGTGACGCATCGAAGATCGAGACCTTCAGGTCCACCGGCGACGTCACCCAGTGGTCTCGACCCGGCTCGACCCAACCTCGCGGTAGGTGCTCATCATGAGCGCGCAGTATCGGAGCAGCGAGAAGAGCAGCGAGGAGGACGAGGCAGCGCGGTGTCATCGAACGGACACTCCGAGGAGGGGGGGGACGCAGAGCAAGCGCGGTCAGTATCGTCCGGCATGCAGCGGGGTCTCGTCAAGTCGCGGCGATCCTGCGACGGTGCTCGAACAACACAACCCCAGCCGCCACTGCAACATTGAGCGATTCCACGGTCGGCTGCGTCGTAATACGCACGAGCGTCCCGCACTGCCCCCGAACGTCGTCGGGGAGTCCGCTTGCTTCCGAGCCAAGCACGAACCCGTGTGGGTGCGGGCCAAAGTCGGCATCCCAGAGGCTCTCTCCGTCTCTGCTATCCAGGGCGATCAGACGCATGCCCGTTGCTTCGGTGAGCCGTTGCAGGCCGTCCGCGCCGATCCCGGACCAACACGGAAGACGAAAAACGCTTCCCGCCGAGCCACGCACCGCCTTGTCGCGGAACGGATCCGCACTACCGGACAGAGCCACGAAGCCGCTCGCTCCCGCCGCCTCAGCGGTACGCACGAGCGAGCCGAGGTTGCCCGGATCGCGCACTCCGGCCGCGAACACGACGAACGGATGCGTACCACGAAACAAATCGTCGGCGCTCCACTGCGGGATTCGACAGATGGCGAGAACGCCAGGGGACGTCGTCAGCGAACTTGCCCGGGCAAGGACCTCGGCTGAGCAGTCGTCGTGCTGGCGCGCACGGGCCCGCAGTTCGCCTGCCAGGTCATGGTCGCAAACGAGCGAGTGTTCGATCTCGACGCCAGCGGCAAGCGCCTCGGCAACAAGGTGTGAACCTTCGGCCAGCAGCAGACCGGGCTCACGCCCCGATGCGACGCGACGCGCAAGCTTGACGACGGGGTTCTTCGTGGACGTGATCACAACACCAACGCCTCACATCATGCGGAGAAACTCGTCGCTGTCGAAGACGGTCTGCTCGGTGACCACCCGCGACAGATCGAAACCATCGAGCAACGCCGCGACCGGCAGGGCCCGAGGCGCATCCAGGAGACCTGCGGTCCAAGCCAGGTAACCAACAATCGCTTGCGGATCGACGCCCTCATCACGCAGGCTCGCCAGCCGCGTATCGCCGTGCCGCTTGGCCAGTCGTCGCCCGTCCGGTCCGACGATCAGCGGCACGTGAGCCCAGGCCGGGGCCTGCAACCCCAGCGCTCGATAGAGCAAGATCTGCCGCGGCGTCGACGACAGCAAGTCGTCACCCCGCAGCACCTCGGTCACTTCGAAATCTGCGTCGTCGATGACGACCGCGAGCTGATACGCGGGTTGCCCGTCCTTCTTGGCGACGACGAAGTCCCCAGCGTCTGCTGCGACGTCGATGTGCAGCGAACCGTGCAGTGAATCGTCGAAGACGATCTCGCCTGGCTGCACGCGAAACCTCCATGCGGGATCACGCCCGGTCGCACTCTTCGCCGCCTCGGCGGAGTCGAACTTGCCATCGCAGGTGCCCGGGTAGCGCGTGCCGTGATCGAGCACATCTTGCGGCGCCGACTGCGCCCTCTCGATTTCACTGCGAGTGCAGACACAGGGATAGGCCAACTCCCGCTGGACGAGGTGGTCGAGCGCGGCCTGGTAGCGCGACAAGCGCGCGCTCTGGCACGTGACTTCGCCGTCCCAGTCGAGGCCTAACCAAGCCAGATCCTCCAAGGCCTGGTCCGCAGCGCCCTGCTTGATCCGCGGGCCATCGAGGTCCTCGATCCGGCAGGTCAACAGACCACCGCGCGCGCGCACCGACAGCCAACCGAGCAAGAACGTGCGAGCGTTACCGAGATGCAGCGCTCCCGTCGGGCTCGGTGCCAGCCGACCAACCACGACGCCCCTTGACTCACAGCGATCTGTCATCACCCTTTCCATATCCGCAGCGGACCCCAGTGACCTCCATCCCACCTGAATCCACGACCACCGGCCTCGTTATCCGCATCGACGCCAGGCGATGCCATGTCGAGATCGAGGGTGAAGTTCATCTGTTGGTCCCGCGCGGCAGGCTCTTCGAAGACCGGCGCTCGGTCAAGAACCCGATTGCCGTTGGCGACCGAGTCCGGGTCCTGCTCGACGCCGAAGCTGGGGGCACGATCGACGAAGTGCTACCGCGCCGCAACAAGTTGGCCCGCTCCTCGGCCGGCGAAGGCACGCGCGAGCAGATCATGGTCGCCAACCTCGACCAGGTGCTCGTGGTCGCTTCGATCGCTGAGCCGGCGTTTCGGTCGCAAATGGTCGACCGGATCGTCGCCGGCGCGGAACGCGAGGGCCTGCTCGTCCGCATCGTCCTGAACAAGGTCGACCTCGAGCAAGACCTCACTGGCGCCACGACCGGCGGGGTTCTCCCATCCGAGCACTGGGCGAACTTCTACGAGAGCCTCGGCTACACCTGCCTGCGCGCGTCAGCCACGACCGGCGTCGGGATCGAAGCGTTGCGCGAGCGACTGTGCGACCATCTCACCGTGCTGTGCGGCATGTCCGGCGTCGGCAAGTCTTCGCTCCTGAACGCGATCGACCCGGAGCTTAAACTGCGCGTCGGACTCGTCTCGGTGCGCGGCAGACGCGAAGGTCGGCACACGACCACGCACACGTCGCTGTCACGACTCAGCGGCGGTGGCCACGTCGTCGACACACCAGGGGTGCGCAACTTCGGCCTGTTCGGCCTCGATCCCCGTGAGGTGGCCGAACTGTTCGTCGAGATGCGCCCCTTCCTCGGCACCTGCAACTTCGACGACTGCTCGCACACGCACGAACCAAAGTGCCCGATCCGCGCCGCCGTCGAGGACAATGCAATCGCCGGGTCGCGCTACGACGCCTACAAGGAGTTGTTGGCCGAGGCCAAGGCCGGCCACCTCTAGCGGCCAGAGAGGAAACCACGTGCCCTTCGGGCACTGGCGTTGCTCTGCCGTTAGCCGCCGTGCGGCAGACGGTCCGCGCTTACTTGCTCGTCGAACCGGATCGCGATTCCAATCTCGCCGTCTCGCACCGCACCGACTCGCACGATCTTGCCGGTGACTACGCCACCGTTCTCAGGCAGCGTTACCTCGACCGGCATTTCTGCTTCGGCGATGAAGTAGATGCCTTCGGTCGAGATGTTCCGCGATGGCCCCAGGATCTTCTGCTCGATGACCTTGATGCACACGGAGCCTTCGAGAGAAAGCCGATCGGAGCCACGCCGCTCCCCCACTTGTTCCTCGGTCATGAGCTCCCTTTCCTTGTTCTCGTATGGGTTCAACGGCACCCGCTCTTGTTTCGACAAAGAGGCGTGAACGCCTTGAAGCAACCCGCGATCAGGAGCTGAGCGAGTGGCCCGTCGTCCGGCTGAGGGCTCCCGGAAGCGAGGCAAAAAGAAGCCAAGGTGGCCCGATCGGCAAATTTGTCCTGCCCTTCAGACTTCTCGCCATCGGCCACGTCCCGGTCAGGAGCGCCGGTGCTCCCCAGCATGATCTAGCTGGTCCTCGAGCCAATCCATGAGGTCTCTACCGAGCGCGTTCTTGGCCGGATGGGCCACGCGGATTTCAAATATGGCGAGGCTCTAGTGAAGCCAGCCGAAGCGCGCGAGATCGATGCGGCCCCGCGTGTCGAACTCGACACCCTCGTCTTCGAGTAGGCGTCGCTGGCGCGACTCGCATTCACCGCGGCGCTTGCTTATCTTGCCCTGCGCGTTGACCACTCGGTGCCACGGCACGTCGAGTTCCTCGGGCACTGCCGCCATGGCATAGCCGACCTGACGTGCCGCGCGCGGCATGCCCGCAAGTTCGGCGATGGCACCGTAGGTCGCGACGCTTCCCGGGGGAATGTCACAAACGATGGTCCAGATCCGCGGGTAGGCACTCACGCGCAGCAAATGCTAGTCGCTCCGCGGGCCCTCTCCCGACAAGAATGGCCGACAATGAGCGCGAAGACCTACACCGGTCCAGGACACTACCAGACGCCACAAGCGTTTCGCGCCCACTTGCAGTCGATCGACGCTGCGCTTGACCTGATCGACGAGCCGGGTGGACCCAAGAGTGCGCTCGGCAAGCCGCTCGCTGTCGGCGACCGAGTGCTCGGCAATCGCATCACAGCGCAACCGATGGAGGGCTGGGACGGCACCGCCACGGGATTGCCGACCGCGCACACGTTCAGACGTTGGCGCCGGTTCGGCCGCAGCGGCGCCAAGCTCGTTTGGGGCGGCGAGGCCTTCGCCGTGAGCCAGGACGGACGCGCCAACCCGAACCAGTTGTTCCTCAACGACGCGATCGGTGACGCGGTAGAGAGTGGCCTGGCCACGCTGCGGGCTGAGGTCCTCGAGGGGCACGCCGAGGTCGGCGAGTCGACCGACGATCTGATGATCGGGCTGCAGTTGACGCACTCTGGCCGCTTCGCGAACCCCGCGGGCCAATCCGCACCTCGCGTCGCATACCAACACCCCGTGCTCGATGACCGCCTCGGCGTCACCAACGCCAACGTGCTGACCGACGCCGACCTCACCGCGATCGCAGCACGCTATGTAGCGACGGCCACGGCCGCGGGCCACACCGGCTTCGACTTCGTCGATGTCAAGGCATGCCACGGCTACTTGATGCACGAACTGCTCGGGGCGCGCTCGCGCCGAGGACCCTACGGCGGAGACTTCGACGGACGTACACGGTTGTTTCGCGAGATCGTCGAGGGCATTCGCGCGGCGTGCCCGGGACTCGGGATCGCTGTTCGCATCTCGATCGTCGACGTGCCTCCGTTCACGAAAGATCCTGACACGGGTACGGGCGTCGTCGCCAACGCACCGGGGCTCGACGAACACGGCTTCGGCATCGATGGACTCGACGAACCGTTTCGCTTCCTCGAACTCGTTACCGAACTCGGCATCCAGCTGGTCAACCTCACGATAGGCTCGCCCTACACCTGCCCCCACCTGCAACGACCGGCCGCCTACCCACCCAGCGACGGCTACGGATCGCCGATCGATCCACTGGCCGGCGTCGCCCGCCACTTGCTGGTCGGGCGCTCGTGCAAGAGAGCCTTCCCCGACCTGATCTTCATCGGCAGCGGCTACTCTTACTTGCAGGAATGGCTGCCCCACGTCGCTGAGTACGAGCTCACGCATGGGCATACAGACTCGGTCGGGCTCGGCCGCATGCTGCTCTCCTACCCGGAGCTGCTGCACGACGTGCTGCGCGGCAGGGCAATCGAGCGCAAGCGGCTGTGCCGCACCTTCAGTGACTGCACGACCGGCCCACGCAACGGCATGATCAGCGGCTGTTTCCCGCTCGACCCCTACTACCGCGCACTACCCGAAGCGGCGCTCATTCGCGCCGTCAAACGGAAGTAGAGGATCGTCGTGCAAAGTGCACGACAACCGCGAGCAGCAGGAACCCCGCGATCGCGCTGATGCCCATCCAGCCGGACTTGCTCCAGATGACCCACACGCTTGCAACGGTGGCCGCGCCCGCAGCCACGAGCATGAGGCTGTTCCAGGCCACACGCGCCCCGCCTCGCGGCAGGTCGTCGCCCAACAACCCACGGTTGTTCATCATCAGGAAGAACGACCTGTAGGCGATCGGTACGAGC
>NYZE01000086.1 GCA_002685965.1 Planctomycetota bacterium | reverse complement strand
CTGCGCCGCGTCCTCGAGCGCTGCGCATCGCCTGGCGTCTTCTTCCAGCTGTGCTGTGAAGAACTCTTGCTCGAGCACCTGTTGCCCGAAGTCGCCCCACAGTTCGATGGGCGCCCTGCCGGACGTGTCCGTTGGCATCCGGAGATCTCGCAGGCGCTGCACATGGTGCTCGCACTCAAGACCGCCGGGACGGTCGCCGACGAGGCGCAACTCGACGCCCAAGAGCGTGTCCGACTGATGCTGTGCGTGCTCTGCCACGATCTCGGCAAGGGCACGACCACTGCTGAAGCGCTGCCCTCGCACCCCGGCCATGAGGCCGGCGGCGTGCCGATCATCGAGCAGTTGTTCGAACGCCTGCCGTCGCTCGGCTCGAAACGCACGAAGCGATTGTGCAAGGTGGCCGCGCGCACACACCTCCTGCTCGATGGTCTTCGCGATCTCGGCAACGGAACCTTGGTCGACCTCTGGGACGAAGCCTTGGCGCCCCACCGCCAGGACTTCGCGACGCTGGCTCGTGTCGTGCGGTGCGACCAGGAGGGCCGCCTCTCGACCGCCGACCTCGGCCTCCCCGAACGCGATGCGCCTCCCAATCCGTCGACGCTCGAGCACCGCATCCACAGCGACCTGCAGGAACTCGACGGAATCCTCGCTGCCGTGTCCGGGGAGGAATCGGCAGACCTCTTCCCGGGCGACCCGGCCGGTATCCGAAGCCACCTGCGCGACCTTCGTTGTCGGACGCTTGCTGCTTCCGGTTTTTGCCGCAACAAAAAGGCGCGGATGTCTTGAAGCGGCTCCGCAGATTCCTGCGGTGGATCCTCGTCGTCAGCGCCGTGCTCTTGTTCCTCTTGGTCGGCACCTGGCTGCTACGCAGGCCGCTTCTTGGTCCGCTCGTGCTGGGCAAGGTGCAGACCGCCCTCGCTGCAGCGCTCGACGCGGACGTCGAGATCGCCGACATCACGGGTTCGTGGCTGGGCTCGGTGAACCTGACCAGCATTCGTGTGAGCAACGGCAAGGGCGTCGTGCGCAGCTTGACCAACGGCCGGATCAAAGCCAGCTACTCGCTGCGACGACTGGTCACCGGCGACCTGTCCGGGCTGACCTCCGCGAGCATCGAAGTCGACGCGATCCACCTGACAGCCCCGGCCGCCGAGTCGACACCCGACGAGACCGTGAACACGCGGCCCGACCTCGCCAAGCTGCTCGAGTTGCTGCCACGCGGAGTCACCGTCAAGGCCGCAGCCTGCACGATCGGGACCGGCACACATTGCCGTCGTGGCAAGCTCGACGCGGCGCTCGCCGTAGTGAACCCGGATGCACCGCGCACGATCGTCGTACGTCACGCCAAGAGCGTGCTGTCCTTGACCGCAACGTGCGAAGCGACGCCAGCGATCCACGGCAAAGGGCGCATCGAGAAGCCCTTCGAACTACTTGCGAGCTTGGGCATCTCGAGTCGGTTGAGGGGAGGTGCGCTCGAGGTCGACGCCGACTGGCGTGGTGCAACGGCCAAGGGCAGCGCGCGCCTCTCCGGCGTACGCATCGACAACCGCAGCGTGCAACACGCCGAGGCATCGGTCGAGTTCACGCGTGAAGAGGTGCAGTTGCGCAAGATTCGCGTGGAAGCACCTGGGCTCCGCATCAAGGGCGGCGACCTCACTGTCGCTCGCCGCGGCAATCCGTTCGACCAAGCAAGCGGCACGCTCGACGTCGAGGTCACCGACCTGTCACCTTATGCGTCGCTGTTGCCGGAAGAGGCGCGGTCCTTCCTGCCGATCAGCGGCGGCGGCACAGTGCGCATCGACAAGGGTCGTCTCGACGCGCCCGGCTTCCGACTCCAGGCGCGTGGTCTGAGCGCAGCTGTGCGACATCTGCGACTGCCATTGGCCGTGCTACACGGCGAGGGATCGCCAGCGCAACTGATCACAGGCGCCGCGGACGTGACGATCACCGACACGACAACGATCAAGAAGCTCATTCCGAACGCAGCCCATTGGATCCCCTCCGACCTGAAGTGTCAGGTGCGCGCAAAGGACGGGTCGTTGCTCGTTGCCAGTCTGTCGGCAACGCTGCCCGGCGTTCAACTGAGCGGCGAGGACATGTCCGTGCCCCTGGTCGAACTGCTCGAAGGGGCGCCCGCAGCCGAATGGTCGAAGAAGCTCAGGGGCAGACTCCACGCACGCTTCGAGGCCCTGTCGAGGTCAGGACTGGCTGAGTTCGTGCCCGAGTCGGCGCGACCCTGGCTCGCAGCCCGCGGGGACTTGCGCGTCCGCTTCACGGACGGCCAGGTCCACATCGAACCCTCATCCATCGAAGCAGGCGGCGCCCTCATACAACTGTCGAGCGGAAACGTGCGCGGTCTCCTCGCCGGCCGACCGGCGGGACCGGTGGACGTCGCGGTGACGATCGCCGAGCCGCGCTCCTTCGCCGTCCCGGGTGCGGGCAAGATCACGCTGTCGGGCAAACTCAAAGGCCGTCTCGACGGTGACTGGTCGGCTCCCACGATCTCGGCCAAGGCCAACTTCGCGAATATCTCGTGGCGCGACATCAATGCGGCGCGGTTGTCGACGAGCGTCGGCTTGTCCGGTCACAAGCTCGTGCTCGATGCGCTCGAAGTCGACGGGCTCGCGCAAGGTGGGGTCGCCGAGACCGTGCGCATCCGCGGCCGCGCCACCCTCGACCTACCGACGGGCAAGCAGCCACTCACCACCACCGTCGATGTGCGCGGTCGGCTGCAGACCGACACGCTGCAGCTCACGGGCACCTTGCAACGCCTCCGAGCACGGCTCGGCGCCGTCGACTATGAGCTGGTGGGAAGCGTGGCGCTCCCGAGCGAAGAAGTGCAACACCACGCCGGCGAGGCAAAACTCACGTTCAAGCAAGTCAGCAGAGACAGCACACTGCACGCGAGCTGCCAGCTCCTGTTCGCGGAACGGATCAGCGTTTCGATGGAAGCGTTCGTCGCTGCTGACAAGGCACCCGTGTTGAGCTTCAAGGGATCGGTGCCGACGAAAGCCGACGCTCCGGTCGGCCTGAAGCTAGCGCTCCGCGGCGTGGCAGCCGGCAACATTCTGGACGCGCTCGACGAAGCGGCGCCAGCGTGCACGGTCGATGCAACAGCTGAAGTAAATGGTCGACTGTCCGACCCACACCTGAAGATCGACTTGACCGCACAGGTGGATGGGTTGGCCGAGTACATCGATCAACGCGTGGCCGACGCCGCGCCGTTTCACCTGCCGAGCCGGGCCGCAGTGAGCATCGCCATCAGCGGCACGAGGAAGTCGTTGCTGGTGTCACGACTGAGCGTGATCGGTAGCGAGGATCGCTTCAAACTGCACGCGAGTGGCGAGCTTCCGGTGGCGCTCGATCGCGACAACAACCTGGTTGCAGGAGCACCCGAAGGGCCGTTCCAGCTCAGCGTCGACGCTCGGCCGAGTGTGCGCGGCGGCCTGCGACTGAAGGGGCGATTGACGGCCGACGACAACGCTGTGCGCATCTCGACACTCGCGGTTGGCACCGAGCACGGCGGCGTGAGCGGCACGGCGGTTGTGTTCCTGCCCACCGCGCGACTACTTGAAGGGCCAAAGACGATCGGTAAGTCGAGAATCGAGGGTGCCTTCGATCTGCACGGCCTGCCGTTGGCACAGCTACCGGAGCGCTGGACCGGGTTGCCGCAACTCGGGGGCAAGCTGAGCGGCACCGTGACGCTGCGCGGCACTCTCGCAGCCCCCAAACCAACGATCGACTTGCAGATGATCGACCTCTCCGTGAAGGCCCGCGGCGGCACCCGGCTTGACTCCGGCAAGGGTCGCGTTTCGATCAACGCGCGCGGCGCGTCGATCGAACGCCTCGAGGCACGGATGGGAGCCGGCTCGGTCGTGCTGCACGGCAAGATCACGCCACGTTCCGGCACGCTCTGGGCATCAGAAGACAGCTATGACGTCGACGTGACGCTAGTCGCGAAGGACGCTCTGCTCTTCCGCGGCGGCGGAGTCAAAGTACGCGGCGACGCCGACCTGAAAGTCGCCGGCACGAGCAATCGGATGACCTGCTCCGGAGACTTCGGGCTGACCTCTGGCAAGTTCGTCAAGCGCATCACCCTGACGCCCGATCTCAGGTCGACTGGCGGCATCGTCACCGAGCGTGGCTTCGTGCCGTTTCACCTCGACGAGAACATCGGTAGCCGCATCTCCTTCGACGTCATGGTGCAGACGAGAAGACCGTTCCAGGTGCGCAACAACCTGCTCACCGCTGACCTCAACGCCGAACTCCGTCTGCGTGGACAAGGGACACGGCCACGGTTCGAGGGAAGCGTCACCGCTTCCGACGGTCGCGTGCGGCTCCCTGGATCGACGCTGAAGATTGATTCGCTCCTCATCAACTTCGAGCCCTCCGATCCTTACATGCCCAAGCTCCTGGTGCGGGGCGAAGGACGCCGCGTCGGCGTCCGAATTACCGCCCTGGTCCAAGGTGTCTACGACCGTCCCGAGGTCCTGCTGTCATCGACGCCACCGCTGCCGCAGGAGGATCTGATTGTGCTCGTCACGACCGGGTCACTGCCCGAGAGCGTGAACTCGCGTGGACTGCGCGGTAGCGCGATGCTGGTCGGCGGTTATGCCGCGGGCGAGGTCATCGCATACCTGTTCGGCAGTGAGAGCACGGAAGCCAAGGAGGGCCTGATCGATCGCCTCACTATCGAGAGCGGTCAAGAGATCAGTCGCAACGGGCTCGAGACGATTCGCGCGCAGTTTGAGCTGTTTCCCAACGTCTTCCTCGAAGCGGAGCGCGACGTCTTCGAGGATTACAACGTCGGTTTCATCTACCGCATCCGATTCTAATGTTGCAGCTTCCACGTCGCACAACGTTGTTGCTGGTCAGCAGTTTGCTGCTGGCCGGCTGCACGGTCCACAAGGGCAGCTTCGTCGCCACGCGTGACGACGGCAGCAACGGACGAATGATCGAGATCGCCTACGACGGCGTCGAGTCGATCTCGCGCATCATCCTGTCGCGTCGCATCGAGGACCTCATGCTCGACCTGTCGAAGGAGAGCGAGCGCCAGGGCGCAGCGTTCGACGCTGCGCTCGAGATCGAGGATCAGTACCGCAGCGAGGGCTATGCGGACGCTCAGGTCGAGTACGAGGTCAAGCCGGTCGCAGACGAGAGCAAGCCACTGCTCGTGTTGTTTCGCGTGAAGGAAGGCCCGCTCGTCATGGTCGAGAAGCTCGAACTCTCGGGCAACAACACCATCCCCGCAGCCGAACTGATGCCTCTGTGGGATCGCCGCTTCTCAGGAGCCCTCGGACTCGGTGATCCGATCTACGTCGAGGGTGGGATCGCGGCATTTCGTGATGCGATCCGCGCGCTCTACCAATCGCGCGGCCACCTCGTGGCCGATGCCGGGTCGCTGCACGTCGACCGCGTCGCCCCGGGCCGTGTCCACGTGAAGATCCAGATTCGCGAGGGAGCTCTGTTCAAGCTACGCAAAGCGACGCTCAGCGATGCACTCAACAAGGCGCTCGGCGCGAAGACGCCCCAAGCACCGATCGGAAAGGCGTTCTCGCTGCGCGCGATCGAGGATTGGCGGCTCGCCGTGCGCTGGGTGCTGCGCGAGCTCGGCCATCCGGATCCGGCGCTAGAGATGACGATAGCCGGTGACAAGAAGAACGCCCTCGTCGATGTGCAGCTCTTGGGCGATCCAGGTCGACCGCAACGCGTCAGCGAAGTCGTCGTGCGCGGAAACGAACAAACGCTGCACTCGGTGATTCGCGACAAGCTCGACCTGGGCGAAGGTGACCTCTACTCGGGAAAGGCGGAAGACGAGGCGCTGCGCCGCCTCTACCTGACCGGCTTGTTCCGCAAGGTGCGCATACTGCACGAGCCAGTCGAGAGCAAGCTCGACACGATTCGGATCGTGATCGAGGTCGAGGAAGTCGAGACCAAATCCGTCTCGATCGAGCTCGGTTTCGGCACCTACGAACGCTACCGCGGCGGCCTTCGTCTCGAAGAGCGCAACGTGCTCGGTACCGGGCGCGACTTCATGGCCGAAGGCAAGCTGCACACGAAGGGCTACCTGACGCGGACCACGCTCACCGATCCCGACGTGCTCGGCACAAGGACGAGCTTCACGATCGGTGGCGAGTACTTTCGTCGCGAGGAGCCGTCGTTCGTCGACCAGGCCCTCGGCGCAACAGCGTCGTTGCAACGGCGCATCTTCGGCCCCCTGACCGGCCGCATCGGTTACAGCTTCGAGTTGCGCAGTGGGGCGAGCGTGCAAGCTCTCGACCCGACACGATTCGATCCGGACTACGACCAGGGTTTCGTCTTCACGGAACTCGGCATCGATACACGCGACAGCCCACTGTTCACTACGAGCGGTCATCGCGAGGTTCTGTCGCTCGATATCGCCGACGACAGCCTCGGCGGCGAGGTCAGTTATTTGAGGTTGCGGGCGCGGTCGACGGTCTTCATCCCTGTGTCGGATCGCGTGCGCATCGTGCTACGCGGCGACGTCGGCTGGATCTGGGCGAACAGCAACTCGACGGGTCTACCGCTGCCGGAGAGGTTCTACAACGGCGGCGAGAACACGGTGCGCTCGTTCAAAGAGTCGCTCCTCGGGCCGCGCGACAGCAAGGGCGACCCGCTGGGCGGGGAGTTCCGCAATCTGTTCAACGTCGAGGCTCGCTTCTCGCTCTGGCACCCGCTCGAAGGAGTTCTGTTCATCGATGCGGGCAACGTCGGCAGCAGGGTCCAGGACTACGGCCTCGACGACATGCGGTTCGGGGTCGGCGCTGGCCTGAGCTACGGCTTGCCGATCGGCCCGATTCGCTTCGACGCGGCCTACAACCCGGACCGGCGTTCCCGCGAAGACGAGTGGGTCCTGCACCTGACGATCGGCCACCCCTTCTGATGTGATCGCTCTGATGTGATCGCTCTGATGTGATCGGCTCATGGGGCGAGCCCGACAGCCGGCCCGTATCAGATGTCGTTTTTCCTGGGTCGGGAAGGCGGCCCCCATCTCCTTAGGGGTGATTCTCGACACAAAGAAAGGGGAGGGAGAATGTTCAAGCGCGTTGGCCGTCTAGGAGCGGCAGTGGTGGTTTCGGTGCTCGTTGTTGCGTGCCAGGCGACGATCCATCGCCAGGTCTGGGAGAACGAATACGTGCGGGGCTCGAGTACGGGTGGGTCGATCACGGTCACCCAGCAGCAGGCCTCCGTATCGCTCAACGACATCAAGATCGTCCCCAAGAAGAAGCTCTGTGACGTCAAGGGGACGGTGACCGGTGACCCGAGCAAACCGGGCACCACGCTGTTCGAGTCGCCGGGTGAGTTCAAGGGATGGAGTCATCGCAACTTTACGATCGCGTTGCGGAAGCCCGTGAAGCAAGTCTTCCTCGTCATCACGGGCCGGCCCTGTGACGAGACCGGATCCAGGGTGCTCGGCGTGGTTTCGATCAACGAAGCTGGGGTCGTGCCGCCGTCGGGCCCGCCGGAGACCGGGCCATCGCTGGCCATCTGTGGCAGCAGTCGCCGGCCACACTTCGTCGAGTTCACGCAGTTGCGGCGCGGTCGCTACCGCTTCACGATCGGCGATCTCGCTGCCGTGAGCAGTCCGGCGCGGCAGATCTACGCGGCCAGGCAGAGACTCGTGCCGACCTTCTTGGGCGCCCTCGTCTTCGTCAACGGCCAGCTCGTGCACTGGGTCTTCGGTCCCGGCTCGCACGCGGTCGAGCTACCGGCTTTCCGCGGTAAACTGTCGAACGTGATGGTGCTAACGATCGATCGAGACGGGCACCTGGCGCAGACGTTCCGACTCGGCGAGCTGAACCTCTAACTAGCGACCGACCTGCGCGTGGATGCTGGTCGCCGCCTTCACCACGGCATCGTTCATGCCATCGGGAGCCAGGCCGAACCACACGGTCGCAGCGGCGAGCAAGATCACGCAGCCAGCCAACAAGACCGAGCGAGGGGCGCTAAAGAGCGCCTGCTCCTCGGTCTTGAGGAAGAGCTCCTTGGCGATACGGAAGTAGTAGAACAGGCTGACGACCGTGTTGAGGATCGCGATGATCACAAGCCACAGGTAGCCGGCCTTGACCGTCGCATAGAACAGGTAGTACTTGGCGAAGAACCCGGCCGTCGGCGGAATGCCGGTCAGCGACAACAGGAAGACGATCAGCGCTCCCGACACCCAGGGCGACTTCCACCCGAGCCCACGCAGATCGTCGATCTCCTCCGATCCTGTCTTGTTGGCCAGGTAGATCACGACGCCGAAGATGCCGAGGTTCATCAGCAGGTAGGCGATGAGATAGAAGACTATCGCCTCGTAGCCAGTGCTGAGGAAGGCGCTACCGGTCACCGCGCCCGCCGCATCGCGCTCGAACTGGAACACCGCGCAGACGCCCATCAGCATGTAGCCAGCGTGTGCGATCGACGAGTACGCGAGCAGACGCTTGAGGTTGGGCTGACGCAGCGCTGCAAGGTTGCCGTACGTCATCGTGATGGCGGCGACAAAGGCGAGCAACGCCACGAGACTCGGCGCCCAGTTGATGTCACCCGTCAAGCCGGAGACGAAGCGCAGCAGGACCCCGAAAGCCGCCGCCTTACTGCCGACCGACAGGAACGCCGCCGTCGGCGTCGGCGAGCCCTCGTAGACATCCGGCGTCCAGAAGTGGAACGGTACGAGCGAGAGCTTGTAAGCGAGTCCACCCACGGTTGAGAGCAGGCCAACGGTGATCAGCACCCCAGCAGCCGCCTGGTGGTCATCGGCACCGGTGCGCGGCACTGACTTGACCGCCGCAGCGAGGCTATCGAGGGTCAACTCGCCGCCGAAGGCATACAGCAGCGAGAAGCCGAACAGCATCAACCCGGACGCAACGCTGCCGTAGATGATGTACTTGAGGCTGGCTTCGGCCGAGCGGCGATCGCCCTTGAGCATGCCAGCCTGCATGTACGAGCACAGCGACAGGGTCTCGAGAGCGAGGAAGATGAACAAGAGCTGCGTCGTGCCAACGAGGAACATCCCACCGATGTGCGCGCCCAAGAGGCATGCGAGGAACTCAACGACGCCGCGCGAACCCGGCCCCCTCTGCATGGGCCGGTAGAAAATCGTGTACCAGGTCGACACTGCGAGCGAAACGAGCACGATCCCGCGGAACACGACCGAGAACGCGTCGACGATCACGAGCTGACCCCAGTAGGCCTGCACCGCTTCGTCGCCCATCGCGCTCGTAAACGCCGCACCCGACTGACCAGACAAGCGATAACCGGCCAGCGCGACGCCGATCAAACACACGATGCCAGGCACCCACCCGTCGCGCGCCTTGCCGTCAGCGCCGCGGAACCACAGGTCGCCGACCGTCACGGCCGCATATGCGAGCACGATGCCGATGAACTCCGGCAGCAAGGGGTTGTTGACGGTGCCCGGCACGGCCTGCACGTAGGCCTTGCCTGCTACGAAGAGGCCGTAGACGCAGGCGAAGGTGATCGCCGGGGCCAGGATCCAGACCACGGCGTGGTCGCGCCCCATCCGCCACAGATCGACGAGCAAGACGATCAGAACCGTCGCGCACAGGATCAGCTCGGGCCCGATCGCGATCAGGTCGGGGATGTAGTCGCTGAAAATCATCTACCCACCGGCGACCGTCAGGAAGGTGACCAGGCTCTTGATCGAGTCTCTGAACACGTCGAGCAGCAGGAACGGCGCAACACCGAACAACACGCACAACGCCGCGAACGGAATCTGGCAAAAGGCCTCGCGGCCATCGATGTCGGTGATCTCCTCGTACTTCGGATTGAGCTTTCCGAGGAAGACGCGCTGGATCGTCCACAGGATGTATGCAGCGCCGATCACGATGCCGATCACGGAGACGACGGCCATCCATTGCGTGTGCGGTGCGTTGAACGCACCGATGAGGATCATGATCTCGGAGACGAAGTTCGCGAGCCCCGGTAGCCCGAGCGCCGCGAACAATCCGACCGTCGCGAGCCCCGAGTAGTAGGGCATCTTCAAGCCGAGACCACCGAAGTCATTGAGGTTGCGGTGGTGTACGCGGTCGTAGACGACGCCGACGATGAGGAACATCATCGCGCTCGACGTACCGTGGTTGAACAGTTGCGCCGCGGCGCCATTCATCCCCATATCGTTGAGCGCCGCGAACCCGAGGATGACGAACCCCATGTGCGAGACCGACGAGTAGGCGACGAGCCGCTTGAAGTCGGTCTGCGCCATGGCAACAAACGCGCCATAAACGATGCTGACCATGCCGATCACGCCGATCGCGATCGTCGTGCCGGACCCCGGCTCCATGAGCGCGGTCCCCAACGGGAAGTTGATGCGCATCATGCCGTAGGCCCCCAACTTCAGCAGGATGCCGGCCAGGATCACCGAGATCGCCGTCGGTGCTTCGACGTGCGCGTCAGGCAGCCAGGTGTGCAGCGGAACGATCGGGATCTTGACGGCGAAGCCGAGGAACAAGAACCAGAACGTCCACGTCTGGAAATCCATCCCAAGGAGCGACGGCGCGCCCTCCTGCAGCGCGCCACTCTTCATGAGTTCCTGCAGTTGCAGGATGTTGAAGGTGCCCGACTCGAGCCCACCCGACTGCAGATAGATCGCAACCAGCGCGACGAGCATCAGCACCGAGCCCGCCAGCGTATAGAGGAAGAACTTGATCGCGGCGTACTCCCGGCGCGGACCTCCCCAGATGCCGATCAGGAAGTACATCGGCAGGAGCATCAGCTCCCAGAACACATAGAAGAGGAAGAAGTCGAGCGACAGGAAGCAGCCGTTGACGCCCACCTCGAGCAGGCACAGCAGGGCGAAGTAGCCCTTCACGCCCTTGTTGATCGTCCACGACGAGAACACTGCGATGAAGAACAGGAGGCACGACAAGAGGATGATCGGCGCCGAGATGCCGTCCATCCCGAGGAAGTACTCGATGTGGAACGAGTCGATCCAGCCGTGCTTCTCGACGAACCGCATACCCGCCTGCCCATGCGAGGGTCCGGTGCCATTCCAGTCCTGCACGTAGAGGAAGATCGAGATCACGAGCGGCAGCAACGTCGCTGCGGCCGCCACCGTCCTGATGACTTCCTTCTTTGCCTTGGGAATGCACAGGATGGCGAGCATTCCGAGCAGTGGCGCGAACGTCAGCAACGTCAGATAGATCGGCTGCGCGCCACCACCCGAAACTGGTCCGCCCTGCATGAATGTTGCAAACATCGTTTAGATCACAGGAAGAAGTAGAAGATGGCCGTGCCTGCGGCGGCTCCGCCCGCAAGCACGGTCAAGTAGTGCTGGAGAAAGCCTGTTTGGAAGATCCGCGCAATCGCGCCGAAGATCTGCGTCATGAAAGCCATGGCGTTGACGAAGCCGTCAACGATGTTCTTGTCCGCCCAGCCGCTGCCGTCAGCGAGCTGTTTGCCTGTGCGCCCGACGCCGTTGACGAGCCCGTCGATGACGAACTTGTCGAAGGCCGCGCACCAGACATTCCACGTGAACACGAGCGGGCGCACGACGACCTTGAGCACGAACTCGTCGACGTAGTACTTGTTGAAGCACCAGCGGTAGAGCGAGCCCCACTTCTTGGCCGCCTTCTCGGGTGAAAAACGCTTCCACTTGTAGAACGAGAAAGCGAGCAAGATGCCCGAGCCGGCAACGATCAGACTGATGATGACCGGTAGCCAGGAGTGGTGGTGCTCCGGCACCACCGCCGGATAGGCGATGACACCGGCGGCGGCGTCGAACGTCGGGTTGGTGACGACATGGTTGAACCAGATGTCGTGGCCCATGAAGTCGAAGTCGAGAATCCAGGGCGCCGCACCGAACACGCCGAGCGTGCCGAGCACGACCAGCGGCAGCGTCATCGTCCACGGCGATTCGTGCGCTTGCTCCGCGTGCTCGCTCTTCGGCTCACCGTGAAAGGTCAGGAAGATGAGGCGGAACATGTAGAACGCCGTCATGAGCGCGGCGATCGGAATCAGCAGCGACGGCAGGCTCCAGAGGAAGCCCTCGCCCGCTTGCTCCCACCCTGCGACACCTTGGAAGCCCGCGTGCGGGTCCAGGGTCGCGGCGATGATCGCGTCCTTGCTGTAGAAGCCCGAGAACAGCGGCACACCCGCAATCGCGCACGTCGACAGCAACATGCACCAGTAGGTGACGGGCATCTTGTGCCGCAGCCCACCCATCTGGCGCATGTCCTGGTGGTGGTGCATGCCGTGGATCACCGAGCCGGAACCCAAGAACAGGCAGGCCTTGAACCAGGCGTGCGTCATCAGGTGGAAGAACCCGGCGGACAGCGAGCCGCAACCGAGCGCGGCAACCATGAAGCCGAGTTGGCTGACCGTGGAGTAGGCCAGCACCTTCTTGATGTCCCACTGCGTGATGCCAATCGTCGCCGCGAAGATAGCTGTCACCGCGCCGAACAGTGCGATGACAAGCATCGCGTCCGGCACGAACATGTAGTACGGGAACATCCGCGCGACGAGGAACACGCCGGCGACGACCATCGTCGCAGCATGGATCAGCGCGCTGACCGGCGTCGGACCTTCCATCGCGTCCGGCAACCAGATGTGCAGGGGGAACTGCGCTGACTTGCCGATGGGCCCGCAGAACACGAGGATGCCGGCAGTCAGGCACCAATCCGGCGGCGCACCTCCGTTGGCAGCCGTGGCCTTGGCCACCTGGTCGAAGATCTCGACGAAGTCGAAGGTCCCGGTGTGCTTCCAGATGAGGAGCATGCCGATGAGCATCAAAGTGTCGCCGACACGACACGTCAGGAAGGCCTTCTTGCACGCGTTGGCCGCTGACTCCTTCTCGAAGTAGTAGCCGATCAGCAAGTAAGAGCAGAGGCCTACCAACTCCCAGAAGATCAGCAAGAACAGGAAGTTCGCGCTCAGGACGAGCCCGATCATCGAGAACGAGAACAGGCCCAGATGAGCGAAGAAGCGATTGTAACGCTTGTCCCCGTGCATGTAGCCAATGCTGAACACGTGCACAAGGAACGACACCAGCGTGACAACGACGAGCATCACGGCGGTGATGTTGTCGAACAGGAACGCGAACACGAAGTTCCCGTCCGGTGACGCACTGGTCAACCAGTTGATCGCCAATCCGTTCGTGTCTGCGACCGACGCGCCTTCGGGGTGCGCCGTGTGCACGAGCAGGTCGGGCTTGTGCATCTTGATCGCCCTGACGAACAGCGACAGCGCGAGGACGAGCGAGCCGCCGATGGCCGCCGTCGGCACCCAGTCACCGCGTCGCGGCAGCTTGTTGCCGACGAAGATCTGGATCGTGAATCCGATCAGCGGCAGGAGCAGGATCCAGATCATCATCTGGACCTCGGTGTCTCCGAATGTTCCCCAGTCGAATCGCACCGTTACTCCCTAAGCAGGTTGGGGTCTTCGGGACGGACGGTGTTGAACAGCCCGAACACGTTGAGCACGATCGCTAGCGCGATCGTCGCCTCGGCCGCGGCGAGCACGATGATGAACGTGCCCACAATCGTCGTGTCAACGAGTGCCTCGCGTGACCGGTAGCTACCGAACGCGACGAAGTTGAGGCTGCCTGCGTTCAGGATCAACTCGATGCCAATCAAGATGTAGATCAGGTTGCGTCGGGACAGCACGATCGCGAGGCCAAACACGAACAGCACGATCGACATCACGAGATACCAGTGCAGCGGGATCGGCGAACCGACCTCGGAGGGCGCCGTGTTGTGCAGGGCAGCCGCCGCGACTTCGAGCAGCGCCACGGTCGAACAACCGATCATCGCACCGCCTCCCCGCGCCGACGCGCAATGTAGACCGCGCCGATCAGCGCAATCAGCAACAGCACGGACGCCAACTCGAAGGCGAGCAGGTAGTCGTCCTTGATCATGAACTTGCGTCCAACGTCGCGAATCAGCGTGCCACGTGCGGTGCCGCCGGCGGCGGCGTCATAGCCAGACAACGCCGAGGCTTTGATGCCGTAGGCCGCATTGACGAGCACGACCAACGCGCCCACGGAGAAACCACCCACCACCAGGATGCGCGGAACGCTGCGCTCGCCGAGATCTGGCGGCGTCAGCATGACGCCGAACAGATACAGCACGACGACACCGCCGACGTAGACGATGATCTGGGTCACGGCCAAGAAGTCGGATCCGAGCAGCACGTAGAAGCCGGCCACCGCGATCAGCGTCAGCATGAGACCGAAGGCGGAGTGCACGATGTAGCGGCTCCACAGGGTGATGATGCACCCGGCAATCGCCGCAGTCGCAAGCACGAGGAAGCAAAACTCGGGGAAACTCATTCCTCGTCTTCGCCCTCGTTTTCGTCCTCTGCGCTTGGTTCGTCCGCAGCAGCCTTGGCCGCTTGCGCCGCCTTCTTTGCGGCAGCTTCCTCGGCCTTCTTCTTCTTCTTGTCGATCGCTGCCTGGATGGTGACGTGGTCCTTGTCGCGCATGCCATCCCAGGCCATGAGGTCGACGATGAGCTCCGAGCGGTCGTACTTGACCAGGCTGTACTCGCGCCCCATGTGGATGCAATCCACCGGGCACGGATAGCAGCACAGCTCGCAGTGCATGCACTTGTTGTAGTCGAGCGAGAACTCGAACCACTCGTTGACGTTGCCGGGGTGCCGCTCGAAGCGGATCTCTATGCAATCGATCGGGCACGCCTTCTCGCAGACGCGGCAAGCGATGCAGATGTCCTGCTCGAGGTAGTGCAGTCCCCGGTAGCGCGGCGCCACTGGCATCCGCTGCTCCGGGTACTCGTAGGTCACAGGCTTCGTGAAGAAGTACTTGATCGTGATCGACATGCCGATCACGGTCGTCCGCACGGTATCGACAATGTTGCGCAGCCAGCGCGAAAGACCGAGGGGTCCGGTCGGTGTCGAAGTGAAGTTCACGTCACGCCTCCCAGAAACACGAGCCGAGCAGGCAGAGGAATGCGAGCGGCGTCAGGTACTTGTAGCAAAGTGTCATGACCTGATCGACGCGGATGCGTGGAAGCGTCCAACGCACCCAGATCATCACCCACACCAGGAAGAACGTCTTGACGAGGGTCGAGCCAATCGCGAGCACTTCGCCGACGAAACCACCGGTCAGCATCTCGCCTGGCACGAACGGGATGTTCCAGCCGCCGAGAAACATCATCACGGTGACGGCCGAGACGAGGAACATCGACGCGTACTCCTCGAGGAAGAAAAACGAGAAGCGGATGCCTGAGTACTCCGTGTGGAAGCCGGAGACCAGCTCCGACTCGGCCTCGGGCAGGTCAAAGGGCGCGCGCTTGGTGTTGGCCAAGCATGCGATGAAGAAGATCACGAAGGCGGGGAAGGCAAACAGCGGGTTGCTGAAGATCAGCCAGTTGCCGACGTTCAAGAAACCCCCCGCTTGGTTCTCGCTCATCGCGCGCAGCGACAGCTCGCCGTCATGACAGATGATCGCGAGCAGGATGCACAGCCCCATCGGGACCTCGTAGCTGATCATCTGTGCGGCTTCGCGCATGGCGCCGAGGATCGCCCATTTATTGTTGGACGCCCAGCCAGCCATGATCACGCCGATCACCTCGAGCGACAGCACGGCGGCGATGATGTAGATGCCCAGTGGTGCGTCGACGATCACTCCCGTGCTACTCAGCGGCAACAGCGCGAACGCCGCGAACACGCCAGCGAGCACGAGGCCCGGCGCGATCATGAACAGGAAGCGGCTGGCGTTCGCCGGGATGATGTCTTCCTTGAACATCAGCTTGATGCCGTCGGCGAGGGTCTGCAGCAGCCCGAACGGACCGACGCGGTTGGGCCCCTTGCGCTGGTGAATACGCCCAGAACCGCGACGCTCGACCCAAACGAACAGGATCGGCACCACCGAGCACACACCGACGATGATCGCCAGCGACAGGGCCATGCCGACGAAGCCCCACAGGCCTTCTCTGCCGAACCAGTCCCAGTCCTTGAACAGGCCGCGCGAATCGTAGCTGCCGTCCTGCACGTGACCCAGGGAAGCTCCCAACTCGAGGCACACGGAGGTCACGCTCATCGATCGACCTCACCCAGCACGATGTCGATCGAGCCGATGATCGCGACAGCATCCGCGAGCATCGTGCCCGGCAGCAGCTTTGCGAGGCAACTCACGTTTGTGAACGACGGCCCGCGCACCTTGATGCGGAAGCACTGCGCGCCACCGTCGGTCACCAGATAGTGGCCTAGTTCGCCGCGCGGATTCTCGATGCCGACGTAGGCCTCGTTCGCCGCAACCTTGAGGGTCTTGGGCTTCTTGGCCATGACCTCGCCCGGCGTCGTGTCCTTGATGCAGCGTTCAACGCACTCGCGCACGATGCGGGTCGACTGGAGCATCTCGGCCATGCGCACCCAGTAGCGATCCCAGCAGTCTCCGACCGTGCCCATCTCGCCGCGCCCGATCGGGACATCGAAGCCGACCTGGTCATAGAAGAGGTAGGGCTGCGCTTCGCGCAGGTCGTAGCGGACACCCGAACCGCGCAAGCAAGGACCGGTCCAACCGAACTCACGTGCCTGATCGGCAGTGACCGAACCAACGTCCTTGGTGCGCTCGATGAAGATCTTGTTCCGCGTCAGCAGGTCGTCGTATTCCCGCCACTTACGGTCGAACACGTCGCAGAACTTCAGCACCTCATCGAACCAGCCTCCCGGTGCGTCGTTTATGACGCCGCCAGGGAACGCGTAGGAGTAGGTCAGGCGCGCACCACAGATCTTCTCAAACAGCGACAGGACCCATTCGCGCTCGCGAAAGCCGTAAAGGAACGGGGTGATCGCACCGATGTCGATCCCGTAGGTCCCGAACGCCAACAGGTGCGACGCGACCCGATTCAGCTCGGAGACGATCATCCGCAACCACGTCGCGCGCGGCGGCACTTCGAGTCCCGAAGCCTTCTCGACCACGAGCGCGAAGCCGACGTTGTTGTTCATCGCCGAGAGATAGTCGTAGCGATCCGTGTAGGGGATGTAGCCGTCGAAGTCGACGTTCTCGCCAACCTTCTCGGCGCACCGATGGATGTAGCCGACGTGCGGGTCCGCGGACGTCAGGATCTCACCATCGGCGGTCAGAACGACGCGTAACACACCGTGCGTCGCCGGGTGCTGCGGGCCCATGTTGATCTCCATGTCCTGCGTGCGGACATCGAGCACGAGCTCCTTCTCACCGCTGTCGAGCATGCGCTCTTCGGTCAGTTGCGACATACCGCTACTCACAGCTGATCCCGTGGTACTCCGTCGGGAAGACGTAGTCCTTGCGCAACGGATGACCGACCCAGTCGAGCACGCACAGCACGCGCCGCATGTCCGGATGGTCGTGGAAGTGGACGCCCATCAGGTCCCACGCTTCGCGCTCGTGCCATTCGGCAGTCGGGTAGATGTCGCAAACCGTGGGTGCAACCGGCCGCTCGACGTGCGGCAGCTTGATCTTGACCACGAAGCGATGGTTCCGGACCGAGCTGAGCATGTGATAGACGAGCTCGAAGCGCCCCGGGATCGGGTCGGGCGGCGGATCCGCCTTCTTCTTGGCCTTGGGCTGCGCCTCGGGATAGTCGACCGCGGCCACGCTCAGCAGCAGGTCGAACGCGAGGTTGCCGTCGTCGCGCAACGTTTGCATGACTTCACGCAAGCGCTCGGCGTCGAGAACGGCGAAGGGATCCTTGGTCACTTCTTCGTCGACGACCTGCTCGATCACCGCGCTCGGGTGTGCCTCTTCGATCCGTGCGACGATCCCGGAGAACTCCATGCGTTCGAGTCCTAGGTAGCAGCGCCGATGATCGGCACCTTGGTGATCACGTGCTGGCGGTCGATCTTGGCCTGCAGGGCCATCAAGCCATCCAGCAGCGCTTCCGGGCGCGGAGGACAGCCACCGACGTAGACGTCGACGGGCACGACGCGGTCAATGCCTTTGACGACGTGGTAGCCGTACTTGTAGTACGGCCCGCCGCCGGTCGCGCAGGCACCCATCGCGAGCACATACTTGGGGTCCGGCATCTGCTCGTAGAGCCGCTTGATCAACTCGGCCATCTTGAAGGAGACGGTACCGGCCACGATCATCAGGTCGGACTGGCGCGGAGTCGCGCGGAAGGCGCCCGAGCCGAAACGATCCAGATCGTGGTGCGCAGCGCCTACAGCCATCATCTCGATGGCGCAGCAAGCAAGCCCGAAGGTCATCGGCCACACCGACGAGCGGCGCGCCCAGTTGACAAGACGATCGACCGTCGTCGTCAGCACGGTAGGTTCGAGCTTGTGGTCCAATGCGCCCATCAGAGTTCCCCTTTAGGTACCCGCTTCCTGCGGCTTGACGTCGTCGGTGGGCTCGGCGGGGCCTGGCCCGACGGACGGCTCATCGGGCTCGTAGAGCGCTCGGCGGCGCTCGCTGAAGTCGGCCGGATGCTGTCCGGTATGGATGGCACGCCCTTCCGAGAAGGCCTTGATCCAGTCGAGGTCGCCCTTGGCCCAGACGTAGACAAGCCCCAAGAACAAGATGCCGATGAAGACGAGCCCCTCGATCAGGACGATGCCCTGCAGCCCCGGGTCGGCGTAGACCGACGCCCAGGGAAACAGAAACGCGATCTCCAGGTCGAAGACGACGAAGATCAGCGCCACGCTGTAGAAGCGCATGTCGAAGCGGATCCACGAGGATCCGAATGCTTCCTCACCACACTCGTAAGTCGAGAGCTTGAGGTCGTTCGGCCGGTGCGGCCTGAACAACAGGTCGCCGGCGATCATGTTCAGCCAAACGAACACGACTCCGAAGACCGCGAGGCAGGCAATGTTGAGGTAGTCGTAGTACATAGGCCGGGACGGAATGGACCCGCGGCCCGAAGAGTGCCCAACCGGTCCAGCTTCGGTGCTCAAAGACCCCGGCCGCAGACTCCCGCGGCACCGTCGCGCTGAATCTAGGTTCGCGCCCAGAGCGGTGCAATGAACCCTGGCTTTTTTGCGCAAACAGGGGCCGCCCAGGTGTCCGTAGACCTGCCGACGGACGGGCCACTGCCGCGTTTTGTCGCAGTCACCCTCACGCGCATGCAACCAGCCCAACACCAGCCCGCAAGGTGGCCCCGATCGTGTCTGGCTTGGCCCGGCCAAAGTACTTCCTCAGATCCGGCCGCCGGCGCGCTCGACCTCGCCTCCACGAACAGTGGCACGGCCGTGGTCCTGCGGTTTAGAAGCCTCATTACCAACGAACCTTCAGGCCAGCCGCCGCCGTCCGGCCCCCAAACAGCCGCCGAACCCACCCCCCCCACAGCACTTGCAGTCCATTAGGCTCGTCGGTGGGTCTCCCTGAACCCGTCGACCCGTGCTATTCTTTCAGTCAGGTGGCCCTCTCTCGCTTTTCGGTCACATGTTGGTTGTCGCCTCTATCTCTCGGCGGTGCCGTAACCCCTTGAGCGCGTCCTGCCTGTTCGCGTTCGCAACCTCTCGATACGGAGATCCCAAATGCATTTCAGTTTTGGCGCTGCCACTGCAGCCCTCTTTCTCGCCTCGTCGCTGATGGCGCAGGCCGGCACCGACCCGAACCCGCCGGTTAAGGCTGCTCCAGGCCAATCCACAACGAGCACGTCTGTCACGCCAAGCGCGGCGACGGTCGTTCTCCCCAACGCCTATGCCACCAAGATGGGCAACAGCAACAACATCTTCGGTGTTGCTTGGGCAAACCAGCGCTACCAGCAGAACCATGCTGGCGCCGAGGTCGGCAACGCGAGGCCCTTCTTCGCGCACGCGCTGCGTTTCCGCAACGCTAGCCACACTGGCCCGACGCAGACGCTCGAGATCAAACTGAGCGCCAGCGACACGACGCCAGCGACGCACAGTGCGACCTTCGCGACGAACATCGGCAGCAACAAGCAGACAACCGTGTTCAAGGGAAACTACAAGTATCCCGACATGGTGCCGAACACGAGCCCGACGAGCTTCAAGATCGTCATCCCTTACAAGGCGCCGTGGCCTTGGACCAACCCGGCGAAGAAGGGCCTCTTGTTCGAGACGCTCAACACGAGCGCCGCGAACGGAAGCTACTTCGTTGACGCCGCCAGTGGCGACACGAACGTCTCCCGCTCGTGGGCAACCGGCGTGACGACCGCAACAGGCACCGTCGGCCTGAACTTCGGCCTCATCACGGCGATCCTCGACAAGCCCGTCCCGCCGTTCGCGTCCTATGACCTGTTCGGCCGGTCCTGCCCAGGCACGGGCGGCAAGGTCGGCACGATTCTGCCAAAGTCGCAGCGCACCAAGATGGGCAACAGCAACAACATCTTTGGCGCTGCCTACCAGAACCAGCGCTACCACCAGCTGATGCTCAACGATGCTCGCGCCACCGTCTATATCAACCACGCGTTCCGTCCCGGCACGCGCTCGGACGCTGGCCCGACCCGCGCGCTCAAGATCTTGATGTCCAAGAGCCAGGTCGCGCCGGCCAGCATCTCGACAACGTTCGCGACCAACATCGGCACGAACGCCCAGACGACCGTCTTCAGCGGCACGCACAAGTACCCGAACATGGTGCCGTCGACCAACCCACAAGAGTTCAAGCTGAGCGTTCCGTGGACGGCAAACTTCGTCTGGACGCCCGCGAAGGGCGACAACATGCTCTACGAGTACCAGTGCTCGGACCTCGCATCCGGTGGCGCGTTCTACCCGAACGCGATCAGTGGTGACGCGGAAACCTCCCGCCTCTGGGGCACTGGCCCGACGGCCGCGACCGGATCGGTTGGCCTCAACTACGGCCTCTGCGTCTGCTTCGGCTACAAGGGCATCGGCAGCACACCGCCGAGCCTGACCAACGTCGGCACCCCGGTCATCAACACGACGATGAGTATCAACGTTGGCGGCGCTCAGGCGACCCCCGGCATCGCCGTCTTGATCATGGGCGTGTCGAAGTCGACGTGGAGCAACATCCCGTTGCCGTTCGACCTGACGGTGCTCGGCGCCAAGGGCTGCAACCTGTATGTGTCGTTCGACCTCACCTTCGGTGTCGCGCTCGACAAGAGTGGCAATGGCAAGTCGGCCCTCTCCATTCCGAACGCGCCGGCCCTCTACGGCTTCACGTGGCACAACCAGTACTTCGTGTTCGATCCGACCGCCAACGCGCTCGGCCTCGTCTTCACGAACGGTGGTTCGGCCAAGGTCGGCGGTCTGTAAACACGGCCTCCTGACCAAGGCGCTCGCGCGTTTCGACGCCGGGCACCGCTAAGCCCCCCAGGCCCGTCCACGGGCGGTCCTGGGGGGCTTTTGTGTACAGGCACAGGCACCACGGACCGCGTCGAGGCACGGAGGCGACTGCGGCAGTCAGTGGTATAGTCACCCTTGGCCCGCTGTATCTCTCTCGGCGGCACCGTAACTCGCCGATCGCGTCCTGCCTGTTCGCGTTCGAAGTCCTCCCGATACCTCTCGATACGGAGACCCCAAATGCATTTCAGCTTTGGCGCTGCGACTGCAGCCCTCTTTCTCGCCTCGTCTCTGATGGCGCAGGCTGGCACCGACCCGAACCCGCCGATTAAGGCTGCTCCAGGTCAGGCCACAACCAACACTTCTGTGACGCCACTCGCGGCGACGGTCGTGCTCCCCAACGCCTATGCCACCGCGATGGGCAACAGCAACAACATCTTCGGTGTTGCTTGGGCGAACCAGCGCTACCAGCAGAACCACAATGGCGCCCAGGTCGGCAACGCGAGGCCCTTCTTCTCGCACGCGCTGCGTTTTCGCAACGCTAGCCACACTGGCCCGACGCAGACGCTCGAGATCAAACTGAGCAACTGCGACACGACGCCAGCGACGCACAGTGCGACCTTCGCGACGAACATCGGCACCAACAAGCAGACAACCGTGTTCAAGGGGAACTACAAGTATCCCGACATGACGCCGAACACGAGCCCGACGAGCTTCAAGATCGTCATCCCCTACAGCACGCCGTGGCCTTGGACCAACCCGACGGGGAAGGGCCTCTTGTTCGAGACGCTCAACACGAGCGCCGCGAACGGTAGCTACTTCGTTGACGCCGCCAACGGCGACACGAACGTCTCCCGCTCGTGGGCAGTTGGCGTGACGACCGCAACGGGCACCGTCGGCCTGAACTTCGGCCTCATCACGGCGATCCTCGACAAGCCCGTCCCACCGTTTGCAGGCTACAACTTGTTCGGCACGGGCTGCGCAGGCACCGGCGGCTCTCCGATCGTCATTCTGCCGGCATCGAGCCGCACCGCGATGGGTAACAGCAACAACATCTTCGGCACCGCCTACCACAACCAGCGCTATCACCAGCTCTTCACCGGCTCGCAGGTCGGCCCCGCGAGGGGATTCTCGAGCCACGCCTTCCGTCCCGGTACGCGAAGTGACGCTGGCCCGACCCGCACGCTCAAGATCTTGATGTCCAGGAGCCAGACGGCGGTGCCGTCCATCTCCACGACGTTCACGACCAACATCGGCACGAACGTCCAGACGACCGTCTTCAGCGGCACGCACACGTACCCGAACATGGTGCCGTCGACCAACCCGGCCGAGTTCAAGCTGGTTGTGCCGTGGACGGCAAACTACGTCTGGGCGCCGGCGGCGGGCGACAACAT
>NYZE01000085.1 GCA_002685965.1 Planctomycetota bacterium | reverse complement strand
TCAACGCGACGATGTGGGGTGTCCAGTGGATGCCCGACCAGAAACACCTGCTGTGTCCGCTGCGTGCCGCTTCGAAGGAGCTCGCCGAATCAGACCTTCCGCTCGGTCCCAACATCCAGCAGTCGAAGGGGCGCAAGGCGCCTGTGCGTACTTACCAGGACCTCTTGACCTCGCCGCACGAGGAAGCCCTGTTCGACTACTACATGACGAGCCAGCCAGCAATCGTCGACCCGGATGCCGGCGTGGTTCGCAAGGTCGGCGCGCCCGCCGTCTATGTAGGGCTGCGTCCTTCACCCGATGGCGCCTACCTGCTCGTGACGAGGCTGCAGCGGCCCTACAGCTACCTCCATACCGCGTCTAGCTTTCCGCAGGTGATCGAGGTCACTGACCTCAAGGGCAAGCGCATGCACCTGGTCGCCGAGCTTCCGCTGGCCGATGGGATTCCGATCGGCGGCGTACGCCCTGGCCCGCGCTCGGTGCACTGGATCGTGACGGCCAAGAGCACGCTGGCCTGGATCGAAGCCCTCGACGGCGGCGACCCACGCGCCAAGGTGTCGCACCGCGATCGCGTCATGGCGCGCGGCATGTCCGATGGCAACTTGATCGAGTGGTTCAAAACGCCGGACCGGCTCGGTGGTCGAGGCGCAAGAGGGGGCGTGGCCTACGGCTCGAGCGGCAAGCTGGCATTGGTGTCGACCTACGATCGGCGTAAACGCTGGGTCACGACCTACCGGGCCGACCCCGCGAACCCGGGCTCGGGGATCCACAGGCTCTCTGGCCGTTCGGCCCAGGACGCCTACGGCGATCCCGGCAGGCCAGTGACGACGGTCGACGCCGCCGGTGGCCGCGTGCTCCTGCAGCACGAGGGTGCGATCTACTTGCGCGGCAGCGGGGCCTCCCCAAAGGGTGACCGGCCCTTCCTCGACCGCTGGGACGTTGCGACGGGCGAGAAGCAGCGGCTGTTTCACTGCGGCGAGGGGCGTTACGAACAGGTGATCACGCTGCTGGCCGACGACGCGACGTCCTACGTCGTGCGTTCGGAGTCGCGCACCGCGCCGCCTAACTACTTCGTCGTCGAGAACGGCAAGACGCGACCGCTGACCGAGTTCAAGGACCGGATGCGCGAACTGACCAGGGGGATCACGAAGCGGCTCGTGCACTATGCGCGGGCGGACGGCATTCCGCTGTCGGCGACGCTCTACCTGCCACCGAACGCGAAAGATGGTGAACGGCTGCCGCTGCTCGTCTGGGCCTACCCGCGCGAATATCGCTCCAAGAAGGACGCCGGACAGGTGCGTGGTTCACCGCACCGCTACGTGCGACTGTCGGGCACCTCGCCGTTGCTGCTGACCCTGGCTGGCTACGCGGTCATGAACAACGCCGCGATGCCGGTGGTGGGGCCGACCCGCACTGCCAATGATACGTTCGTCCCGCAGCTCGTCGCCGGCGCCAAGGCGGCGATCGACAAGGCTGTGGAGCTAGGTGTCGGCGACCGTGATCGCACGGCCATCGCCGGTCACAGCTACGGCGCCTTCATGACCGCCAACCTGCTGGCGCATTCTGACCTGTTCCGCGCTGGCGTCGCGCGTTCGGGTGCCTACAACCGTACGCTGACCCCGTTCGGCTTCCAGAACGAGCGCCGCACGTTCTGGGAAGCACCAGAGGTCTACTTCGCGATGTCACCCTTCATGCACGCGCAGAAGATCGACGAGCCGATCCTCTTGATACACGGTGAGGCCGACAACAACTCGGGCACGTTCCCGGTTCAGAGCAAGCGCCTCTTCCACGCGATCAAGGGCAACGGCGGGCTGTGTCGGCTGGTCATGTTGCCACACGAGAGTCACGCCTACCGCGCGCGCGAGTCGGTGTTGCACACGCTGGCCGAGACGATCGATTGGTTGGATCGGCACGTGAAGAACGCGAAGCCCCGCGCACGGAAGTGATCAGCGCACCGTGAGGCTCGCGGCGTTGGACGCCGACAGGCCCCCTCCCGCGCGACACCCGAACTGCAGCTGCATCACCAATCCAGGGCTCGTCGCCGACAGCGGTCTACTTGGCTGCCAGTTTCTTCAGTAGGTGTGCCATCGAACGCCAAATGGCGTGCGTGCGCGGCTGGGGACTGGCGGCCACGAGCACGTACGTGCCGTCATTGCGGTCGACGAGGCTGAGGTCGAGGTTGAGTAACACGGGCTTTCCGGTCACGAACACGTCGATAAGGTCGATCTTGGCCCGGTAGCGATTCTTGCCGAGGGCTTCGAGGGAAACCTTGGCCGGCGCGCGAGTCAGGTCGCGCTCGCGGTTGGCCGCGACCGTGCTGATGAGCCCGACGTAGTAGTGCTCGATGAGCTTCGTTAGCCGGTCGGTGCCAGCGAACTTGTCCCTCAGGCGCAGCACGAAGACGTACGACCAGTAGTCCGGCGCGCCGACTGTGAACATGCCGGGCGCAAAGCGCAGCTCCTCGACGCCCACGGGCATCCTCGGCGCGAACGCCGGTGGCAGTTTGTTGGTCTCCGGCCGCCACGGCTTGCCCTGCGCTTCGACTTCCGTCTCGGGCTCCGCCACCTCTATGACCACGAGCACCGGTTTGGGCTTGGGCTCTTGAACGGGCGTCGTCGTGCCCTTGCACGCCGTGAGGAGGAGCAGAAGGGTCGCCAGGCGACCCATTACTTGCCCTTCTTTTCGATCTTGGCCCAACTGTCGCGCAGCGAGACTGTGCGGTTGAAGACGAGCCCGTCGCTGCTCGAATCGAGGTCGACGCAGTAGTAGCCCGAGCGTTCGAACTGGAAACGGTCGCCGGCAGATGCCGTGGCCAGGTCCGGCTCGAGCTTGCAGCCGGTGAGGACTTCGAGTGAAGCGGGATTGAGGGCCGGCTTGTCGTCGCCGGCCTGCTCATCGGCATCGAGCAGCAGCTTGTCGTAGAGGCGAACCTCGGCGTCGACGGCGTGATCTGTCGAGACCCAGTGGATCGTGCCCTTGACTCGGCGTCCGTCGGGAGACTGGCCGCCGCGGGTCTCGGGATCGTAGGTGCAGCGCAGTTGCACGACGTTGCCGACGTCGTCCTTGACGAGGTCGTCAACGGTCACGAAGTAACCCCAACGCAGGCGCACCTCACGGCCGGGCGCGAGGCGGAACCACTTCTTCGGTGCTTCTTCGCGGAAGTCATCCTGCTCGACGAACAGTCTGCCCGCGAAGGGGATCGTGCGTTTGCCGGCATCGGGGTCTTCGGGGTTGTTCACCGCTTCGAGTTGGTCGACTTGGCCCTCGGGCCAGTTGGTGATGATGAGTTCGAGTGGGCGTAGCACTGCAAGACGGCGCTCAACGACCGGGTTGAGATCCTCGCGCACGGTGTGCTCGAGCAGCGCCATTTCGTGCTCGCTGTTGACCGTGGCGACACCGACGATGCGGCAGAACTCGCGGATCGCTTCGGGACGGTAGCCGCGCCGGCGCATGCCGCGCAGGGTCGGCATGCGCGGATCGTCCCAGCCAGCGAGCAGGCCATCGTCGACGAGCTTCCTGAGCTTGCGTTTCGAGGTGACGGTGTTGGTTACGTTCAGCCGCGCGAACTCGATCTGCTGCGGGTGGTGCACGCCGAGCTTGTCGAGGAACCAGTCGTAGAGCGGCCGGTGGTTGACGAACTCGAGGCTGCAGAGCGAGTGCGTGATGCTCTCGATCGAGTCGCTCTGGCCGTGCGCCCAATCGTAGGTGGCGTAGATCTTCCAGACATCGCCCGTGCGGTGGTGGGCGACGTGGCGAATGCGGTACATGACCGGGTCGCGCATCCCGAGGTTGTCATGCTTCATGTCGATCTTCGCGCGCAGGACCGCGCTCCCTTCCGGGAGATCTCCTTGGCGCATCTTCTCGAGAAGGCCCAGGTTCTCGTCGACCGAGCGATTGCGGAACGGGCTGTCTACGCCGGGCTCTGTGCGCGAGCCGCGGCCGGCACGAATCTCGTCGATGCTCTGGTCGTCGACGTAGGCGTCGCCCTGGCGCACGAGTTGCTGCGCCCACTCGTAGAGCTGTCCGAAGTAGTCTGAGGCGAACAGGGTGTCGCCCCAGTCGTAGCCGAGCCAGCGAATGTCCTCCTCGATCGCGTCGACGTATTCGACGTCCTCGGCCTCGGGATTGGTGTCATCGAAGCGCAGGTTGCACTTGCCGCCGAACTCACGCGCGATCTCGAAGTTGATGCAAATGGCCTTGGCGTGGCCGATGTGCGGGTAACCGTTCGGCTCGGGAGGAAAGCGCGTTTGTACCCGTCCGCCGTTCTTCTGGTTGGCTACGTCAGCGGCGATGATGGTCCGCAGGAAGTCGCGGCGGACGGCCTCCTCGCCTTCATTCTCTTCGCTGGTCTCTTCGGAGGAAGGGAAGTCGGCGTCAGGCATGGCAGGATCATGCACGCAGTGCCCGCGAGGTCCACGTCTACGGCCTTCTGATCGTGGTGGCTGGGTATGTAGAATCTCCTGCTCGCACCATGATGACGCAGCCAGATGCCGCGGTCGTTGCCGCCTGTACGAGTTTCTTCACGGACGGAGACTTCGTGGGTGTGGCGCCTTTCGAGCGGGGTCATATTCATGACACGTTCGTCAGCGGGTGGCGTCATGAAGGCGGGGAGACCCGCTATCTGCACCAGCGCATGAACCGCGAGGTGTTCCGTGATGTGGCGGGGCTCATGCGCAACGTCGAGCTCGTGACGGGCCATCTTGCGGCGGCGGGGCAGGCGGACGGATTCCGGCCGCTCGAGCTCATCCGGGCACGCGACGGGGCGAGTTGGGTCGAGTCTGCGGGTGAGTGTTGGCGGACCTTTCGCTTCATCGAGGGCACCGTGTCGTGTGATGTTTGCCGCGATACGGACATGGCCTACGACGCCGCGCGGGCGTTCGGTCGCTTTCAGAGGCGGCTTGGCGGCCTAGATGCGGCGTCTCTGACCGAGACGATCCCGCAGTTCTTCTCGGCGCCGCACCGCCTGGCGCAGCTGCAGAAGGCGATCAGCGCCGACGTGGCCGGGCGATGCGACCACGCCACGGCGCAGATCGACTTCGTCTCTGACCGGGTCGGGACAGTTCCTGTGATGGAGGACCTCGTAGAGGCTGGCGACATCCCGGTGCGGGTCGTGCACGGGGACACCAAGCTCAATAACGTGCTTTTTGACGTCGAGACCGGCGCCGCGGTGTCAGTGGTCGACCTCGATACATGCATGCCGGGGTGGTCGCTGTACGACTTCGGTGATCTGGTCCGGTTCACGGCGGCCACCTCGGCCGAAGACGAGCCTGATGCATCCCGTGCCGGCACTGATCTGGCGCTGTATCAGGCGCTGGCGCGCGGCTACCTCGATGCGACGAGCGATATGTTGAGCCCGCGCGAGCGCGCACTCATGCCGTTCGCCGCGCAGCTCGTGACGCTGACGATCGGCATGCGCTTCCTGGCTGACTACTTGAACGGCGACGTCTACTTCAAGACCACGCGCGAGCACCACAACCTCGAACGTGCGCGCGTGCAGTTGGCGATGGTCGAGTTCATGGAACAGAACGAGCGGGAGATGCTCCTCACCTAGCAGGCTAGGTCGTCGGCGCTCCGCCCCGGGCGAAGAACGGCTCCCAGAGCCTCCGGTCCGGGGCCGGAGTCACGAGGCTACCGGCGACGAGTGCAAAGATGCTCAGCCCTGCCGCCGGGAAGGTCACTTCCTGCAGGAGTGGGTGCCACGAGGAGGTGTCGAGGCCGAACTTCCACAGCAGCGTGACCACCGCTCCCGTCAGGATGGAGGCGACTGCCCCCGTTCGCGTTGCGCGCTTCCACAGGAAGGCGGCGAGCAGTGCCGGCGTGATCGAGGCGCCGTAGATCAGGTAGGCGGTGTAGGCCGCTGCGAGCACGGTCGGGAACTGGTTGACGAGGAGGAAGGCTACGAAGCCGAGGCCGAGGACCAGCAAGCGGCTGATCAGGATGACGCGCTTCTGGCTCGCGTGCGGTGAGATCCAGCGCTGGTAGACATCGCGCGTCAGGTTCGTGGCGGGGATCAGGAGGAAGGAGTCAGCCGTCGAGACGATGACTGCCATCATCGTGGCGACGAGGAGCATCCCGAGCGCCGTTGGCACGCCCTTGAGCGCCAGGGTCGGGATGACGTTCTCGGTTCCGCTGGCTCCGTTCGCGGCGAGGTTGGGGATGAGGTTCTGCTCCGCGGCCACGCTCCCGGTGAGGCCCAACAGGGAGATCGACGACTCGAGGATCACGACCCCGATCACCCAGAATAAGACCGCCTTGCGGGCCGTGCTGGGGTTCCGCGCGCTGAAGATGCGCTGGTACATGTTCGCGTCACCGAGCAAGAGCAGCATCGTCGGTACACAGAAGCTGATGGCGATGATCGGTCCCGAGGCACCGCTCTTGCTCTCGGCTGCCCAGTGTCCGAAGAGGCTCCACTTGCCCGCCGCCTCGGCCGACGAGATGACCGCATCGAGCCCACCGACATGGACGAGCATGTAGCCGAGTGTGGCCAGGCAGCCGATCGACATGAGGATGCCGTTGACCACGTCGGTGTAGACGACCGAGAGCATGCCGGCGAGCAAGGTGTAGAGGATGGCGAAGAGCGCCGTGATCACGATCCCAGCCTCGATGCTAATCGCGCCCTCGGTGATGATCGTCAGCACCTTGCCGCCACCCTTGAACTGGTAGGAGACAATCGTCAGGTAGGCGATGACGGTCGTGATGGTCGCCAGCGTCGCTGCCAGCTTGCCGTAGCGCATCTCGAAAACGTCTGGCACGGTGACCTTGCCGAGGCTGCGGATGCGCTTGGCGATGAAGAACACCAGCACGATGCCGATCCAGGCGCCGCCGCTCGACCACAACCCCGCCAGCCCGTTGCGGTAGCCCAAGCCGGCTCCACTGAACAGCGAACCGCTGCCGATCCACGTCGCCAAGAGTGTGCCGACGAGCACGAAGCACGGCAGCGAGCGACCCGCGACCATGAAATCGTCGCTGTTCTTGACGCTCCTCGCCTTGTAGAAGCCCACACCGACCAGCGCGAGGAGGTAGAGGACGATCGCGACAACGAAGGGGTTCAACGCGATGGACCAGATCGACGCAAAGTGCATGAGTTACCTCAAACGCGACGGGATGGGTTCGAAGTCCGTAGTGTCCGACAAGACGATCACCCTGTCGACACTCGGTCTCTAGCTCTCGACTCTGGTTCGAGTCGCGCAGTAGCGCAGGCTGACCCAGCTCGGCCCGGCCTTGTCGTCTTCGTCGACGGCGAGTAGGTCAAGGCCCGCGCCACGCAGTACCGCTGTGACGTCGGCTCGGGGCACTGCGTGCATTTCCATGGCTGGGCGCCTGCCAGCACGCAATCGCGCCAAGCGGTGACGGGCCCTGGCACGTAGGCTGCCGATCGCGCGTAACAGGTACGATCGGCTGGCGCGGAGCCCTATCCGGGGCGCGTGTGGCACCTGCACAGCCAGCACGTCACCGGTGAGGCGGCCCAGTTCTGCCAGGCAGCGCTTCAAAATGGGCGGTGGCATGTGCTGCAACACGATGCTCGAGTACACCAGGTCGAAGCTCCGGTCCGCGAGTCCGGGCAGCTCGGGTTGTTCGGCCAGCAGCCAGGTGCAGCGTCCGTCGGTCGTGTCGAGTTCACGCGCCGCCGCGAGCATCGACGGCGCGATGTCGACGCCGACGACCTCGTCGAAGTGCTCGGCGAGGGCCAGCGTCAAGCGGCCGGCGCCACAGCCGAAGTCGAGGGCGCGTCGTGTGCGCATGGCCGGGGCGTGGCCGCGCACCCAGGCCAGCGACAGCTCCACGTCGGCGCGACCCGATGCGAGGAAGTCGCCGGGGTGCCACTTGCCGCCGCGTTTGTCCGGGTCCGTGAGCACGGCCCAGAACGGATCCTCGCGCGCCAAGGCTTCCCAGTTGCGGCGCAGGGTCTGGAAGTCGAAGGCGCCCGGTAGTCGGACCACGGTCAGCTCCCCGGCAAGAGCTTTTGCGAGGCGCCCTGTCGCGCCACCGGTCTGTGAATGGTGACGTCGCGACCGGCCGCCATGCCATCGTGGTAGGCCGCTGAGGCGCGACCGCCGCCAGTGGCGACCATGTGCACGCGCGGGTTGTGGTGGCGGAACCAGGACTCGAGTGCCGGGTCGCCGGTCCAGACCAAGGCGCGCTCTTCGTGCAGACGGCGTCGTTCGTCGCCGAGCTTGTCGGCGAAGCCGCGCAGTACGCCGTCGAAGAAACGCATGCGCTCAGCGTTGCTCCGCAGGCCGTTGCTGGTGCGGTAGTCGGTCCACAGATTTGGCAGGAGGCCCACAAGGAAGCGCCACACGTATTCCGCCATGTCGAGGTTTTCGACCGTGCCGTAGACCTCGAGGTTGGTGCCCCGTGTCGCGTTCTTCGCATCGAAGCCGCGCGCCCAGATCGTCTCGACGAAGAAGAACTCATTCAGTAGCGAGGCGAGCGTGTACTCCCAGGCCTGGTGTCGCTTCTTGACCGTGCCGAGCGTGCGAAACGTGAAGCGCCGTTCCGCGTCGGCCTCGACCATGCGGATGTTGTGCTTGGCCAGGAGCTCGTGCGCCTTGCGCATGGCCGCCGCTGCCTCGCTTTCGTTGGGGCTCGCGGACAGAGCGAGCAGCTTGGTGACCTTGTCGAGGGCACGGGTGCGTGCGTCGCTAGCGTCAGGCGTATCCGACTTCTTCGGTGTCACTCGTAACAGATTGGACGCTTGGCGAAACAGCGGCCCGTGCGGCGTCTCGTTGACTGCGCCAAGGATCTCGTCGGCGTACTGGTGGGCCATCTCATGGCGCAACGTGGCCATGACCTCGTGCCATGGGTGCGCGAGGATGTGCGCTTGGCTGATCGTGATCTCGCGCCGAGCCGCGTTCCACGAGCCGTGGTGCGAGGTGCTCGCGTCGATGCGGATCGCTGGCCGCCGCAGGCGTTCAGCCGCGTACTCATCGTTGTAGAAGGACCACCAAGCGTAGAGCTCGAGGTGCCAGTGTCGGGAGAGATCGCTCACGCAGGCGGGAAGCCTACCAGTCGACGCGCTGGGTCTTGCCTGCTTCGACCGTGACTGTCTTGGTTCCCATACCCTTGTCCCTCTGCGACCTCAGTTCAAGCAGCCACACGCCAGGCTCGAGCCCCTTCAGGACGGCGCGTCCCTTCTTCAGCATGGCGAAGCGCGGAACGTTCTTGGTGTCGCCCTTGAGCGTTGCCTGGACCGCGGCCATTTGGACCGGCTCGGCGACCGAGATGCGGATGGCTCCCCCTTCCTCGAGCTTGAAGTCGACGCCGCTCTTGGTCTGTCCCTCGACGAGGCGGATCTCAGCGCTGTTGGCGGGGACGTGCGAGGACGACGTGGCGCGCAGCACCAGCGTTCGGCCAGCCGATATGCCGTCGACCCGGTAGGTGCCGTTGGCGCGAGTCTTGATCCCCTGCTGCTTCAAGCCGAACATCTCGCCCATCTCGCTCATCGCGGTAAGGGCGAGGGCGGTGCGATTGTCGGCGCCTTTGCCCGCTGCCAGGACCTGGATCCGCGCGCGTGCGATCGGCTCGCCCTCGGCGTCGGTGACGCGTCCGGTGATGCTCGCCGTGAGCAGCGCGACGTCATGTCTGGACTCGCCCTCGGTGACGACGACCATGGCGGTCGCCGGGGTTGAGAGGTCCTTGTGCGAGATGCGCAGGCGGTACTCACCGGTCGGCCAGTTGTCGATGCGGTAGCGACCTCTGGGGTCGGTCTTCCCCTTCTTGCCGCCGAGCCCGGCGAAGTCGCCGAGGCTGCCGAGGCTGCCGAGCAGGATGGACTCGGCCTGACCGGAACCCGAGACAGGCTCATCGCGAGGCCTGAGCGCCACGCGTGCGCCAGCCAACGGTGCGGCGTTGACGGTGATCGTGCCGTGCAGAGCGCCGCGCAGCGGTTGTGTCAGAGTCAAGGTCGCGGTAGCGAGGTCGGCAACGGTCACCGTTGTCCACGGCGCCTCGGGCTTGTCCTTCTTCGACGAACTCGACGCGAAGTCGATGCTGATGTTGAGGAAATCCTCGTCCGAGGGCTTGTCGAGACGGAAGCGGTGTTCACCGGGCACGAGGTGGTTGAAGTGCGCGACTCCAGATGCGTCGGTGGTCTCGGAGTCGGTGCTGCCATCTTCGCGCTTGTGCGAGACCCGGGTGTCGGCGATTGCTTTGGAGCGCGGGTCGACGACCGCAACCTCGATCGTAGCGCCCTTCGACAGGGTGAAGCGGTGCTCGTTCTTGCCGCCTGGGGCGAGCTGCAGGGCATCGCTGTGGTGCCTGGCGTGCTTGGGGCTCCGCACCTCGATGCGGTACGGCGAGACGCGCAGGGCCGTCAGTTCGCACCAACCGTCCTTGTCGGTTCTGGCACTTGAGCGTTCGCCGCTGAAGAGCGACGACAAGCCGGCAGCGGGCGGCGTGACGTTTCGGGCAAGTCGCGGCGACTTGCCTGACACGAGCTTGACGCGGGCCTTGGCGATCGGCTCGCCGGGGGCGCGGTCGCTCACGTGCACGCGCACGATCTTCGCCGGCTCGAGCCGGAACACGCCCAGGTCGATCGATCCCTTGGCCGGCACGCGCAGGTCTCTCTTGGTGAGCTTGCGGTAACCAGTCGCCTTGAGCTCGATCGTCAGCTTGCCGTGATCGCCGGTGGGGCGCAGGTCGAGCAGCTCGACGCGGCCGTCCTTGTCGGGCTTCACCTGCTGTTTGATGGGGTTGGTGGTCGGAGTCGAGAACGGTCCAAACTCGATCTTCTTGGTCAGCCCCGCGCGGACGGTGTAACTGGTCAGCGGCTCGCCGGAGGCCTGGTCGACAACCCGGAGGGTCACGCGGACCCCGGGCGCATAGACGATGCGCAGGCCTCTTTCTCCGGCCGACACCGTTGCGATCTCCGAACAACGCACCGTGCGGTACTTGCCGCGTTTCGTCTGCGCCCAGACCTTGTAGCGCTTGTCTTGTGCCAGCCCCTTGAGTTGGAAGACTCCTTGAGCATCGACCTTGGACTTGCGTTCGCCGCCGCCTCCCAGCACCGGGACTGCTTGCGCCATGACGGACTCGAACATCCCGGCGAGTGGTGTATCGTCCTTCTTCTCGCGTACACGTTGGGCGGCGACCGACACTTCGGTTCCGTCGGGCAAGCCGGTGACCCTGCCGCTGATGCGGGCCGGTGGGGCGAAACGGATCACGATGTGATCGATGGTGTCACCTCGCTTTGCCTTGCCGTTCCATTCTGCGTACGCGTAGTCGGCGTGTTTGGCGCGCAGGCGAATCTCGCCGGGCTTGCGCAGGGTCAACTCGAAGCGTCCATCGGCATCGGTCGCCTCGCGTTTGCCGAGGTTGCCCAGGTCGAACAGTGCCCCGAAGGCGAAGGGTATGTCGGCGCTGACTTGCGAGAGGTGCGCGCCCTTGATCGGTAGGCCGTTCGCATTCTGCACGACTCCACTGAGCACGATGCCGCGCTCGAGCGTCACGGTGCCGATGTCGGTCTTGTCGCCGGGTCGCGGCGTCACTTTTGGCGAGGTGCTCAAGTAGCCCTTGGCGCTGATCTCGAGCTTGATGGGCTTTCGCAGCGGCAGTTGGCTCTTCGGAAGGAGTAGTCGGAAGCGTCCGTCGTCGCCGGTGCGCGCTTCAATGGCGTCGCGCTTGGCGCTGCTCTTCAGCTGTTCCATGATCTGGCTGAAGTCGACGTCCGCCAGTTCTCCCAGGCCGCCGATGCGCTGCTCGAGCTTGGTCCCGTTGTACCAGCTGATCTTTGCGTTGGCGATCGGTCCACGGCTGTCGGTGACCAGGCCGGTCAGCACGGCGGCCTCTTCCTCGCGCGGGGTCTGGGCTTTGGCCTCGACGCGCTTGGCGCCCTGCTCAGCGGGTGACGTGCCGACTCTGCCAGTGGGGTCGATGACGGGTTCGGAGTCATCGATCCCGCCCTCGGTGCGCGAGGGATGGGTGCCAGTCGACGGGTCGCCGGTCGCGGCGGGATCACCGTTGAGCGACAAGAAGGCTGCCACGGCAGCGACGATGAGGATGACAACCAGGCCGAGTTGGCTACGTGACATGAGGTACCTTGGACCCTTGGGGACGCCGATTACGCGGACACCGGGTGAGAATTTCAGAAAGGTGAGGGGAAGTCGAGCCGCCTGCCAGGGGACTTGGGCGTCGCGACATGGGCAGCAGGTTCACGTGATCGCTGAGCAACGATACCCGCTCACCTGCCACAAGACCGTGCGCGTCCGCTGGCTCGACCGAGACCGGACTCGAGCAGGCCAGGCAGGTCATGGTCCAGTGGGACCGGCACGGGTGTTGGTGGGGGGGCTCGAGGGGATCGTGGCCGGTGACTTGTTTATCGTTCGTCGACGCAGATGCCGTCAGCGTGCGTGGTTATCCTGCGGCGGTGAGGACCGGGTTTTGCTTCCTGGCGGCGACAGTGTTCCTGACGCTTGCATCTACCGTGGCTCAGGTGCCGGTTCCGGCGAAGCCCAAGCCGGTCACTGCGCCGCGCTACACGGCAGCCGATGTGGTCAAGATCCAGGCGAAGATCAACGCTGCCATCGACAAGGGTGTCCGGTGGCTGCGCAACAGGCAGGCGCGCGATGGATCGTGGCACCACGCGCAGAACCAGTACCTCGGGGGTCAGACTGCGCTGTCGACCTACACCCTGATCAAGTGCGGTCTGCCGCCGGATCATCCGAGTGTGCGCCGACCGCTCGCCTATCTGGAGAGCATCCGGCCGCGCGAGACCTACACCGTAGCGTGTCTGCTGCTGGCGTTGTATGCGGCGCATGATGCGGTCCGGAAGCCGCAGATGCAGATGCTGGCGAAGGACCTGCTCGACTGGCAGGGCGGCTCCTGGGGTTACCCCTTCCAATGGAAGAAGACGGCATGGAATGCGAAGATTGGTCGCCCCGACCTCTCGAACACGCAGTATGCCGCACTAGGTCTACTGGTTGCGCACCGTGCCGGGATCGCGGTTTCCGACCGGGTCTGGCGGCGGCTGATCACGGCGACCTTTGAGTATCAGCGGAAGCGTCGAATGGTCGATGGTCCGGCGATGAAGAACGGCAAGGCCAGCAAGCTGCCCATCGCCGGGTTCAGCTATTACCGTGGCGGCGGCAAGGCGACCGGTTCGATGACCTGCGCTGGCCTGACCATCCTGGCGATCTGCCGCGAGGGGCTCGGTGACCGGCTCAGCAAGCAGCGCGCGGCTGATCTCGACGAGAGTCTGATGCTCGCTCTCAACTGGCTGGGTCACAACTTCGCCGTCGACAAGAACCCGGGCGCGAAGAAGAGCTGGATCTACTACTACCTCTACGGACTCGAGCGGGTTGGTGGCCTGCTCCGCACCAATTACTTTGGTGGTCACCATTGGTACTACGAGGGCGCTGAGTTCCTGATCGCGCAGCAGAAGGGGGGGGGCGAGTGGGCGCACAACAACGCCGAGGCGGATACCTGCTTTGCGCTGTTGTTTCTCAAGCGGGCGACGGCGCCCCTGACCGGTGTCGGCACGGGCTCGAAAGCGCCGATCTGGAACGACGCTGTCTCCGATCTGCGCTTCCGGGCCGCTGGCGATCCCGACGTCGGGATGTGGATCACCGGGTTCTCGGACAACGCGATCAAGGACTGGATCGACGAGGAAGGACCGGTTGACGGTCTGCGCATCGCTGCGGTGGAGTATCTGATCGACGGCAAGGTCGCCAAGCGGGTTGTTGGGAACCCGGCGACGCCATGGCGTGGTCAGCAGTTCGCGTACCTGCACGAGTTCAAGCTGCCGGGCCGCTACAAGGTCTCGGCGCGGGCGTGCATCGTCGACCCGGAGGCGCCCACCTCGACGACCGAGAGCACGGGAACCATCGAGGGCAAGGGGTTCACGATCGAGGTCGGGCGGGCGATGTATCCATGGATGATGCCGGCGGCGACGGCGCGCCGGCGCAACCGCCTGGTTGGGAATGTGGCGAAGGTGCAGGGCAGCTCGTTCCGCAAGGGGCAGAATCCGCGACGCAGTGTGGACGGACTGCAGACGACCGGTTGGCTGTGCCGCAAGGACGACGAGACACCGTGGCTCCGCCTGACGCTGAGGCTGCCGATCAAGACGAACCGCATCGTGCTGTCGCCGTTCGAGTGCCGCGAGGTGCAGCGCGACCGAACGGGCCGGATCGTTGCCCTCGAAGTGTGGATCAACAAGAGGAGCACCAATCCCCTGTTCGTGACGATGGCCAAGCACCCGCTTGCGCCCACCGTCGTCGACCTGCCGCGGACGATGCGCGTGCAGCAGCTGCGGCTGTGCATCGTCGAACGCCTGCCAGGCAAGGGCCAGCAGCTGAAAGACTGTGCTGGCTTCGCGGAGATTTCGCTCGAGCTGACAAGATGACGGCTTCGTTGTCGTTGGGTATCTGACACCGAACGACAACGCGTCGTCATCCGGTATCAGACACCAAGCGTCAACGAACGCCAGCGCAGCAGGCGCTCGGTGCGCGGGATGCTCGCGTTGGCGGGGCTGGTCGACGGCAGGCGTGTGAAATGCAGGCCAGCTGCGTCGAACTCGGGCAGCACCAGCTTGTCGAACAGGGTGTGTGCCTTGCTGCCATTGAAGAAGACCGACTTGATGCGTGGGTAGTCGGCAAACAGGCCCGCGAAGTCGTTCGCTTCGACCGCGTTGATGGTGGCATCGGCGCTGAGTTCACGCTGGCACCGATGCGCGACATCCCACACCGCGATGCCGTGCCCGCGCAGGGCAGCGAGCCGCCGCTGATAGGGCGCGCTCGCCGGTACGCCGAACAGCTCCTGAATGAATGGCCAGAACAGATTCTGTGGGTGACCGTAGTACTGGCCGCGCTCGAGCGAGCGCACGCTCGGCGCCGAGCCGAGCACGAGCGCGCGGCAACGAGAGCTGACCGAGGGAGGGAAGGACTCCACCTTCATGACGTGCGATCGTAGTCCCTGACCGCAGCGTGGCTACAATCTGGCCGTGATCCACTTCACGCTCAATGGGAGCGACGTCCAGGTCGCGCCAAGCGCTGGTGAGAGCCTGCTCGATACCCTCCGCAATCGGTGTGGCATTGTGTCGACGAAGGACGGGTGCCAGCCGCAGGCGCAATGCGGCTGCTGCCTGGCCCTGGTCGATGGGCGGCCGCTGACGACCTGCGCGGTGCCGACGGCGAAGGTCGCGGGCAAGGACGTCCTGACGCTGGAGGGCGTGCCAGAGGCGGAGCGGGACCTGACGGCCCGCGCATTCGTCGCGGCGGCAGGACTGCAGTGCGGATTCTGTATTCCAGGAATCGCCCTGCGCGCCAAGCACCTGCTCGACGCCGACCCGAGTCCGTCGCGACGCGCGATCCACAAGGCTCTCGACGTGCACCTGTGTCGCTGCACCGGCTACACCAAGATCGTCGACGCGATCGAACTCCTGGCCGCAGCCCGGCGTGGCGAGGCCGAAGTGCTGCCGTGTAGCGACGGTCGCGTGGGGGACAGCCTTGCACGCTATGAGGGAAGAGAGCTGACTCTGGGCTGCCGGCCCTACGTCGGTGACATGACGCGCGACGACATGCTGTTTGGTGCGGTCGTGCTGTCCGAGCACGCGCGGGCCAAGCTGGTGCGGGTCGATACATCGGCGGCGCTCGCGTTGGCAGGTGTCGTGGCCGTGGCGACTGCAGAGGACGTCGAGGGCAACCGCTGGTACGGCCTGATCGGCGACGACTGGCCGGGCCTGGTGGCCGAGGGTGAAGAGGTGCGGTGTGTCGGTGACTTCGTGGCGGTCGTTGCGGCCGAGGACGAGCACACGGCGCGGCAGGCGGCAGCCCTCGTGCAGGTCGAATACGAAGTGCTCGAGCCCGTCCTCGACCCTGACGCCGCGCTGCGCGATGACGCGCCGCGTGTCAATCCGAGACGCCCCAACAAGCTGTCGCACACGGTCGTGCAGCGCGGCGATGCCGAGGCGGCGCTCGCTAGCAGCGACCATGTCGTCGAGGGAACCTGGGAGACGCAGCGGATCGAGCACCTCTATCTGGAGCCCGAGAGCGCCTTCTGCGTTCCCCGCGACGACACCAAGCTGCACCTCTACACGCCTGGCCAGGGTGTGTTCGATGATCGGCGTCAGGTGGCGAGCTTCCTCGGTCTGGCCGAAGACGATGTGTTCGTCGAGCTCGTTCCGAACGGTGGCGCCTTCGGGGGCAAGGAAGACCTGGGGGTGCAAGCGCACGCGGCGCTCCTGGCGCGAATGACCGGGCGTCCTGTACGCGTGACGCTGACGCGTGAGGAGTCGATCCGCGTGCACCCGAAACGGCACCCGATCAGGATGCACTACAAGGTCGGCTGTGACGCGGAAGGCCGGCTGACGGCAGTCTGGGCGCGGATGCTAGGGGACACCGGTGCCTACGCTTCCGTCGGCGCCAAGGTTCTCGAGCGCGCGGCCGGTCACTCGTGTGGCCCCTACAAGGTGAAGCACGTCGACGTCGAGTCCATCGCGGCCATGACCAACAACCCGCCGTGCGGGGCCATGCGTGGCTTCGGTGCCAACCAGGCGCACTTCGGCATCGACGGCGCGCTTGATCTTCTGGCCGAGAAGGTCGGCATCGACGGCTGGGAGATCCGCTGGCGCAATGCCGTCGCGGTCGGCGATCAGTTCTCTACCGGCCAGGTCTTCGAGAAGTCGGTGGGGCTGAAGAAGACCCTGCTCGCCGTCAAGGAGGCCTACTACGAGGCGCGCAGCGCCGGGCTTGCAGTTGGCATCGGCTGTGGCCTCAAGAACTCGGGCATCGGCAACGGCGCCGTCGAGTGGGGCAAGGCGCGCCTCGTCGTCGAAAGCGACGGCACGATCTCGCTCTACAACGGCTACACCGAGATGGGGCAGGGGCTGTTGACCGTGCTGGTGCAAATCGCTGTCGAGGTGACCCGACTGGATCCGGCGTTGTTCCGCCCAAAGGTGGATGCGACCTTCGCGCTCGGCTGTGGCCAGACCACCGGTTCACGGGCGACCCTGTTCGGCGGTCGTGCGGTGAAGAGTGCTGCCGAGAAACTGCGCGCCGACCTGGACGGCGGCGAAGAGTTGAGCGATCTCGTGGGTCGCACCTACGCTGCCGACGTCGTCATCGACGACACCAATGCTCCCGGCGCCGACACCTCCAAGATCAAGACGCACACGGCTTTTGGGTTTGCGACCCAGGTGTGCATCCTCGACGGTGACGGTCGCGTCGATCGCTTCCTGGCGGCGCACGACGTGGGCCGCGCAGTCAACCCGGCACTGTGCGAGGGGCAAATCGAAGGCTCGGTGCACATGGGACTCGGCTACGCCTTGACCGAAGACTTGCCGTGTCAGAACGGCTGGCCGGTCACGTTCCACTTGCGCGAGCTTGGCGTCCTGCGTTCGCGCGACATGCCGCGCGTCGAGGTGATGCTGATCGAGGAACACGAGCCCGAGGGGCCGTTTGGTGCCAAGGGCGTCGGCGAGATCGGCCTGGTGCCGACGGCAGCTGCCGTCGCCGGCGCGCTGGCGGCCTTCGACGGCGAGCGTCGCTATCGGTTGCCAATGAAGGACTCACCCGCTGCCCGCGCCATGAGCGTCGGGCGCATCCGCGCCAAGTCGATGCCGGAAGGGGCGCTGCGTTGAGCCGTGGTGACGTCAATGCGCACACCCACCTCTACAGCGGGCTCGCGCCGTTCGACATGCCGGGGGCTGCGGAAGGCGCGAGCTTCGTCGAGATCCTGGAGCAGGTATGGTGGCGCCTCGACCGTGCGCTCGACGAGCAGTCGCTGCGCGCCGCCGCCGAGCTCTACGTTGCCGAAGCGTTGCTCTACGGCACGACAGTCCTGATCGATCATCACGAGTCACCGAACTTCATCGAGGGCTCTCTCGACCTCTTGGCCGACATTTGCCAGGCGCAACGGATGCCGGCACTGCTCTGCTATGGCGCAACGGAGCGCAACGGCGGCCGCGAGGAAGCAAAACGTGGCCTCGCCGAATGCCGGCGGTTCATCGAGAGCAACGATCGCAAGCTCGTCAAGGGCGCGGTCGGGCTGCACGCGGGCTTCACGGTCTCGGACGAGACGATCCGCGAAGCCGGCGAGTTGGCGCGGGAGCTCGCCACGGTGGTGCACGTCCATGTTGCCGAGGGAGAGTGCGACGTTGCAGACGCAAGAGAACGCGGCTACGAGGGCGTGATCGACCGCTTCATGATGCTCGATGGCTTACCTCGAGGCTCGATCCTCGCGCACGGCGTTCACCTGACCGAGGCTGAGGTGCAGGAGTGTCGCGTCATGGGGTTGTGGCTCGTGCAGAACCCGCGGTCGAACACGGCCAACGGCGTGGGGTATCCCAAGGCGCTGGCCCAGAGCGATCGCGTCGCGATCGGCACTGACGGGTTCCCGTCCGATATGCGCGCCGAGCGTGAAGCGTTGTTGGCCAGCGCCCGTGACCACGGTGACGACATGATGGAGGTCATGCCGAGGTTGAGCACCGGTAGCTCGATGGCCGAGGAGCGCTTGGGCGACAATCGGCGCGCCGGTCACGCCAACGGCGAGGTCATCTCTGAGGCGAGGTCACGAGCCGAAGGTGAGGCGCGCCGGTTGTGGCAGCGCATGGAGTCGCTCTGAGATGACGCGTCTGGGACTCGAGCGTGAGATCGTCGATCGTGCGGCCTACGACCGCACCCTGGCGCGCTTCAGGCAAGCCGCCATTCGGCTGCCGACCTTCGCCGAGCTGGCGGCGCCTGCGACAGAGGCGCCGGATGCCGACCCCGACGCGGTCGACGTGGGCAACCTTGCGCGCGTGCACTGGTACAACGGCGCTGATCGGCGGTCACTCGTTGCGGTTCCCGACCACGTGGTCCTGCCAGAAGCGTTGACCGGTGTGGTGGCGCCGATCATCGTTGCGCTCGGTAATCGCTTCCCGCTGATCCGCGCACACAAGGTGCTCGCGGCCTACGCCTGCCTCGTGCCGCGCCTCGTGACCGGGCAGTTCGATCCGACCCGGCACAAGGCCATCTGGCCATCGACCGGCAACTACTGTCGCGGCGGGGTCGCCATCTCACGCATCCTCGGCTGCCGCGGTGTGGCGGTACTGCCTGCAGGGATGAGCGCCGAGCGGTTTGACTGGCTTGCTTCGTGGGTGAGGCATCCCGAAGACGTGATTAGAACGCCGGGCTCGGAAAGCAACGTCAAGGAGATCTACGACAAGTGCGCAGAGTTGGCGCGCGACCCGACGAACGTCGTCTTCAACCAGTTCTGCGAGTTTGGCAACCACCTGGCGCACTGGTCGTGCACGGGGCAGGCGCTCGAGCGTGTGTTCGAGGCCGTGCGCGGGAACTCGCCGCTGCAGCTGGCGGCGTTCGTGTCGGCGACTGGCTCGGCGGGCACGATCGCGGCCGGTGATCACCTGAAGGAACGCACGGGTTGCCGCGTGACGGCGGTCGAAGCGCTCGAGTGCCCGACGCTCCTCTACAACGGATTCGGAGAACACAACATCCAGGGGATCGGTGACAAGCACGTGCCGCTGATTCACAACGTCATGAACACCGACGTTGTCGTCGGTGTCTCGGACAGGGGCTGTGATGCCCTCAACGTGCTCTGGAACGACGGCGCGGGTCGACGTTGGCTGGTCGACGAGCGTGGCATGGACCCTGATCTCGTCGAGGCGCTCGGGGACTTCGGCCTGTCGAGCATCTGCAACGTGCTTGCGTCGATCAAAGTCGCCAAGACCCTTGGCCTCGGCGCTGAGCAGGCCGTGGTCACGGTTGCGACCGATGGCGCCGAGATGTACCGCAGCGAGGCCGAGAAGGCCCGAGAAGAGCGCTTTGCCGATGGCTTCGGCGCGGACGAGGCCGCCCGCGTGTGGCAGCAGTACATCGGTGAGGCGGGTGGCGATCACGTGCTGGTGATGAGTGAGCAGGATCGCCACCGCATCTTCAACCTGGGCTACTTCACCTGGGTCGAGCAGCAAGGAGTGTCGCTCGACGACTTCGAGGCACGGCGTGAGCAGGGCTACTGGCAGGGGTTGCGCGAGCTCTTGGCGATCTGGGATGGGATGATCGCCGCCTTCAACGATGCGACCGGCGCATGACCGGTCCCTCGGCGTTTCCGTTCAACGGCGATGCGCACCCCTTTGTTCGCTTCCGGGAGCTGATGGATCACGCCCAGTGGCGCATCGATGTGCGTGGACTCGACGCAGCCGTCGCGATCGTCGATGGCAAGGGGCTTCGTGAGACACCGTTGGTCGAGTCGCCCGAGCTCGCCACGGAGCTGGGCGTCGCGCGGTTGTGGATCAAGGACGAGACTGGCAACCCGGGGGGATCGCACAAGATCCGCCACCTGTTCGGCCTCGCGCTGCGTGCGCCGGCCGAGGCGCCTTTTGCGATCGCGAGTTGTGGCAACGCGGCGCTGGCGGCCGCGATCGTCGCCAAGGCAAGCGGTCATGGGTTGGAGGTCTTCGTGCCACCGCAAATGCCCGCCCAGGTCCGGAAACGCTTGCGCGGGCTCGGCGCCGACATCGTCGAGTGTGTTCGCAGTGAAGGCGACCCGCCTGGCGATCCGTGCTACCGGCGTTTCCGCGAGCGGGTGCGGGAGGGTGTCTATCCCTTTTGTTGTCAGGGCAGCGTCAACCCCTGGACGATCGACGGCGGTCGCACGCTTGCCTGGGAGCTCGTCGCGCAACTGCATGTCGCCGGGGCTGCCCCGATCACGCGTATCTTGGTCCAGGTCGGCGGCGGCGCGCTCATGAGCGCGACGGTGAACGGATTGCGCTTGGCGCAGGAGCTTGGCGCCATCGATCGGTGGCCACGGTTGCACGCGGTGCAGGCAGCGCAGCACCAGCCGCTGATCGAGGCTTGGCAGCGTGGCGAGGGGCATTTCATGGACCAGCTCGCCGACGCGCCCGGGGACTTCATGCGGCCGACCGCTGTTGTGCCGCAGAGCGTCGCCAGTGGCATCCTCGACGACGAGACCTACGACTGGCTGCCGGTCGTGCGTGGCATGCGCGAGAGCGATGGCTTTCCAGTCGCCGCGACGGAGGAGACCCTGACACACGCGCGCGACCGTGGCCGCGCCGCTACAGGGATCGATGTCAGCGCGACGGGTGCGGCGGGACTCGCCGGGGCGATGGAGCTCGCGGCGCGCGGCGAGTTGGGCCGCGACGAGCACGTCGCCGTACTGTTCACGGGAGTCGAGAGATGACGGTCGTGCGCGTGGCGATGACGGAGACGCGTAGCGTTTTCAGGGACATGCCCGACAGCATCGACGGCCTCGCCGCGCTGGCGGGCCGGCTCGATGAGGTCCGCGACGCCAACGTGGCACATCATCTGGCCCTCATCGAGGCAGCCTCCGCTGCGGGTGTGCGCGTGCTCGGCATGGGCGAGTTGTTTCCGGGGCCTTACTTCGCGTTGACGGAGGATCCGCTGTGGTTCGGCCTCGCCGAGGACGGACGGGACGGCCCGACCGTGCGTGCCATGTGTGAGGCGGCGCGTGAGCATGGCATGGTCCTGGTCGCGCCGATCTACGAGGTCGACGCTGCTTCGGGCAAGCGCTTCAACACCGCCGTGGTCATTGACGCCGGAGGCGGAGTGCTGGGCTGTTACCGCAAGACCCACATCCCCGAGGGGGGCAATGAGCGCGCGTCGTTCCACGAGACCTTCTACTACGGGCCCAGCGATGGTGGACCCGACGGCTACTTCCCGGTGTTTGCGACGGTGCACGCGCGGATCGGCGTCGCGATCTGTTACGACCGCCACTTCGAAGGCGTCGTGGGGAGCCTGGCCCAGGGCGGTGCGCAGATCGTGTTCTCGCCTGCCGTCACCTTCGGCACGAAATCGAAGCGCATGTGGTCGCTCGAGTTCGCCGTCGATGCCGCGCGCCACAACGTGTTCATCGGCGGCTCGAACCGCCGTGGCGCCGAACCACCGTGGAACATCGAGTTCTTCGGCGATAGTCACTTCGTCGGGCCGGACGGCAGGCTTGCCGGGTTGGACGTCCATCCAGACCTGGTCGTGGCGGACCTCGACCTCTCACGGCTCGAGGGGCCGGATGATTCCGGTTGGGATCTGGCGCGGGATGTGCGGCCGGAGATCTACGGGTAGTTGGTGGCCAACGCCGGGTAGTGCAGGGCACCGTCGCAGTAGACCGCGTCGCGGATCCAACGCATCACGTGGAACCAGGTGAAGTCTATTTCGCCGGAGGCCTGCCCTTGGATGTCGTCTAGCGGATCGGTTTGGTCGACTTGCAGGTCGAAGCCAGGGCCGGTGAAGCGGGAGCGGGGCGCACCTGGCTGCAGCGTGTAGTCGGCGCTGTTGCAGCGGCCATAGAGCGTGTCGCCTTCTAGCACGAAGCCATCGAGCGCACTGAAGGTCGTCCAGTCGGCGAGCGAGCCAAAGAAGCGCGGCTTCACGATGTAAGGGCCACCGTCCTCCGGGCAGAACACGTCGCAGTTTCCGCAGTCGTTGCAGAAGTCAGCGAAGTTGCCGATCTGGTGCTTCTCTTCCACGCGAAGCGTGCCTTCCTGCCGCGTGGTCCAGCGGTCGTGTTCACGCCAGACCTTGACGATCGGCGCCTCGAGAGCTGGCAGCACGAAGGTGAAGTTCGCGGCGTTCGGACAGACCGGGATGCACTTGTCGCAGGTGATGCAGTCGAAGAGCTCGAGCGCACTGCCGATCTTGGGTGGCAGCTTGACATTGTTGGCCTTGGCGTAGCGCGGATCCTTGGTGAGCCCGTCGACGTAGCCGTCAGTGCTGCTCTTGTCGATGAACTCAGAGATGTTCCTCGCGCCGACCGCGTCCATCCTGCGCCGGAGCTCGACCAAGTACGCGCGCGACCGGGCGTAGCCGCCGGGCTTGAGCAGGTCGCTGCAGACCGTCACGGGCACCAGCCCAAGGGCGACGGCGTCCGAGAAGTTCTTGCGGTCGATGCCAGCCGAAAACGAGATGGCGTAGCGGTCGCCGAACGTCGCGCGAAACTGCTGTACGAGATGCATCGCCAGGACGTGCAGCGGCGGGCCCGACAAGTACATCTCCTTCTGGTCGTCGGGGAAGAACGATCGGTGGTTCTCGACAATCAGCGTGTTCGTGAACTTGACGCCGAAGCCGAGGCCAAGCGTCGCGGCACGTGTGCCAAGGCGCTCGACGAAACCGCACGCCTGATCCCAGCGCGTGTCGCGTTCGAAGGCCGTGTCGGGTACGCGGATATCGTCGTAGCCCAGCTCGTCGTGCAGGAGCCGACGCGTCTCGTCGGGCCCGAGCAACATAGGGTTGAGCTTGACGATCGAGTGCAGGCCCTTGTGGAGCAAGAACTCGATCATGCGTTCGATTTCGTCGGGCGGGCAGCCGTGAAAGGTCGACAGCGTCAGCGTGTCCGACAGGCGTGCCGGGAAGTCGAGGTCGCGGTAGTGGCGGTATGCCTCGGGGACCTGCGGCCGCAGCCGATCGACGACGGTCGTGCAATCGAGCATCCCGTCGATGAAGGTCTGCACGCGGTCGCTGCGGATACCGGCGAGGTCGTAGCCGACGCTCATGTCCCACGCCGTGTCCGTGAACCCCGGTGCCAGCTCGAGCGCGCCGCTGGCGATGAGCATGTCGATCAGCATCGCCGCCTTGACGTACTCCTCGAGCGACTGCTCGAGCCGGAGTTCCTGCGACCATTCGACGTTGTAGCCGACGGTCTGCATGTCGATGCACGGTCGCGGGATCTTCAGCTCGTCATTGATCTGGACCGTCTTGAGTTCGAGGATCCGCGAGCCACCGAGCCAGCTCAGGACGATGTTCTGCGCCAACTGCGATTGGGGTCCCGCGGCGGGGCCGAGCGCCGTCGCGGCGCGCTTGTGGTGAAAGCGGACCGAGTAGTCGCGTTCACGATCGCCGAGGAAGAAGGCTCCACGCGGCAGGTCGAAGATCGAGCCCGTCTCGTCCAGCTCCCGAAACATCCGGGTCACCAGCGCGGAGAGGGGTAGTGGACGGAGCTCGGTCATCGCAGCCCAGCATATGATGTCGACTGGTGCGACCGCTCTTTTGAGGCTGGGGTTATTTCTCGAACCGCAACCCCGGAGCGTCCTTGCGGGGCACCACTGGGAGCAGCAGATGACTGGGCCTTTGCGTGTCGTGGTAGACCGTGTTGTTCGCGATCACCGGCTTCGTTGCTGTGAGTTGGTCTTCCAGCGTGTTCATGTTGCGTCCATAGCCGGGCCAGGCGCTGGAAGAGATGACGACCTGGATGCGGTCGCCCTTGTCGAGGCGCTGGCCGGTTGCCCAGCAGTCGATCTCGACGCGGGTCACGGTGCCGGGCGGTACGGGGGTGTCCTTCAGTGGGTTCGTGGCATAGCGAAGACGCTGCACGCCGCCGCGCAGCGCGTAGCGCTTGCCGTCGGCAGTCAACCGATACACCGCGCAGGCGAAGTCCGTATCCGCTGCGTCGGTGGACACCCACAACACCAGTGAGACAGGGCCGACGATCTCGCATGGTCCGGCGAGAGGCGGCGAGGTGTAGTTGAGATCGTCGTCGCGGTCGGGGTCGTCGGTCTTGTCCGCCGTAGCGTAAGCGCCCGAGGTGTCCGTGAAGTTGATGCCGTCAAGCGACATCAGCTTGGTCGGGTCATAGGCAAAGGTGTCTGATGGCGTGCCGGCCGTCACCGCGAGGGCCAGTCGGCCATCGCCGTCACGCTTGAGGGCGTTGCCGTCGCTGCCCAGGTGGAGCTTGGTCCATTTCGTGTTCGGAATGGGCCAATCGCTCGCGCCGTGCCACTTGTTGGTGCCCATCGTGAACGTATGCACGCGCGGTTCCTTGTCGATACCGTTGTCCATGCCCTTCAGGTAGCGGTCGAAGAAGCGCAGAATGCGCGCGTCGAGGTCGATCGTGCCCTCGTCGCCAAAGTCGACGTGGCCGATGGTCCGTGACGTGTTGAAGAAGTGGGTCCACGGACCCATGACCAGGTACTGGCTGTTGCGTGCATGCTCGGTCTTGCCGTGTTGGCGCATGCCGGGGAAGTTCTCGATCGCACCGGGCATGTCGCCGTCGTACCAACCCGAGATGTGGAAGGCCGGCAGGTCCATCTCGCCAAACATGTGCTGGTACATGGCCGGGCCCCAGAACTCGACTTCGTGCGGTGGGTGCTGCAGCCAGGTGTCGAGGAAGGTCTTCTCCTTGATGCCCAGGTTCTGGTCGAGGTCGCCCAGCGGCAATGTCCGGTAGAGCTTTTCCCAGTTGAGACCGCGTTGCCAGCTCTTGCCTTGTTCCATGGTGTCGAGCACGCGTGCCCACCAGGCGGCGCCCATCAGGAAGGCGCCGCCCTCGTAGGGGAAGTTCTGCTGCGGGTCTGGTGGGGAGACCTGCGGCACGATGCACTTGAGCTTGGGGTTGCCGCTCTTTGCAGCCAGCCATTGCACGAGCCCGACGTAGCTCCCACCGATCATGCCGACCTTGCCGTTGCTCCAGGGTTGTTCCGCGATCCAATCGATCGTGTCGGAGCCGTCCTTGGTCTCATGGATGAACGGGAACCAGTCGCCGCCCGAGCCGAAGCGGCCGCGCACGTCCTGGGCGACGTAGACGTAGCCGCGCTTGGCCAGCCAGGTGCCGTAGAGCGCGCCCTGGCCTTCGCGCCTGTAGGGCGTGCGGGCCAGAACGGCGGAGAACTTACGCTTCGAGTCGGGGCGGTAGACCTCAGCGACGAGCTCGACGCCGTCGCGCATCTTCATCTTGACGCCGCGTTCGACGGTGACCGAATGCGTCGGCTGGGAGAGGTCAGCGCGCCACGGTCCGCTGTCGACGATCGAGGTGGGTTCCGGTGTCGATCCGCGGACCCCTTCGAAGCCGACGACCTCGACGGTGAGCTTCTGCGCCGGGACGTCGATGCGCAGCGGTATACCGGCCGGTGTGCAGACGAAGACGAACTCGACGCCGGGCGGAACTCGAACCTTGGAGACGCGAAGCCGTACCCGCTTGCCCTTGACCTTCTGCGTCGAGGTGTGCGTGCCCAGGTGCACGACGGCGAAATCGGCGAGGTTGGCCGAGAGGGCAGTGATCGTGCCGCCTTCCTCCAGTGTGCCGGCTGCGTCCTTGGCCGCGAGGATGCGACCCAGGTCGATCATGTTCGCCCATAGCAGGTTCTCAAGGAAGAACGCCGGGTCCGGGCCCTTGATCGTCTTGGACTTCTTGAACTTGCGTGCTGGTACGCGGACGGTGAGTTTTCTGTCGGTGTAGTCGGCGATGACCATCACCTCGCTACCGCTGGCGTCGCTCGTCACCTCGAAGTTCAGGTCGTTGCCCTTGTAGGTGATAGAGGCCGTGTACTTGCCCTTCTGCATGCCGAGGACGTTGAAGCTGCCCTTGCACGACCAGCCATCCGCGCGCAGCTTGACGGTCTCGCGGCCGATCTCGTCGCCGCCGATTCGGGCGACGAAGACGAAGGACTCGGGCACGACCGGGTCAGCCTGGGCCGGAGAAACGGGAGCGAGCAGCAGTAGAGAGAGAAGAGCGGTTCGCATGCGTGGTGTTTTCAGTAAGGATCCGTGAGAAGTGGGTCGGTGATCGATTCCATCCAGGTGCGCAGTTCCTGGCGCAGGCCGACGGCGATCGAACGGTCGAAGCCCTTGGGCGCCCGGCGTAGGAGATTGCGGGTTTCGCTGGGATCCTCGATCAGGTCGTAGAGTTCGTCCATGCCGCGGGCGTGGAAGTGCTGCACGAGCTTGTAGCGGCGAGTGCGGGCCATGCGCAGGTACGCGAGGCCGTAGTTGTGTAGGTCGTACTGGCCGAACAGCGTCTTGCGGGGGGGCATCGGCACGCCGCGCAAGAGTGGCGCGAAGTCGACGCCACGCGCCTTGCAGTCCTTCGGCGTTGGCACGTCGAGCATGCCGAGCACCGTGCGGAACAGGTCGATGTTCGAGACCTGTTCGACGATCTTCATGCTCGGCTTGACGATGCCTGGCCAGCGCACGGCGAGCGGCACCGTGATCGAGGTCTCCCACATGTTGGGTCGCTTCGGTCCCGTCACGCCGCCGGCCATCCATTGACCGTTGCCCTTGGTGTTGATCCGGTGTCGACCCTCGTTGTAGCCGTGGTCGGAGGTGAACAGGACGATCGTGTCGTTCGACAGTTCGAGCTCGTCGAGCGTGTCGAGCAGCCGGCCGATGTTGCGGTCGATCGAAGTGATGGACGCGTAGTAGTTTCTGGTCCGCCGTTTGAGTTGCTGCTGGTTGAGCCCGCTCAGCTTCGGCACTGTCGGGGCGAGCTTCGCGTAGGGTGCACTGTCGGTCTTGGGCACCGGGCCGTAGGGAAGGTGTGGTGCGCGGAAGTGCAGCGACAGCGCGAAAGGCTTGTCCTTGTTCTGCCTCAGCCAAGTGATGGCTGCGTTTGTGAGCAGATCCGGGAGGGGGCCCTTCAGCTTGGTCTGCTTGCCGTCGACCTCGAGCGTCGGGTTCATGGGCCTGTTGCCGCCGCCGAGGAAGCCGTAGAACCAGTCGAATCCTAACTTGGTCGGGTGGAACTGAGGCTGCATGCCGAGGTGCCACTTGCCGACCAGCGCCGTGCGATAGCCGCGCCTCTGCAGCACCTTGGGCCAGGTGCTTCCCTTTAGGCCGAGGCCGCTTCGCGATTCGTCTGGTGAGATCCAGTCCGTGATACCGAGTTCGGTTGGATAGCGCCCCGTCAGCCATGTCGCGCGCGACGGCGAGCAGACCGGCGTTGCAACGATGGCATTGGTGAAGATCGCGCCTTCGCGTGCGATTCGATCCATCGACGGCGTGCGGATCTCGCGGTTGCCGTAGGCGCCCATGGCCCAGCGTCCCTGGTCGTCGGTGACGATGGTGATCAGGTTGGGGCCATCGGGCAGCCCGGCCGGAGCGGTGACCGGCAGGGTGTCCGGCGGTCGATCGAACAGGCTGCTCGGTGGCGTATCGGACACGCAAGAGGGCATGCCTGCGGTCAGCAGGAGAGTGAGGAGGAATGCGGGCTTCACGGTGCAAAGTGTAACGCGGAGGCTGCAGCGCTCTGTATTCCCTAGTCGTGAAGCTGCTCACTTCTGTCCTCCTCGCGGCGGGGAAGTGCGCCGGGCCGCTGAAACGGGCGCTGGACTCGTTCTCGAGTGCGAGGCGCATGGCCCGGCGTTAGCATCGCGGCGATGTCGGACCCGAAGCAGGAGGAGGCGCTGCTGCGCGCGGCGAACCGGCGCTACTGGCGTAGCAACGTTCGCATCATGATCGTGCTGCTCCTGGTCTGGGCCTTCGTCGGACTCGGTTGCGGGGTGCTGTTTTCGGACTGGCTCAATCAGTTCCATCTGGGTGGTTTCCCACTCGGCTTCTGGTTTGCCCAGCAGGGCAGCATCGTCGTCTTCGTGGTGCTGATTCTGATCTATGCAGTGGCGCTCAACCGGCTCGATGCGCGCCACCGCCGTGAGGTGGACGAGATCCGGCGACCTGAGGCAGGCGGGGGTGGAGGGTGAGCACCCAGGCCTGGACCTTCGTCTTCGTGGGAGCGAGCTTCGCGCTCTACCTGTTCATTGCCTGGTGCTCGCGCGTACGTGACACGAAGGGCTTCTATGTCGCCGGTCAAGGAGTGCCGGCTGCCGCCAACGGCATGGCGACTGCGGCCGACTGGATGAGCGCGGCGTCGTTCATCGGCATGGCGGGGATCATCTCCTTCCTCGGGTATGCAGGCGGCGTCTATCTCATGGGATGGACGGGTGGCTATGTCTTGCTGGCTCTGCTGCTAGCGCCCTACCTGCGCAAGTTCGGTCGCTACACCGTGCCGGACTTCATTGGTGACCGCTACGAGTCGAACGTCGCGCGTGTTGTCGCCGTGATCTGTGCACTGTTTGTGTCGTTCACCTACGTCGCCGGTCAGATGCGGGGCGTTGGCATCGTGTTCTCGCGTTTCCTGGAGGTGGATGTGAACGTCGGTGTCGTGATCGGCATGGCGATCGTGTTCATCTACGCGACGCTCGGCGGGATGAAGGGAATCACCTGGACACAGGTGGCGCAGTACTGGGTGTTGATCACCGCGTACTTGATTCCAGCGATCGCCATTAGCATCAAACTGACCGGCAACCCGATCCCGCAGGTCGGTCTCGGCAGTGAGTTGGCCGACGGCGTGCCGCTGTTGGCCAAGCTTGATGCGATCCACAAAGACCTCGGCTTCGCGGCCTACACGGAGTCATTCACGGGGAAGTGGGATCGCGTCAATGTGTTCTGCGCCGTGCTCGCGCTGATGGCCGGCACTGCCGGCTTGCCGCACGTGATCGTGCGCTTCTATACGGTGAAGACCGTCAAGGCAGCTCGCTGGAGCGGCTTCTGGGCGCTGTTCTTCATCTCGATCCTCTACTTGACGGCGCCTGCGGTCGGCGCGTTCGCGCGTTACTTCATGATCGACAGCCTGCACGGCAAGACCGAGCAACAGCTGCCAGACTGGTACCACAGCTGGGAGAGGACCGGACTCATTGCGTGGCTCGATGATGGCGACGGCAAGGTGGAGTACCATCCGAAAGTCGCCAAGCCGACAGCCGAGAACCCGATTCGTAATGAGTTGTATCGACGCGGTAGCTTGTCGCTGACCGAGTTCGAGGCGATCCGCCTCGAGCATCAACGGTGGCTGAAGAAGGAGCGCGGCGCCGAGTCCGGCTACGCGAAGCTGCTTGCCGCTGGTTGTGACGGTCCTGACCGCGACATCATGGTGCTGGCGACGCCCGAGATGGCCGAGCTGATGAGTTGGATCATCGCACTGGTGGCGGCGGGCGGGTTGGCGGCTGCCCTGTCGACGGCATCGGGTCTCTTGCTCGTCATCTCATCGAGCGTCGCACACGATCTGTACTACCGCGTGCTCGACCCATCGGCGACCGAGCGCCAGCGTCTGTTCGTCGGTCGTTCCGTCATCGGAGTCGCCGTCGTCGTTGCGGGATTGTTCGGGATCTTCCCTCCAGGGTTCGTAAGCGAGGTCGTCGCCTTTGCCTTTGGCCTCGCGGCCGCGAGTTTCTTCCCGGCCATCGTGCTCGGCATCTTCAGCAAGCGGGTGCCGACCGTGCCAGCGACGCTCGGGATGACCGTCGGGATAGGCTTCACTGCGTGCTACATCATTGGAGTGAGGTACGCGGACATGAGCCCGTGGTGCTTCGGTATCGGAGCCCAGGGAATCGGTGCGGTCGGTATGCTGTTCAACTTCATCGTCACGCTTGGGCTCACACCGTTCTTCGCGCCACCGTCTCCGGAAACGCAGGCGATGGTGGAACGGATCCGTGAGCCTGACATCGGGGAACCCTAGGAGTGTTCATGCGTTTCTCTGCTCTCGCCGTCGCTGCGCTGGTTGCCGGTGCCGGAACCAGCCTCGCTCAGGACGTCTCCGAAGGAACTCTACTGCTGCAGCAGCCGGCGATTTCCAAGCAACACATCGTCTTCGTGTATGCCCGGGACCTCTGGGTCGTGAGTCGCAAGGGCGGGGAAGCAAGACGTCTGACGTCGAGTTCGGGCGCTGAGTTTGCGCCGCGCATCAGCCCGAGCGGTCGGTACGTGGCCTTCACGGGCGAGTACGACGGCAACATGGATGTCTACCTGATGTTGATCGAGGGAGGTGTTCCGAAGCGCCTCACCTGGAACCCGGGCTTCGACATCGTTCGCGACTGGCACCCGGACGGCAAACGCGTGCTCTTCGTCAGCGACCGCGCCGCCGGCACCAGGGTCACACATCTGTATCAGGTCGGTGTCGGCGGTGGCATGCCCAAGGCGCTGCCGATTCCGCGGGCGGCGCGCGCGGCGTGGCACAAGAGCGGGGCGAGGCTGGCCTACACGCCGTTCAATGACGCGTTCCGTACCTGGAAGCGTTACCGCGGCGGGCGCACGACACCGATCTGGATCTACGACGTCGCCACGCACGAGGTGCAGAAGGTGCCGCATGTCAACGCGTCGGATTCCTTTCCGTGCTGGATCGATGACACGGTCTACTTCGCTTCCGATCGTGACGATCGCATGAACTTGTGGAGCTTCGACTCGGCGACCGGCGACCTGAACCAGGTGACGAAACTCAAGCACTTCGACATCCGCCACATGTCGTCATGTCGTGATGCAGTCGTGTTTTCGCAGGGTGGCGCCCTGCACGTGCACGAGCCCGCCTCGGGCAAGACGACGCGACTCAGAATCCGCGTGCGTTCCGATGGGCTCGCGGCGGTGCCGCGCTGGCAGTCGGTCAAGGGCCATGTCCGGTCGGGGTCGGTGGCACCGAACGGCAAGCGCGTCGTGTTTGCAGCGCGCGGCGAGATCATCACGGTCCCGAGACAGCACGGGCATGCCCGCAACCTGACCAACTCCTCCGGCGTCCACGATCGGAGCCCTGTGTGGTCTCCTGACGGCGAGAGCATCGCTTGGCTCTCGGACGCGAGCGGTGAGTACCAGCTCATGGTGCGCGACCACAAGGGTTCGGCTCCCGCGAAATCCTACCGGCTGCATGCCGAAGGGTCGTTTTACTACGATCCTGTCTGGAGCCCCGACGGCAAGCACGTCATGTACCTGGACAAGGCTGGGGGCCGCTCCTTCGTGACACTCGAGACGGGCAAGGTGAGGCAGGTGTCACGCTCGAAGGGATCGCTGGGCGTGGTTCGCGTCGATGGCGTTTGGTCGCCGGACAGCAAGTGGATCTGCTTCGGGGAACGCAACCCGCGTACGGCCTACGACCGGCTGCTGCTGTTCGAGGTGGCGACGGGCAAGCGCCACGCGTTGACGGATGGTTTTGCCGATACCGGGAGCCCTGCATTTTCGGCGGACGGCAAGCTTCTGTTCTTCGTGGCGTCGATCGACAACGGGCCCAGACAGTTCGGTCTGGACATGAGCGCGTCGGCGTCGCGCAACTGGCGCTCGAGTATCTACGCTGCAGTGCTGAAGAAGGACGGCAAGCATCCGTTCGGCGCGCGCAGCGACGAGGGCTTCGCCAAGAAGGAGAAGGCTGACAAGAAGAAGGCCGCGCCGAAAGTCGAGATCGCGGCGGACGACGCTGTCGCCAAGAAGGGCTCGACAGAGGACGGCAACGCCAAGAAGAAGAGCGAGCCGCCGTCGATCGACGTCGATGGGCTGGACCAGCGCATCGTCGCCGTGCCGGTCGGCAGTGGCCGTTACAACCAGTTGGCTTGTACCGACAAGGGGTTGCTCTACCTGGATTCCCCGGCCGGCAGCGCGCCGGTGCTCAAGAGCTTTGATCTTTCCAAGCGCAAGGAGACGACGGTCGGTTCGGGCATCAGTGCCTTCGACCTGTCGGCCGATCGCAAGACGCTGCTCGTCGTGAGTCGTGGCAGCTTTGCGGTCATGAACACGATGGGTAAGGAGAAGAAGACCCTGCCGATCGATGGTGTGCGCGTCCGTGTCGATCCGGCCAAGGAGTGGCCTCAGCTCCTGCGCGAAGTGTGGCGTATTCAGCGGGACTACTTCTACGACCGCAACATGCACGGGGTGGACTGGAACAAGATGTGGGATCGCTGGAGCCCCTTCGTTGCGCACGTGCGGCACCGCGCCGACCTCGATGTGATCATCGCTGAGCTGATTGGCGAGCTCTGCTGCGGGCACGAATACGTGTCTGGCGGCGAGTTTCCGAAGAAGCCCGAGGGCGTCGGGGTGGGGTTGTTGGGGGCGGACTTCGTCCAGGAGAACGGGCGGCACAAGATCTCCCGGATCTATCGGGGCCAGAACTGGAACCCGAGTCTGCGTGCGCCTCTGACGAGTCCTGGTGTAGATGCCAACGTCGGCGACTACCTGATGAGCGTGGATGGCCGCGAAGTGACGGGGCGCGACAACCTGTTTGCGTTCTTCGAGAACACGGCCGGCCGCCAGGTCGAGCTCGAGTTGGCGGGGAAGGCCGATGGTTCCGACAAGCGTTCCGTCGTGGTCGAAGCGATCTCGAGTGAACGGACCTTGCGCCAGCGTTCCTGGATCGAGGCGTGTCGCAAGCGGGTTGCCGAGAAGTCCAACGGTCGTGTCGCTTACATCTACATGCCCAACACGGGCAGCGCAGGGATGGCGGCCTTCGATCGCGACTACTACAGCCAGCTCGACAAAGAGGCGCTGATCATCGATGAGCGCTTCAACGGCGGTGGCAAGGTTGCCGACTACGTCATCGACGTGCTGTCGCGCAACGTCATGTGCTACTGGATGAACCGCGAGGAGTGGCTCGGTCGAACGCCCTTCGGCACCTTCGAAGGACCGAAGGTCATGATCATGAACGAGATGGCTGGTTCGGGCGGCGACGCGATGCCCTGGTTGTTCCGCCAGCAAGGTCTCGGCCTGCTGGTAGGCACGCGCACCTGGGGTGGCCTCGTCGGGATCTCGGGCTACCCGCCCCTCATGGACGGTGGGCGCGTTACGGCCGCGAGCTTTGGTGTCATGGATCGCGACGGCAACTGGGCCGTCGAGAACACCGGAGTCCCCCCGGATTACGAGGTCGTCCAGTACCCAAAGCCGGTCATCGAAGGCCAGGACCCACAGCTCGACAAGGCCATCGAGCTCTGCCTCCAAGGCCTGGCCAAGAGGAAGAACAAGAAGCTGCCCGGCTACAAACCCCCGAAGAAGCGCTAGTCACCAGGACCTGGTCGTAGGCGAAGCGAAGTCCCGGGCGCTCGAGTTTTTGGGGGTCACCTGGCGAGGGTGCGGATGGGCCAGCCGGGGTACTGGCTCTTGCCGGAGCGGCGCCAGCATTCGGCGGTGATCGAGTTGTCAGCCCGGGTGAAGCGGACGATTCCGAAGCCGGGCGAGCGGTCGTGCAGTCGGGCAGGGGAGAGCCCGCTCTTCACCGGGTTGGCCACGGCGTGGACGGTGATCTTGTTGCCGAAGCCGTCGAGGTAGTGGCCGGTGTAGGCAGGCTTGCCTGGCAGGGGCTCGCCTGCCCGCGCTGACTCGGGTGGGAACCAACGTCGCGGGAAGGTGTTGCCGATCGAGGGTACGCAGAACGCGTGCGTTGCGTCATCCCAGTTGTCGATGCCGTAGCGGATGAAGCTCGCGAGGTGCTGGTCGCCAGCGATGTGGAAGGCGTTCGCCTTCTGGAGCAGGCGCAGCGCGCGGTTGCGTCCGGACTGCGGCCAGCCATTGGAGTCCCCGTCGGCGGCGAGCTTGTCGTGGGGTGCGTAGTCGCCTTTGCCGAATACCCTGAGGCCGGGAACCACGCCGTCGTTGCTCGCCTTGGTCGGTAAGGTCGCGAGGTTGGCGAAGATCGTCTGCGACAGCGCGCACTTGGCCCAGACGCCGTCACGCGTGCTTTCTGCCCAGTGCTTGAGGAAGGCGAGCTGGCGGCTACCGAGCAAGACTGCGCCGTCGACGTCGGCTTGTTTCGCGGGGTCGTAGTTCGGGTTGCGGAACCATCCGTTGATGCATTTGCCCTCGGGGCACATCACGGTGGGGGAGCTCTTCCACTTGCGGTCCTCGAGAATGGCGAAGCTGAGCCCTCCCCAAACGAGCTCGCTGTAGTAGACGCTGATGCCCTGCTCGACCGGGCGCGGGTCGAAGGGGTCCGGCAAGTGGCTGGTCTGCGTGCGCTGGACCATGTTGACGAATCGCGCTGGCATGCGGTAGCCACCGTCGTCCTGACGCTTGGCGTGTCGGCCGCCTGCGCCCCAGACGTTGCCGTGGTAGACGTCGTGGTCGTCCGGGATGCAAACGCACGGTCGATCGCGAGCCAGGTCGCCGAACGCCACGCACCAGCGGTACCACTTGTCCAGGTAGTCGAGCCGCGCCTTGTCCGCGGGCCGCCTCTGCGCGCCGGTGATGTCGCCCTCGTAGACCTGGTCGCCGGAAAAGAACAGCAGGTCGGGATCGCGCGCGGTGACCGCTCGCGCGACTTCCTCGTGCGGAAACCACAAGCCGTTCGCGTTCCAACGCAGCCCACCGGTGAAGTGCTTGGTGCCGGTGAAAGCCGCGACGACGACCTGCGGCTTGGTGCCAGGGTCGGCGCGGATGGTGCCGAGCCACTCGGAGTCGCCATACCCAACCCTGTAGCGGTGGGCTCTAGAGGCATCCCAGTCATTGACACGGAAGCTGAACGTGAAGCTGTCGACGTCTATCTCGGCTCGCGCCTTCAGTTGCCACTCGTTGGCGACTCGTACGTAGAGCGCGGCGTTCCGTGGATCACTTGTGCCGAGCGGGACGGCCTGCGCCGTGAGCTTCAAGACGCCGTCCGTGACCGTGTACTGCGCGGCCAGAAGGGGACCGAAGGTCGCGCCGCGTGGTAGATATCCATCGATGGTCCAGTCGCGAAACCAATAGCCGCGTTGGCTTTGCGCTGGTCCCCGGTGTGACACCAAGCCAACCCAGCCGTCGACGAGTCGTTGCTCGACGTTCTCGAGAACGGCATGGCTCAGCACGTCCTGGTCAGGGTCTGTTGCCGTTGCCGTAACGCGCCATCGCGTTCCGGCCGGTGTGACTGCGAGCGTCAGGGTGACCGGACCGGCCGGCGCGACGCTGTAGCCCTTGCCGCTGCGCTGGCTTGCAGCAAGCTCGGCCAGTTCGCGCTCGTGCAGCTTGCCGCCGATGCCCCAGGCACCGCCGACGACGTTCTTTTCGAAGTCGCGAAACACGATGCGCCCCGTGCCATCGACGGCGACGACGAGGCCGCCGTCCTCGGCGGGCCGGTGGTGGGTGAGGGCTGCCCGGCGCCAGTCGCTGCTCGAGGTGCCGGTGCCGATCAGGAAGCCGTGCCAGGCTTCGGTGCCGCACTTGCCGTCGTCGATCGCTCCGGTGGTCACGCTCATCTTGAAGCCGCTGTCGATTGCCGCTGGCCCGCGCACGAAGCGACACACTCGCATCGGTTTGCGCTCACGTGCCTCGACGCACAAGAGACGGCCGTCGGCGATCTTCCAGTCTTGCAGGCGACAGCCCCAGCACGATGGGCTGATCCACGTCCGCGTCGTTTCGGGCCAGTCCGAACGCCAAACATCACGCTGGGCGGGGGCGAAGAGGGGCAGCAGAAGCGCGAGCGCGATCATGCGCCGCACGCTACACGATGGCCGCACCAAGGCGTACGGGGCTGTCACCGGGAAGCGATGGGATGGATGGCCCCTGCTTGCCGACCAGGACTACCGTCGTTGAACCGAAGCCGAAGTGTCCGAGCTCATCCCCGCGAGTCAGCCGACAGGGTGCGGTGGGGACCGCTCGGATGTCGCTGACGTTGAGAGCTGCAACCATGACGACCGCAGCCGGATCACCCTCCGGCAGGCGGAAGCGGAACACCATTCGTTCGTTGCGCGCGAACAGGTTTGGGATCGAGCGAACGGTTGGCGGGTTTACCGGGAACAGGCCGCCGGGCACGCGCACGCTGCCGAGCAGTTCGGCGTCGAAGGGAACGTGCACGCGGTGATAGTCCTTTGGTGACAAGTAGATGGTGGCCTGAGTTCCGCCGTCGAGGTCGCGCGCGAACGCATCGTCCGAAAGCAGTTCGGCGATGGAGTAGTCGACGCCCTTCAGTTGCTCGATGCGGCCACCGGAGATCGGGCCGCTCGTGACAATGCGCCCGTCACAGGGCCAGACGAGAGGTCCATCAGCGATGGGCCGTACACCGTCAGCGAGTGGGCGGAGGAAGAAGTCACGGAAGGTCCGGTAATCGCTCGGCGCGCCGGCCACCTCGTCGAAGTTCACGCCGTAGCTGCGCCCGAACGTCCTGTAGACCGAGCCGCGTAGCCAGCGCGGCAACGGTACAGAGGTAAGGAGTCGCATCATGCGCGACAGGGCGAGCTTGGGTAGTGGGGTCAGCACGATGCGGCGAAGGGCGCTCATTCGCGTCTTAGGCTAACGCAGGCCGCCCTCTCGCCGTCATAGAGGAATGCCTCCGCTTAGTGGCGCCCCCATCTGACTGTCGCTCGTGCACGGACTTGCTATTCTCGAGTTGCCAGAAAGATGTGCCGAGCTGTGCGTGGGCCCCAAGTTCAAGCTGGAGCCGGTCGAGAGTCCTTGTCGTGGTGATGCGGGCGATCCTGCGGACAAGCGCCGCGCGTGCTGCAAGCAGCTCACCTGCTAGAGCTGGAGGCGGGCACGCCATGTCGGCAACCGCAGCGGGCTGGGGTAGCCGTACACACCGAGGCCCGGCGACCAACAGGCTGCCGGGCCTCGCGATCACGCCTCAAGGAAGCGTGACGACACAGTGTCCATGAGGCTTACAGCTTCTGGATCTGGGCTCCGGAGAAGCCGATGAGACCCCGCGTGACGTTGACCACGGCTCCCTGCCAGTAAAGGTTGAGGCCTGGGAAGAGCTTGCCGATGGCACCGGGGAGCAAGACCCGTGCACCAAATCCGTTACCCGGCGTTGGCGCTTTGACGGCCAAGGCTGCGTGGGTGAGGATGAAGTTGGGGTTCACGTGCAGGCGGCCGATGGTGTTGGGGACCTTGATGCCACCGGGCACCGGGAACCAACCCGCGCTCAGCAGAAAGACGATGACGTCGCCTTGCCCGACTCCGCTGCCCTCGACGCAGAAGCCCCACTCGTCATCGCGTGGAGGTGTAGCTGCGTTGTGGTTGTTGGTGTCTGGGTGTTGCCCCGAACACTGGCCGGCAATGACGTGGTCACCGCCGCGGCCGAGCTGCGTGGTTTGGTTGGTCTTGGCAATGGAGCTACCACCAATACCCCCGGCAACGGCGTGGATCGGTTCCATGAAGACGTGCCAGGCGTTGGCGGTGGAACCGAACGCCGCGGGGGCAGGGCCAGCCCTACCCCAAGTCAGTCGGTCAGGCAAGGGGACTGCAGTGTTGTCGAGCCGCGCACCCGGCATGTCGTAGGTGCCCGTTGGCGTGCTGCCGCGCACGAAGTAGTGCCAACCGCCATCGTTGCCGGTGCCGATCGGGGAGAGCATTTCGCAGCCGATGTAGACGTCCTGGTTGCTGAACTGCTTGCCACCGGCACCATGCAGCTGGATCGGCGTGAAAGCGATGCTGGTCTTTACCCCGCTGATGAGAGGCAGGACGCCTGAGCTGTAGTCCGACGTCGTCTTGAGCACGTTGGTTGTCGCACCGGTCTCGAAGTGGATGTGCAACCTGTAGGTGTCCTTGGTGGCGGTGTTGAAGTCGTAGTTCGTGACTGCGGCACCACTCATGACGTCCGAGAAGCGGACATCTTCGCATTTGTACTTGGCGCCCATCGTCCCACCCGCGGTGGAGGACCAGCGAGTGACCCAGTTCGTGTTCACGGCTTTGAGGATTCCAGACGGTTCGTACTTGGCCTGGCTCAGCGCGGTGCTGGCGAGGGTGGTGGCGACGAGACCCGTGAGGAGAAGCTTGATGCTCATCAGGGAGGCTCCTAGGCAGGAAGGGAATGCAGGACGGAGAAGTCTATACGACGTTGGTCCGGCGAGCGGGATCGTTCCATGGGGGACACGGGCTGCGACCGCCGGTTACACTGCTATATACTCCACGGCTTTGGATGGAAGATCAAGGCCCCCCAGCGGGGTGGTTTGGGCCGTGTGTGGGTGGCCGCGGACCAAGACCCCACGGACGAGAGACCGATGTTAGCGAACCTTCGAACGCAGCAAACCGGGCGGGCCTTGATATGGGCGCTACTGCTCCTTGGCGCCGCCAGCGGAGCGGTTGCCCTTGTCGTCAACAGCCAACGCTCAGGCGCTAGTGCCAGGGGTGGCGAGGCGGACGAGGCAGTTACGCTGCCCGAGACAGACCTTGTGCCGCCGCACACTGGCCACAGGCTCGGCAAGCTCGTCAAGGCCGGTGCGGTCAAGGTGGAATCGCCCGAGGACGGCAAGGGCAAGATCGTCTATCCAGGCGACTTTGCTGCGGAATCGCTCAACGGCGTTACCAACCCGCTGAAGCCGCTGTGGAAGCACGGAAACTACACGCCCATCGTGGCCAAAGAGACTGCCTATTGGGATGGCATCGGCGTCATCGAATGGTACGTCCACGCAGACGGTACGCGCTCCACCACACTCGGCCTCGTACACGGCCACAAGCAGCCGGTTACCCTCGTGCAGCACGCGATGCCGAAGGGGTGGGCCGAGCAGCCACCCCCGAAGACTGTCCTGATGGAGGACGTCCTCAAGGAAGGGGAAGGCAAGGCTAAGGCGCCGACGGTAGGCAAGTAGCTCTGCGCCTGGCGGTTAACCTTGGACTCGACGCCGTTCGATGACCAGTGGCGATGGCCAGTGGCGGAGCTCGGGGCCTCGCGCGTGCACGGACGGGACTTAGGGGAGTGCATGGCCCGCGTGCTCTGGCCTACATGATGGACGTTCGAGCGCCGCGCAACCCGGCCTGATGGTGCCTGACAGGTGCACCGACAGTCGCTACGGTGCGGTCATGGCGGCGGTCGACCAAGTGCGCGTGCGTGCAACCTGCACCGTGCTGTCCCCCGCCGGCGCCGAGTGTGCCGGGGAAGTGCTCGATGACGGCGGCGGATTCTGTCCCGGTGATAGGGTTGTGTTCGCTGCGCCCGAGCCACTGTCGCGCATCGCTGGGCCATTGCTGCTGCGAACCGCATCGTTGCGGCGCTTGCCGGGTCACGTGGCGGAGATAGAGGAGCTCGGTGGCTGGGAAGAGAGCTTCCCCTTGGGCAGCCTCGCGCTTGCCCAGAGTCAGGTCCGCGATCGCGGCAAGCGCGTCGCCGTGCTGTCGTGACAGGCCTCCGCCCCGAGGTTTGCTCGGCCTAGGCCGGAGAGGAGGGTGCTCGCGGGTGGGCGGCACGGCGTGCCTCAACTAGACTGTGGAGCCGTCCTGTCCTTCCAGTCTGGAGACCCTCCCCATGAAGACCCTCTCCCTCCTGACCCTCTGTGTGCTTCCTGCCTTGGCCGCGGCGCAAGGGCCCGCTGCAGCGTGGACGAAGTTTCAGCGCGACAACGGCCCGAACTGGACCGCGGAATGGAGCCCGGCGACGGGCACGCCACGCGCGATCTGGGGTGAAGGCCTGACCGTCAAGAACGGTCCGATCGCCAACACTGCCGAAGCGCGCAAGTATGCTCTGCAGACGCTCGCGAAGTACGAGCAGTTGCTCGGTCGTGGTGCGTCGACCTTC
>NYZE01000084.1 GCA_002685965.1 Planctomycetota bacterium | reverse complement strand
GTTCCGGATGCACCCGTCGACGATATTCTGAAGGCGGCGTGCGGGGTCAACACCGAGGGCTACACCCACCAAGCGCTGTTCTACTTCCCCTTGCGCGGCGGCTTCCAAGCGCTGACCGACGGCGTGCGGCGCGGTGTCCAGCACCCGATCCACATGCAGACACCGGTCGAGTCGGTACGCAAAACGGCGGATGGCTGGCGCGTCAACGACGTGGACTTCGACCTGGTCGTCAACACCATCGCACTGCCCGAGCTGGCACCGCGCTTCGAGGGTCTGCCCCCGGACGTCGCGGCCGACATCGCCGCCTTGGAGCCGGTCTCGCTCGTCAACGTCCTCGTCGGCATGAAGGCCGACAAGCCGCTGCAGGATCTGTCGTGGATCTACCTGCCGTTCGAGGATCAGGGCGTGACCAACCGCCTGACCTTCTTCTCAAACTATAGTCCGCTCAATGCACCTGAGGGACACACGTCCTACATGGCCGAGGCCACCTACCGCGGCAACCTCGACGTGAGTCAGGACTGGATCGACCAACTCGTCAGCGGCCTCGAACACGCCGGGGTGCTGCGTCGCTCCGACGTGACCGTCACGGAGCATTGGAAGAGTCGCTACGCCTACATCGATCAGAACATCGAGTTCCCAGCGCGGATCCAGCGCGTGCGCGAATGGTTCGACGCGTCTGGGATGCTGACCGTCGGCCGTTTCGGCCGCTACGAGTACCACAACTCCGACCAGTGCATCATGCGCGCCTTCGAGGCCGTGAAGCAGATCGAGACGCTGTCGCAGTCGGGAATCGTCGAGCCGTTCGTGTTCTCTTAGGGGGCGAGGCCGGGAGGACGTCCGATCCGCCTAGCGGCGTGCGTGACACTCGACGGCACACCGGAGCGACGCGACCGCACTCTCGCCCATCTCGACCAGAGCCTCGGCGGCCCAACGGCGCAGGTCGTCGAACCAACACCTAACCCCATCGTTCTGGGCTGGCGCACGCCGCGCATCGTTGCAGAACATCGCGCTGAGACAGGCGAGAGAAGCGCGTTCACACGCACGTCTACTCGGTCATGGACCGAGTGGCGGCGGCCCTGGCCAGCTTCGTTGGTCACCACACTCGAACAAGCGCGGTTCCCCCCCGGGCACCAAGCGAACGTGTCCTCGCGAATCGGCTTCGAATGCCGGCAGCACCCAGTAGCGCAGTGTCGGGCCGTCCCCGGGCAGCGCCCCGGCAGCGGCGAGGTGGATATGGCCGAACAGGGTATCCACTTCGCCGAGTGCGCGAATCTTGGCCATCGCATCGACGGAAGGGTGCAGGCTCGAAGGCAGAGCAGCCGCGACCGTCTTCTTGCTGACAGTGCGTGCCTGCTCCGCGAGGCGTCGTGACACGAAGAATGGTGCGATGTCCAAAAGGGCCCGTACCGGCCGAGAGCGCAGTCGGCGCTTGGCCTTCTGGTAGGCGCGGTCGTTCTGGCACAACTCGTCACCATGCAGGCACAGGAGCGGTCGGGCACCGCCTTGCAGCAACAGCGCCCCGGGCACGACGCGACAACCGATCGCCCGCTCGAAGCCGGCATTGAGCTGGAAGTCGCGGTTGCCCCACAGTGTGTAGATCCGGACGCCGCGCAGCGACGCGACACGTAGGCACTCAGTGACGCTGCGCCACGAGTCGTCGTGCAGCTGTTTCGTGCCCACCCAGAAGTCGAACAGATCGCCAAGCACGACCAGCAGACCACCGTCCGGGACTGAAGCGATGAGCTCGTGAAAGGCCGCGTTGTCTTCCCGTGTCTCCGGTCGCAGATGAAGGTCGGAGACCAACACCACTTCGGGCTCGTCGGCGACGCTCAGCGGGAAGACGGAGGTCCCGAGCACGCTGCCAGTAGCATTGCCGAGGGCCGACGGCACGCTCATCAGAATGGCTCGACGACGAAGAAACTGCCGCGCACCGGGTCGAGGCGAGCCTCTATGCGGCGACCGCGACCGATCAATACGCCCGTCCACAGGTCGGTGATCTTGGCAGCCAACGGCAGGACGATCGTCATCGGCACCTCGCCGCGGGCAACGAGCTTGTCGAAGACGGCCCTACCCTCGAGGCAGTTCGCGCGCACGACGAGCACCTTCCGCCGCCCCTTGGTCAGCAGCACACGCTCGACGAGGGTCGGATACCCCCGCACACGCACGATCGCGATCTCACGCGTGCGATTGCGGTCGAAGAGCCGACGCAGTCGCGCTCTGAGGTCGCGGCACGCGGCAATCTTGCTCTGATCCAGTCGTTGCTGCGAGTACTCGCAAACGGCGAGGTTGAGTAGCACGGCGCGGCCCTGGCCGACCGAACGTTCGAACTGGCACCAGCCATGCTTGCCAAGATTCTCGGCATGGCCCAGTCGATCCACTTCCGAAAGCGCACCCGGCAACTCGCTCGCCACGGTGATGCCTTCTGGACGCAAGCTGGTCGCGACGACGCCGAGGCCACTGCCGAGACGCGCCGCACCCCGCACGAGCTTCCCCTCACGCAGCCAGCGCTTGCCGCCATCTCGGTGACAACCGAACAGCTCGTCGAGCGGCGGCTGCGACAGCCGCATGAGCCAATCGTCGTAGCGCGCCGGCGCCTCATCGGCGACCACCAGACCACCGGCTGCTGCGAACGCGGCCACGGCCCGTGCCGTGCGCCGCGACATCGCCAGAGCACCAGCAAGAATGAGCACGCGTGGCGGTCGACCGCTCCAGCGGGCGATCTGCACTTGGCGCGGTGTCACGAAACGGAACGCATAGCCGAGGTCCTGCAATAGACGCACCCACGACAGTCGCGTCGCGATCGAGGTCGAGTGAGTGCGTTCGTAGCTTCCGAAGCGGCGCGTCCAGGTGCGACCGTCCCTCGCCGAATCGAGCATCCAGTGCAAGCGGACGCTCGCCTGACTCTCGAGAATGGCGATCTCGCCAGCGAAGCACTCCGCTCCCGCGAGAACGTTGGCGCGCGGGCTCGTCAGTCTCGGCAACTCGGCAGCGAGCGCGCGCCCGAACGACGAGAGCTTGGGTCCCCGCGCCAGCGGATCATCAGCGAAGAAGCGCCCGTTGCTCCAGACGATCGTCCCAGCCAAGCCATGTGCGGCCTTGTCGTACAACTGCGCCACCACGAACGATGCGTCACCATCGCCCGGGAAGAGTGTCTCAAAGTGCCGAGTGCCCGGTCGTTTGAGCGACCGCACCAGCTCGCGCGTGCCGCCGATGTCGTAGGGCTCGACGTAGTCAACGGCCTCGAGTAGCTGCGCCCAATCCCAACCACCGAACGCCGCCGGCGCCTGCCCGCCTTCAAAGCCGACCGGCACCCCGGGCGCCAGCTTGCGCGCCGCATCGGCGACTAGCGCGATCGTCTGTTGCAGCACACTATCCATGAAGGCGCGGTGGTCGTTCCAGTCGGCGAGGTTCTGCGGCAGGCCGAAACCGAGCTCGCGCTTGCGCACTTCGTCGGTCGTGCGCGGGAACACATCATCGAACCGCTCATAGGTTGCGCCCCAGGTCCGGTTGAGGGCGTCGATCGTGCCGTAGCGTGCGCGCAACCAAGCGCGGAACCCTGTGAGTGAGCTCTCGGCAAAGCAGAAGTCGAGCGGGTTGGCCAGCCGCGTTGCCGAGATCTCGTCGTCGAGCGACACCAACAGAGGTTTGTGTGGGACGGCGCGCGCAACGCGCTCCCTGACCAACTCCAGCAGTTGGGCGCGCGTGCGACCCGAGAGCAGCGGCCATGGGCGCTCGAGCGCCTTGGTCGAGCGCGTGCGTTCATACTCCGCCAGCGCCGGGCGGAACTGCTTGTCGCGCAGATGCAGGATGCCCTTGCCAGCTGCATGGTCCAGGTAGAAGCGCAGACCCAGGTCGGCGATCTTCTTGGGGTGCTCCGCTTGGTCGACCGAGACGGCGGTGATGCCCGCACGCTTCAGCGCCGCTGCCCAGGCCGCGGATGGAGTGGGGCCTTCGTGGCGCCACAGGATGGCTTCGAATCGGTCCTGACTCCGCACGACACCGACGGCTGCCAGAACCAGCAGCGTGACACTGCCGACTCGTCGCCTACTCGATGCCATAGTCCTTGAGCTTCTCCCAGAGCACCTTGCGACTGATGCTCAGGACCTTGGCGGTGTTCGTGCGGTGCCCACCAACGGACGCCAGCACCAGGCGCAAATGCGCCCGCTCCGCTTCGACAAGCACTTCCTTCAAGGTGCGCTGCTCTTGGCCAGGGGGCGCTGCACTGCTGCCGCCGAGCCCGAGTTCGTTCGGCAGCAGGTGCTCGCGCTTGAGCACCTTGCCGCCACCCGCGAGGGCGACTGCACGTTCGATGTGGTTCTCGAGCTGACGAATGTTGCCGGGCCAGTCGTAGGCCTCCATGGCTGCCAGGTCCTCGGTCCGCACGTCGAAGCCCTTGTCCTCGGCGAAACGGTGCAGGAAGTGCGCGACCAAGAGCGGCACGTCGCCCTGCCGCTCGCGCAACGGTGGCAGCAAGATCGGCACGACCTTGAGCCGGTAGTAGAGGTCCTCGCGAAACCTGGATTCGCGGACTCGCTCTTCCAACGGCACCTTGGTCGCGGACAGCAGGCGAATGTCGACCTGGACGGCCTTCTCGCCACCCACTCGCTCGAACTCGCGCTCTTGTAGTACGCGCAGCAGCTTGACCTGCGTCGGCATGCTCATGTCGTCGATGTCGTCGAGAAAGATCGTGCCGCCCTGCGCGAGTTCGAAGCGCCCCTTGCGCATCCGCCCAGCATCGGTGAAGGCACCCTTCTCGTGGCCGAACAGCTCGCTCTCGAGCAGCGTCTCCGGCAACGCCCCGCACGAGATCGCGACGAACGGCGCCCGGCGCCGCGGTGACAAGCGGTGGATGACGCGCGCGATTCGCTCCTTGCCCGTACCACTCTCACCCTGGATCAGTACCGACGCATCCGCCTCGGCAACCGTCGCCACGAGCTTGAAGACGTCCTGCATCTTGCGCGACTGGCCGACGATGTTCGAGAACGGATCGCCTTCGCCGATCTCGAGCTTGAGCCGCTCGTTCTCTTCCTTGAGCGCCTGCAGCTTGCGGATCTGCTCGAGTCGCTCGACGACGACTGCGTTGAGGAAGGGCTTCTGCAAGTAGTCGTAGGCACCGGCGCGCATCGCTTCCACCGCCTGCTCGACGGTCGCGTAACCGGTAATCACGACGACCTCCGTCTCCGGCCGCCGCGACTTCGCCGTGCGCAACACCTCGATACCATCCGCACCCGGCAGCCGCACGTCCGTGATCACCGCATCGAAGACCGACTCCTTGAGTGCCTGCAACGCCGCCGGTCCGGTCGACTCCCAGCGCACCCGGTGCCCCTGTTCCTGCAACTCATCACTGAGCGTGATCGCAATCCCACGCTCGTCTTCAGCTAGAAGGACTTCCACTTGGAGAGATTGTAGGCGGAGAAGGCAGAGACGCGGCAGGGCAAACCTCGTGCCCCGCGGGCACTCGCTTTGCCACGTCAACGTCCACGGCCACGGTTCCGTGCGCAGCTTCGGTAGCGGTGCTCGTCCTCGAACCAAGCCGAGTGCCCGCGGGGCACGAAGCTCGCTCTGCTCTCAGGTGAGGGCAATCTCCGGCCACTGCCGGAACTGCCCAAGGTAGCCCATGACCTTGTAGATCAGGCGGGCGGCCACGTATTCCGTCACCGTGTGGCCTTTGAGCGGCACACACTCGACGACGTCCATGGCGACGATGTCGCGGTCTCGGGCGACGGCCTTGAGGATGTCCAGGACCGTCTGCCACTGGAGGCCACCGGGCTCGGGCAGATTGGTTGCCGGGCAAAGGGCCGGATCGAACACCGTCAGGTCGACCGAGACGTAGACGTGATGCGAGAGCCCCTCGAGGACCTGGGGAATGACCTCGGCCTTGAGGGCCGCGTTGTTCAGGTCGTGCGCGAAGAAGGTGCTGACGTTGCCCTTGTCGGTCAGGTTCGCCTCTTCCTCGCTGAGGCTTCGGATGCCGACTTGGGTGATGGGCAGTTCTTCCTGGAGGCGATTCATGACCGTCATCCGGCCGAACCGCTGGTCCCCGTACTGGCTACGCAGATTGGGATGCGCATCGAGTTGCAGCACGGTCAGGTCGCGGTATTGATTCAGATACGAACGCACGAGCCCGTGCGTGATCCAACCCTCGCCGCCGAGATAGAAGGCGCGCTTACCGGCGCGATGGATGTTGCCACCGTAGGCCTGCAGTTCCTGCGCCATCTGATCGGGCGCCAGATCGGGCAGATTGGGTTCGAGGGTGGCGATGCCCAGTCGCGCCGGCGACTTGTAGTTCTCCTCATCGAAGAACTCGACGGTGCGTGACGCATTCAGGATGGCGGCAGGTCCCTCCTTGGCCCCGGCACGTCCTCCGGGGGTCTGCTCGTACGGCAGTGAGACGACGCAGAAGCGGGCGGGATCGAACTCACCGTATGGTGCCGCCAATCCCAGAAACGCTCCGGTCGACTCGCCGAGACCTGTCAAGGGTTGCCACCTTTCTGAAAAAAGCGGCACCGTATCCGGAGCCGCCGTTCAGGAATCTTGCCGCAGGCGCGCGCTGCGCAAGCCACGCTGGCTTGTACACCCCGCGTTTCGTAGCTTCAAGATTGGAAGGGTTTTACGGCGACTAGCGTGTCGCGCGAAGCAGTGGAACCCGCACCGCGACTGACTTCAAGCGGAGCCGCTCGACACCGGGCCGCGCTGTCAGTTGCCTGCCCCAATCCGTGTCCGGCCAGGCCGCGGCGTCCCAACCGGCGCTCGCCTTCCACTCCGACACGGCCGCGCCCGCCGCATGCTTGACCGTCCGGCCTCGGAACAGCTCCACCGGACCGTCGCGGCCGTCCACCCAGAGCAGCTTGCTGCCCGGCTCGAGTGCTCCGAGCACGAGGAACATATGCGCGCGCGAAGATAGCCGAGCACACTCCTCCTTCTTCATCCAGTCGAGCAACACCGGCGAACGCGACGGATCGAGCAGGAAGCGCTGGATGTCCCAGACCAGGTAGCGGCCCGCCTCGCCGCCACGTGGCTCGATGCGACTCCCGGGGAAGGCACGGTCCGCGAAGTCGAGTTCCCCCTCCCGCAGGTCGGACTCGAGTGCGAAGGCCAGCTGCGGTCGGTCGAGGTAGCCGAAGGTCCCGGCCACCGTGTCGAGGAAGCGCTGCGCCGTACCGGCCTTGGCCTGGTTCAGGAAGTCATCGCCTTCGAGGATGGCACGCCCGCGGAACGGCTCCATCGCCCAACCCGGTGGTCCGCGTAGCTTGTGCAGTACGACGTTCTCGTCGAAGAGCCGAGTCAGGTCCGCGGCGACCTCACGAACACCGGCCCGGTCGCGCTCGAGCCACAGCGAAACGCTCCCGTACCAGCCGAACCCGACCACGGCGCCGAACAGGAGCCAGCGCGGCAAGTCGGGCAAGCGGGCCAACAAGCTGCCGACCGCGATCGCACAAACGGGCAACAGATACCACAGCCAGAACTCGTGTATCTGGGCGTGACCGCGGAACGCCGCCACGTGCAGCACGCCGACGAACGCGAACGCACCCGCCGCCGAACCCAGTCGGGCCCGCAGGAGCACGGCGCCGACAACGGCCAGCAACACCCCCGCAAGCGTGAACGAATCGGTCGCGTAGCGCAGTTGACTCTCTGTGAAGCTCCCAGCCCCCGGCAGCTCTCCCTTGGCCGCGAACGAATCGAGGATCTTGCCGAGCCAGTCGCCGCTGCCCGACGCCCATGCGTTGTGAATCAACGACACTGCCAGTGAAGCAACGCTGACACAGCCGAGCGCGACGACGAACCGCCACCGCTCGGCACGGCTTCGATCGCGGTCGAATAGCATGACCAGCGCCAGCCACGGCCCCAGGTAGAGCACCGGGTAGTCAATCAGGCCGCCGATCCCGACCATCGCGATGACGCTCGTCAACCTGCGTCGCTGCCAGAGGAGCAACACCGCGAGCATCCAGGCGAGCACGACCGATTCGAAGACAAGGCTGGTCGCGTGTGCACCGAACAACGGCATGGCTGCCATGATTGCAACGGGCAGCCACGGGTCGCGCCCGTCGCGAGCGAGCAGCAACGCCAATAACGCCAGCGCCAGGATCGACGCGAGCAGAGGTACGAGCCGGGTCGTCCACGGCCCGGTGCTTCCGGTCACCGCCATCACGCCCGCGTTGACGAGCAGCATGGTCGCCGGGTGTCCGTGGTAGACACTGCGGTCCGCCGGCGCCGTTTCTTCCAGGTTGAGGATCTGACCGCCCTTGGTCGCCGCAACGCCATAGCGCACGTAGTTGTGCGAGATGCGGGCGCCCATGTTGCCGATCCAGTCCGTGAAGCCGGGCACACGAACGAACGGCGCGTCGAGGAAGAGCACCCAGACCGCCACGACGGCGGCAACGACGACCAAGGCCGTTGGCTTGGCGCCGCGCACCGAGCGGAGCTCACTCACGCCGGCTCGACGTCTCCGTCGCGGCGTTCCTCGTTCTCCGTGTCCTCGACCTGTTCGGGTGTGTGCACGGGAAGAGGATGCCACTCGACTCGGTTGCCGCCGCGGTCTTGAGCGCGCAACAGCGCCGCTTCTGCCTGCGCCAGCACGGAGTCGAGGAAGAGCGTGTTGCGGTCGACGTAGCACGCGAAGCCGACACTCAGGGTCACGCGCAGCGTGCGGCTGCCCGAGGCCAGTTCGAGGTCTTCGATGGCTTCCAGCAAGCGATCAGCGGCCACGCGCGCGCCGACCAGCGGAGTGTGCGGCAACACCCACAGCAAACGATCCTCACCAATGCGACCAACGATGTCGGTCGTGCGCGAGCGGGCGTGGAACAAACGAGCGAGCTGGTCCATCAGGAGCGTCCGCGTCTCAGCACCGTAGAGGTCCGCCAAGCGATCGATGCGATCGAGACAGCAGACACCGATGGTCAGCGGATAGTCGTAGCGCTTAGCGCGTGCGAACTCCTGCTTGGCGAACTGCTGCGTCTGGCTGAGGCCGAGCAACGGCACCGCGCCCTGGCCGAAGCTCGACGCTCGACCGAGGCGCGGGTTGCGAAACCCCTTTGCCCTCTGATTCTCGCCCACCATCAATGTGCCCCTACTGGCTCCCCTGACGGATGTTTCGGGAACCCGCCTGGCAACTCCGTAGCGAGGTTAGCCCGGGTAGGGCGGAAAAATCGCGCGCGAAGTCGGTCGGCAGGCTCGATCGCTCGCTGCCACGGCGGCTCAAGCCCCTGACCGCGCTGCGAGCGGCCAAGATCTGGCAGCAAAAAAAGAGCCCCCCGGCTCGGCCGGAGGGCTCTTGTAAGGTTGGGATCCGCTGCGGGACGGGGAGGGCGGTTAGGGAGGGGAGGGTTCCCCACCCCACAGCGGACCGCCAGTTTTTTGCTAGACCTGATCACCGACCACCACGCGGACAAGCCGCTTGGGAAACCGATCGGGTTCGCGGCGACTCAGATACCTGCGCACAGGTATCGTTTGGGCAGCCTCGCTGCCAATGCCCCCGAGCTGGTGGCTCTTGAGAAAAAGAGCCCCGCAGCGGATCAGACCTCACACGCTGATTGTCACCTTTCCTCAAAGGCGGGCGACCCCGCCCTGGGCACTGCGGGCTTTCCCTCCCACAGCGCTACGCCATTACACATGCCTTATCCACCCGTTTCAACGGGTTGTCCACATTTTTTGGACACTGGGCAGGGCCCGGAGATTCAGCGCAAGCCCAGCAGGGATGCGACCTTCGAGCCGACTTCGTAGATGTCGAAAAGCGGCCACTGCTGCCGCAGCAGCACCAGCAGAACGACGAAGAGAAGCGAGTACATCGAGAAAAAAATCAGCTTCGCAGTCGCCGTCGCCACCCATCTCACCAAAAAGGGCGCCTTGCGCCGGCGGGGCCCACTCGGGACCGATTCGATCCCGATCACGCGTGATCGTAGGTCGAGCATCGCATCGCGGACCGCCTGGGGGCCATCGGATGCCCGACCCTCGAGGCACAGATCGACGAGGGCTTGTCCATCGAACTCGCTGCCCGACTTGCCGAGGGTCTTGCGGGCCCGTTCACGAGTCCGCTGGGGCACGAGGCCCAGCTCGACGCGAAGCGCAGCCAGCGCTGTGCGTTCCAACAGGGGGCCGTGGTCACTTGGCAGGTTGGGTTCCGGCGGCATCGTTTGGTCTGCGCTCTCGCTGTCGGATCGGGGCTACTTCTTGGGGTTGCCGGCCTTGGCAGGCAGCGGCTTGGTGCCTTTGGGAGCTGGCTTCTTCGGCGCAGCGACCTCCAGCAACTTGCGAACTCGGACAAAAGCGGTGTTCGCGGTCGCGATCTCGACCTCGAGCGCGACCTGCCGCTTGCGCAGCCTCTCGAGCTGCACCGCGAGGTTCTTGAGGCTCGCGCGCCGCGACGCAAGCCTCTTCTGCGGATTGGGGTAGCCCTTCAGCTCCTTCTCTGCCCCGGCCACGCGCTTCTTGGCCGCATCCAGCTGCGCCAAGCGCCTGAGCACCTCCTTTCGGCGGCCGACTGCGGTGACCAGCGACTCCTCGAGGAACTTCAACCGAGCCAGCTCGCGGGCTAGAGCGGCTTGCGCGTCACGCTGGCGCGCGAGCGCCTGGGCCCGCTCCTCCAAAACGGCCTCGCGGGCCACTGTCAGTCGCGCCACCTCGCGCCGCGCTCGATCACGGTCTCGTCTGAGGTCGCGCGCCTTCCGCTCGAGGTTGTCGACCTCGATTCCGAGCAGTTCGAGGAGCCCCTGGCGCGCATCCGGTGGATCGCCCTCGAAGGGCGCTCTGCATCCCGCCGTCAGGATCAGCGTAAGGACGAGAAGGCCATGTCCGCCCCACCGTCGCCGCGTTGTATCCTGGCCCGCCATTTTCAGCATCGTACCAGACACACAGCCGCGGAAGGGAAGCCGCATGACCATGGAACGCACTCTGATCCTCGCCAAACCCGACGCTGTCCAGCGAGGCCTGCTGGGTCGCATTCTGTCCCGCTTCGAGGAGAAGGGCCTGAAGCTCGTTGGACTCAAACTCATGCACATGACCGACGAGCTGGCTGCCGTGCACTACGAGGCCCACAAGGAGCGACCCTTCTACCCCGGCCTGGTGCGTTTCATGACCTCCTCGCCAATCGTCGCGATCGCCCTCGAGGGCATTGGGGCCATCGACATCGCCCGCAACCTCATGGGCGCGACCTTTGGCAGCAATGCCAACCCGGGCACCATCCGCGGCGACTTCGGCGTCAGCAACTCGTTCAACCTCGTCCACGGTTCCGACTCGCCCGAGGCCGCCGAGCGCGAGCTCGGGTTGTTCTTCGGAACGAACGAGCTGCTGGAATGGGACATGGACGGATGCAAGTGGATCTACGATCCGGTGGAAGAACTGGGGCAGTGAGCGGGAAAAGTAGACCGGACCTTGGCAAGCACTGACGATCTCGAGATCTCGACGCGGCTCGTATCGCCGCTCATCGAAGGCAAACGCATCAAGGGAACCGGCGTCCTCGGCGGAAGCCTCGACGTGTGTGTGTTCTTCGAGGAGCGCCCACACGCCGCGTTGTTCGGGTTGCGCATCGCTACGGGCAACCCGGCTCGGGCCAGGGTCAGCCTCGAAGCGATTCGACACCGTGGCGCCGACTACCTCGACGGGGAGACGTCGCGCATCCTCGAGGAGCACGCTGCCGGCGCCATCGTCGTCCGACTCGCATGTGCGCCCGGTGACCGACGCGTGGAACTCCTGCTCGATGCGAACGGTCGCGCCCTGACCCTGAGTGCCGAGTGCTTCGGTGCTCAAGGCAACTGGTTCCTTCTCGACGCGAACGGCGACGTCCTCACGAGCGCTCGCCGCCGCAAGCTCGCGGAAAGAAGGAGCCTCTCTGGGCGGAACCAGGAGCCAGCGCTACCGAGCGACCCCGAGGCGTGGTTGACTCAACGCGCGCAATACTTCACCGAACTCGATCAACGCCTGCGCACCGAAGCTGTGGCGGCGCAACTCGGCCGCGACCTGACGCGTGAGCGGAAGGGACTCGCGGCGCGGATTCAGGGGCTCGTGCTGCGCCAAGCCGCGGAGAAGGGCTCCGGTCAGCTACGGCGCGACGGCGAGCTGTTACTGACGCTTCCATCAGGCGACCGGCGGGGACAGACGGAGGTCGAGGTCGCCGACTGGCATGCCGAGGGAAAACCGCGACTCATCGCGCTCGACCCGAAGCTCTCGATCCGCGACAACGCAGCGCGCCGCTTCAAACGGGCCAAGCGCCTCGAGGAAGGGGCTTCGCACACCGCGAACCAGATCGAGGAAGCACGCGCCAAGGCCGCAGAGGTCGAGGAGTTGACGCAACGCCTCGCCGACTTCACGGAGCAGGCCGACGACGAGGGACTGCAAGCGCTTGCCCATGACATCCACCGGTTGGTGCGGCCGCGTCAGCGGGCACCCCGGCGTCACGGCAAGCCGGTCCCGCGCAAGCCCTACCGCACCTACTGCACGCGCGACGGCCTGTCGGTCCTGGTCGGGCGGACCAGTGCCGACAACGACCGGTTGACCCTGTCGATCGCACGCGGCAACGATGTTTGGCTCCACATTGCCGGCGGCGTCCAGGGCAGCCACGTCGTGCTCAGGATCGAACGGGGCAAGTCGGCGCCATTGGAGAGCCTCCTGGACGCCGGAACGCTCGCCCTCTGGTTCAGCAAGGCGCGAGGCCGACCACGCGCCGAAGTCCTGTGGACTCCGCGCAAGCACGTCCGTAAGCCCAAGGGGCTGGCGCCCGGCAAGGTCGAGGTCGTGCGTTCCAAGACCCTGCTCATCGACTTCGAGAAGGAACGTCTGGCTCGCCTGCTGGCCACCGGCAAGGCGGATGCGTAGCATGCTTGCCCGCCAAACGGGATGATGATGCGCAAGACCGTTCCCGCCCTGTTCGCCGTCGTGATGGCTACGTCGTGTTCGAACTTCTCGTCGCCTGAGCGAGACCGTCTCGCCGACGACTTCTACGACAACGCCCACACCTACTACCGCGGCAATGACTTCCTTCGCAGCAACGACCAGATCGCACGTGGGCTCGAGGTGGCGCCGGACCACTACAAGCTCAATCAACTGCACGGCAAAGTGCTGCTGCAGCGCGCCCGCAGTGATCGGAGGTTCTATGCGCAAGCGCTCGAAGTGTTCGAGAAGGTCCGACGGCTGCGCTACGACCACGACTACGAGCTGACCCTCGACCTGGCACAAGCCCAGCACGGCCTCTACCTGGTGCACCGGCGACGTTGGCGACAGCTGCGCTCGGATTCGCTGGCACCAGGGCTGTCGGCCGCGGAACGTCGTGAGAAGCGGGCCAAGGCCGACGAGAACCACAAGCTGGCCCTCGCCCACATGCGAGCGGCGGCGCGCGAGTACCAGTCACTCATCGACGCCAAGGACCTCGGTCAATTCCCGGCCATGGAACGACTGTTCCTGCTCGAGGTCGACGAGGCGCTTGGCTTCGAAGGTGCGACGCGCGCGGCGCAGCTTCGAAAGGCTGCCGCGCTCGGCGCCGACTACCTGGCCAAGAACGGCTATCGGCAGAAGCACTACCAGGTCATGATCGACATCACCGGCGACGCGGCGCAAGAGCACGAGGGGCAACGCCGCCTGAAGGCGCTGCGCAAACGCGAAACAGAGTTCCGCGCCACCTATGCCCGCGTGCTGTTCGAACTCCAGGATTGGAAGGAAGAGGCAGTTCAGCACGACCGCATCCTCGACCTGGACCCGTCGAACGCCAGCGCCTACTTCAACCGCGCGTTCTGCCGCGCCAAGCTCGGGCGCAAGAGCGATGCGAAGCGCGACCTCGAGCACTTCCTGCGCCTGACCAAGAAGCCCTTCGAGTCGAAGGAAGTACGCCAGGCGCACGCGTTGCAGGAATCGCTCGGCAAGTAGCCCCGTCCCGCCTACACGCAGACGTCGTCCCCGGTCGCGCCCGTCCTGCCGGCAAGCGCTGGCTCGACGACTTCCTCGAGGAAGTCGCGCACCTGCCGCGGCGCCCGCCCGATCAGCTTCCCCGGTTCCAGGAGTTCGCTCATGCGGCCGCGCGCCCAGGCAAAGGCGTCGTCGCCCTCCAAGAGCTCGACCAGCGTGTTGGGCTCACCCTCCTCGCGGATCCTGCGCATGGCCTCGATCGAGTGCACGCGAATTCGCTCGTGCAGGTCCTGCCGGTCGCCGCCCGCGCGAACACCCTCCATGAGCAGGTTCTCCGTGGCCATGAACGGCAGTGACTCGTCGAGGTTGCGCTGCACGACGCGCGGGAACACCGTCATGCCGCGCGCAACGTTGGCTGTCAGGATCAAGCATGCATCCGTCGCGAGGAAGGCCTCGGGAATCGTGATGCGCCGGATCGCCGAATCGTCGAGCGTCCGCTCGAGCCACTGCGTCGATGCCGTAATGCCGGCCGTCGGCAGCAGCGCCTGCACGTACCGCGCCAGCGAGCACACGCGCTCCGTGCGCATCGGGTTTCGTTTGTAGGCCATCGCCGACGAGC
>NYZE01000083.1 GCA_002685965.1 Planctomycetota bacterium | reverse complement strand
CCAAGCGAATCCGCACGTGGCCGACCGAGGCCGATGGCGACACCATTGACGGCGTCGTCGTCGGCGAGGACCGGTTCGGCAACCTCTTCACGACGCTGTCGGAACAGGACGTCCCCGTCGAAGGTGACTACGCACTCGAAGTTGCCGGCCGCACCGTCAACTTGGTCAGTGGCTATGGCGAGGCCGAGTCGGGCGAAGCGTTGGCGTTGTTCAACGGTTTCGGCATGCTCGAGATCGCCATCCGAGACGGTAAGGCCTCAACCGACTTCGAGTGGGAACGCGGAACTGCGATTAGAGTTCGACTTCGATGAGTCACCCGCTGCGCCTGATCGGCGTGCCGATGGACCTCGGTGCGGGCCGGCGTGGTGTTGACATGGGGCCGTCGGCGTTCCGTCTCGCTGGCTTCGCACGCGCAGCGGCGCGACTCAAACGCGAAGTGCGCGACGGCGGCGATGTCTCCGTGCCGACGCCCGAGGTTCGCGAGTCAGGCGAAGCGCGCGCCAGGTACCTGCATGAGATCGCCGCGGCTTGCGACACGGTCCGAGTGCGCGTGCGCGACGCGCTCGTCGATGGCGAGTTGCCGATCGTCATCGGCGGTGATCATTCGATCGCCGTCGGCACGGTTGCCGGCGTCGCCGAGCACCACAGGAGCCGCGGTGAGTCCATCGGTCTCCTGTGGATTGATGCGCACGCCGACATGAACACGCCGGACACCTCGCCGAGTGGCAACGTGCACGGCATGCCGCTGTCCGCGTGCCTCGGTATCGGTGCGCCCGAGTTGACCGAACTCGGAGGCTTCAGACCCAAGGTCAGCCGGGACAAGGTCGTCCTGCTCGGCGTGCGCGCGCTCGACGGTCGTGAAAAGGAGATTGTCAACGCGTCAGGCGTGCACGCCTACACGATGCGCGACGTCGACGAGCGCGGTCTCCAGAGCATCATGACCGAGGCGATCGGCTATCTGACCGACGGCACGGCCGGCTTTCACGTCTCGCTCGACGTGGATGGTCTCGACCCCAACGTTGCGCCCGGGGTCGGCACGCCGGTCCGCGGCGGTCTGACCTTCCGCGAAGCCCACCTCATCATGGAAACCGTCGCCGACTCGGGAGTCGCGCTCAGCCTCGAGGTCACCGAGATCAACCCGATTCTCGACCAGCGCAACACGACGGCCGAGGTTGCCGTCGACCTCGTCATGAGCGGTCTCGGCAAGAGCATTCTGTAGGGGGAACTCCCGTGCGCTACTTGTAGCGCGGCGGCGGCGGCGGATTGCCCGCCTTCACTGCCTGCAGAAAGTTCTTCGCAGTTAGGGTCAGTTTGGAGACGCCGCGCGGGCCACGGTCGTGGGGCGCCGGGGTGCGGAAGTCGAGGTCGGTCAGGACGCACGCGTCGCACTCCTTCTTGAGGACGCGGCGCATCCCGTACCAGAGCCAGTCCGGCGTCGGCGGGCGGGGTGACCATGGTGTTGTGCTGCAATAGTAGCCTGCGATCAGCTTCCAGTGGGGTGCGCCGAGTGCGCGGGCACCGGCGAGGAGCCCGGATAGGTTGCCAATGGTTTGTTGGTTGGTGTAGTTGACGACCACGGCGTCAGCACCCTTGCCGAAGATGTTCGTGAAGGTGGACGTCACGTCTTTCAAGCCGATGACCATGTTCATGCCGACGCTGTTGAACGCCTTGCGCATGCCGTTGACCCGCACTGGATGGAAGAGCTTGCTGTTGCGACCGACGTCCAGGTCGAAGAGGAAGAACGCGGTGAGGTTAGGGTGTCGACGCGCGAGATCCACGAACTCGCTGGTCCACGTGCCATAGGAGCCGCGGTGGGGCAGCGAGTTTGCGCCGACCTGCGGCGGTGCGATACAGACCCACATGTTGATCTTGGCTCGCTGCGTGGCGATCAGTAGTTGCTTGAAGTCTTCGAGGTCGTTGGGGCCCTGCCAGATGAAGAAGCAGTAAGTGTCCAAGCGGGTGACGAGCAGGGCTTGCACGGTCTTTTTGACGTCGACGCGGCCGAGCGCGCGGCCCGGAGCGGCTGGTTCGCGGATCGGCTGCGTGAACGCGATCCAGGTGCCAACGTCGCGCAACTTGGCGGGTTTTTGCGCGGCCTTTTCCCCGGGCGTGGACTGGCAGAGGGCGGCACCAGCAGTGACGGCGGCCATTAGGGCAGCGGGTAGTAGCTTGGTCACGACGCCGCGAGTCTAGCGCTTACGGTGCACGGGCTTCGCAGCTTCTTTGACCCGCTGCCAGCTCATGACCTGGTCGAGTGGCGGGATGACGGGCGCCTGGCCGATGCGTTCGCGAATCCGAGCGTCGATCGTGCCGTTCGGTCCGGCCATGGCGATCGATGCAAGTCGCAGCAGGTAGGCGCGCCTTGCGCGGGTTGTTTCCTTGTTGGAGAGCTCATGCGCCAGCGGCGACCACAGTTGTGGCTGGGAGCTCCACGCCCAAGCCTGCAGTTGGGCCTCATGGAGCGCGTGCCGTTCGGCGTCGTTAGCTGGTGGTGGGGGGCGATCCAGCGCGCGCGGATCGACGCGCAGCAGCGCCGTCGCGAACACACGTCGGGCCGCGTCGGAACCGGCGTGCAAGTAGTGCTCGACCAGGCGTGGTAGAGCGCCTCGGTCGCCGAGCCTGGCGAGGGCCACGGCCGTTGCGCCTTGCCAAATCGTGCTCGGCATCATGTGGTCACCGAGCCGAGCGCGGATCTCGGGCACCGGGAATGGCGGTGGTTCGTCGCCGACCTCCGCGGCTGGCCAGGTCGCGGGATGGAGTCTGCGACTCAAGTTCGCGACGGCGAGGCACCACGCCGCACTGTCCGGTCCGGCGAGCTTACTGTCAGCAAACCAGCGAAACAGGCGTTCGTCCGTGTGGTCGCCGAGTTGGCCGATGATCACGAAAGCCGCGCCAAGTAGGCGGTGCCGCCGTCGCGCCTGCTTGAGCACGCTGCGCGCGCGTCGCAGAGCGGTCCGCTTGTCGTGTTTGCTCAGCGCGAGCAGCATCATCGATGCGACGCCGCCGTTGCTGTCGTCGAGGTGCTTGCCGAGCGTGCGTTTGACTCGATCGGTCAGCTTCGGGTCCATGCCCTCGGCGTCGTTGCGGAACAGTCCCCACGCGGTCGTGTAGCGTCGGATCGAGTTCGACGAAGCCAGACCACTGCGAACGAGTTGCCATTCCTCGGCGGTGGCGAAGCGGCTCGCCAGCAGACCGAGGGCGATGTTGGTCAGGCTTCCCTCAGAGCCCGACGTCGACTGTCCGCCAACGGTGCGATTGAACTGCAGCAGTTCGGAGAGGATAGCCCGGCCCTCCTCCGGGGGCAGGCTCGCCAGGCACGTGGCGATCTCGCCGGCATGGCGAGTGCGACTCAGGCTCAACAGCTTCATTACGTGGATCTTGAGTGCGTCGCGGTTGCTGCCGGTGACGAGTCCAAGGCCGAGCGCGGCGATGGCGCGGTGCCGTGGCGTTGCCACTCGGACGTCGAGGAGTCGCGACAGGAACAGGTCGTTTGCGTCGCCGCCCATGACACCCAGGGCCAGGAGCGCGTGTTCCACGACCTGTGTGTTGCTGTCTTCGATTGCCTCGAGGAGACGATCTCGGTCGTCGCGTTGCCGAGCGAAGCCGAGCATCAGGACCGCGCCGCAGCGTTCGGCGGGGGCACCTTCCTTCAAAGCCACTCTGGCCGCCTCGAGTACTGGCGGTGGCGCGGTGGAGGGCGTGGTCACGCTGATCGCGGCAACGGCCTGGTCGATCCACCATGCGATCGGCTCGGGCCCGCCGCGCTGTGCCGGGGCCGCTGCCGCCATCAAGGCAAGTATGAAAACTGTGTCCGGGCGCATCATCGAGTCTCGTGTGCTCTTATATCGGGCGAGCCCCGCTGGTCTTCTTTGGCCACCGGATTCTCTTGGAAACCACCGTGAGCCAAGGCCTGTTCGGACGGGGGTTGGCGTCGGAACTTCGGTAACATTCGACCTTTGCAACGGTCGAGCCGCGAATCGAGGGACGTTTGCGCATCGCCTACTTGGACTGCTTTTCGGGTGCCGCCGGCGACATGGTCGTCGGTGCATGCCTCGATGCGGGCGTCGATCTCTCCGATCTCGAGCAGGGCCTCGCGTGCCTACCTCTGGATGGTTGGTCGGTTTCTGCGGAGAAGACTCGGCGTGGGGGGTTGGCGGGGACTCGCTTTTTGGTGCAAGCGAGCGAAGGCGCACCGGAGCGGTGTCTGCGCGATATCGATCGGATTGTGCGGGCAGCCGGGTTCGCGGCTGAAGCAGAGGAGCGGATGCTGCGCACCTTCGAAGCGTTGGCGCAGGCCGAGGCCACCGCGCACGGTGTCGGCGTGGAAGAAGTGCACTTCCATGAAGTTGGCGCCATCGATGCCATCATCGACGTTTGTGCAGCGGTGTTGGCGTTCGACCGGCTCGGTGTCGAGCGCGTCTACTGCTCCGAGATCGTGACCGGTAAGGGCACCCTCGAGTGTGCGCACGGTAGGCTGCCGGTGCCCGCGCCGGGGACCCTCGCCCTCTTGGAGGGAGTTCCTTTGCGCTTCGGTTCGGTGTCGGGCGAGCGGTTGACGCCGACCGGCGCAGCGCTTTTGCGGGTGCTCGTCGACGAGTTCGACGTACCCATTTCGCTTCGGCCGCTCAGCGTCGGCTACGGCGTCGGTAGCCGCGACGGCGGGTCGGTCCCCAATCTGTTGCGGCTCACCGTGGGCGATGTCGAGGACAGGCCCGGCGCGAGCGCCGTCTGGGAGCTATCGACCAACGTCGACAACGTCAGCGGAGAAGTGCTGGCTCACGCGCTGCGGCTGGCGCTCGATCAGGGTGCCTTGGATGTCTGGGCGACACCGACGGTGACCAAGAAGAGCCGACCGGCGCATTGGATCGTCGCGCTCTCTGACGACGCTCACTTGACCCAAGTCGAAGACGTCCTGCTGGCCGAGCTGCCGACCCTCGGTCTGCGGAGGCAACGGGTCGAGCGGCGCACGCTGCCGCGCCGGATCGAAACGCGCGACACGCCGTTCGGCGATGTTCGCTTCAAGGTCCGCACGCTGCCCGACGGCACCGAGTGGGCACTCCCGGAATGGGACGACATCGAGCGCATCGCCGCGGAACGCGGCATCAGTGCCCTCGCGGTGCAGCGATCGTTGGTCAAAGGTGCCTGACGCCGTTGACCAGCGAGAGCGCTACTTCGCGATGAGTCTGAAGTTGATGCCCCGGGTCGCCCTCATGCAGCAGGGCTTTGTGGCCGCGAGAATGGCGACGAACGTCTCTACGCAACCGTGCACTCCCTGCTGGGTGAGGTTCTCGGCACGTTTCATGACAGGAGCTTCCCCAAGACCTGATTGACGATCTTGCCGTCGCTGACGGCACGATAACGCGCCATCCATTCCTTCATGAAGCGGCCCTGGTCAGCACGCGACGCAATGTCGAGTTCGGCGATCATCTCGCGTGCCTTCGCCTCGATCTCGGCTGTGTCGAGCTGTTGCGGCAGGTAGCCCTCGATCCAGACGATTTCGGCCTCTTCCTTTTCGGCGGTGTCGGTGCGCCCGGCATTGCGCGCCTGCTCAGCGGCGTCCTTGCGCATCTTGCTGGCGCGGCGCAGCACCGCGAACTCCTCGTCCTCGGTCAGGTCCTCATGATTGAGTTTCATCTGCTCGTTCTTGAGGTCAGAGATGAGCATGCGAATCAACAACAGGCGGTCCTTCTCACCGGCCTTCATCGCGGTCTTCATGTCGGCCGTCAGGCGAGCTTGAATCGCGCCGCTCACTCACCTGCCTCGGCAGGGGTGTCTGCAGGACCACTGCCTTCAGGGCCATCTGCCGGGCCATCTCCGGCAGCAGCGTTCTCGGACTCCACTTCTTCCTTCGGAACGCGAGCCACCGAGGCGACGACGTCCTTGGCCTTGAGCTTGATGATACGCACGCCCTGGGTCGCGCGGCCGATTTGCGAGATGCCGCTCACCGGAGTGCGGACGACCATACCGCCCTCCGTGGTCATCATGACCTCGTCGTCGTCGTGCACGGAGCGCACGCTGACGACTGGACCGTTCCGGTCGGTGGCCTTGATGTTGATGATGCCGAAGCCGCCGCGGCCCTGCAGTCGATAGTCATTGAGCGGGGTGCGCTTGCCGTAGCCGTTGCGGCACACGGTCAAGATCGAGTCGTCCTTTTCGGCGACGACCAGCGACACGACCTGGTCATTCTCGCGCAGCTTGATGCCGCGAACACCGCGCGCGACGCGGCCCATGGGGCGCACGTCCGTTTCGTCGAAGCGAATCGCTTGCCCGTTGCGGGTTGCCAGCAAGACGCTCTGGTGGTCGTGCAGCAGACGCGCGCCGACCAGACGATCGCCGTCGTCGAGCGCGACTGCACGGATGCCATTCTCGCGCGGGCGCGAATAAGCTGCGAGCACAGTCTTCTTGACCGAGCCCAATTCCGTGGCGACCAACAAATAGCGGTCGTCGAAGATGTCGACCCGCAGAATGCCTTGCACGTGTTCGTCATCCTCTTGCATCTCGAGGATGTTGGCGAGTGCCCGCCCACGCGCGGTCCGACTCATTTCCGGCAACTGGTAGACCTTGCGCCAGTAGCAGCGACCCTTGTTCGTGAAGAACAACAGATAGTCGTGCGTCGACGCGGTGAAGATCTGCTCGAGGAAGTCCTCGTCCTTGATGTCGCCGGCGATGATGCCTTTGCCGCCACGGCCCTGGCTGCGATAGGCCTCGAGCGGCACGCGCTTGATGTAGCCTTGGTGACTGACCGTCACCGCCATCATCTCCTCTTCTATCAGCGCCTCGATGTCGAACTTGTTGCCGACCTCTTCGGTGCTGACTTCGGTGCGACGCTCGTCGCCGTAGAGCTTGACCATCTCGCGCAGCTGCTTGCGAATGACCGCGTGGATCTTGGTGATGTCGGCCAGTAGCTCCTCGTAGCCGCGAATCTCCTCGAGCGTGTCCCGGTACTCGTTCTCCAGCTTCTCGATCTCGAGGCTCGTGAGGCGTGCCAAGCGCATGTCGAGAATCGCGCGTGCCTGCACCTCGGACAGGTCGAACTCGGCCTTGAGCTTCTCGCGCGCGTCATCGATCGAGTTGCTCTTCTTGATGATCTCCACCACGTCGTCGATGTTGGCCAGTGCGACGCGCAGACCCTCAATGATGTGCAGTCGGTCCTTGGCCTTGCCGAGCAGGTGTTGCGTCCGCCGCGTGATGACGTCGACGCGGTGGTCGCGGTAGCACTCGAGCAGCGCCTTGAGGCCGAGCGTCTTGGGCTGTCCCTCGACCAGGGCCAGGTTGATGATCGAGAACGTCGATTGCAGCGGCGTGAATCGATACAGCTGGTTGAGCGTGACCGTCTCGTCGTCGATCGCCTTCTTGAGCTCAATCACGAGGCGCAGGCCGACACGCGAGTTGGTTTCGTCGTTGATATCCGAGATCGAGTCGATCTTGCCGTTCTTCACGGCGTTGACCGTCGACTCGATCACCGCGGCGACCGTGATCTGGTACGGAACCTGTGTGAACACAAGATAGCGTCGGCCGCGCTTCTCCTCGATGTGGTGGCGCGCCCGGACCGTGATTAGGCCGCGACCGTGCCGGTAGGCTACACGGACCGTCTCGCGTCCCATGATGATGCCGCCCGTAGGGAAGTCCGGTCCCTGGACGTGTTCGAGCAGCTCGTCGACGTCGCAGTCGGGCTTGTCGAGCAGGAGCTCGAGCGCCGAGGCGATTTCCGTCAAGTTGTTTGGCGGCAGGCTCGTTGCCATACCGACGGCGATGCCCGAACTGCCGTTGCACAAGAGATTCGGGAAGCATCCCGGGAGCACTGTCGGCTCCATCTCCTGGCCGTCATAGTTAGGGATGAAGTCGACGGTGTCCTTGTCGATGTCCTCGAGCATGTGCACGGCTGCGCGCGACATGCGTGCTTCCGTGTATCTCATCGCGGCCGGGTTGTCGGGCCGGTTCGAACCGAAGTTTCCCTGCTTGTCGATGAACACGTAGCGTGAGTTGAAGGTCTGCCCCATTCGCACGAGCGTCGGGTAGACCACTTGTTCGCCGTGGGGGTGGTACTTGCCCGAGGTGTCGCCGCAGATTTTCGCGCACTTGCGGTGTTTCGAGCGCGGCCCGAGGTTGAGCTCGTGCATCGCGTAGAGAATCCGTCGCTGCGACGGTTTGAGGCCGTCTCGCACGTCGGGAAGGGCGCGCGAGTGGATGACTGAGAGGGCGTACGTGAGGTACGACTCTTTCATCTCCCTCTCGATGAGGAGTGGTGTCGGTTCTCGTGCTGAGACCGGTGGATTCTCTTTGGCCACGCTTGGGTTCCGTTGACGGCTATCGGCGACTAGACGCGGAGTGGAGTCCGGGATGGCCCCGAAATAGCCTCCCCTGGGCTCCGGTCGACAGGCAAAACATTATCCCGCCAAGGGGCGTTCCAGACAACGATCGTGGGCCCTAGGCTCGCCCGTCTTGCTGCCCCGGAGAACCCCAGAACTGACCGCCCGGGCCATGGTCTTGGTGGGCTTCGGCTTGGCCCTGGCCGCATGCAGCCCGAACCCTTATCCAGGCGAGACGGGGAAGGTCATGCATGCCGCGCTGAGGCTGTTGCCGAAGAACCTCGATCCGCCCCGAATCGAGGAGGAGGGCTCCGGGAAGATCGGTGCGCAGGTCTACGAGGGCCTGCTGATCTACCACCCTTTCGCACGTCCCTACAAGCTCGTTGGCGCCCTCGCCGAGGGCCTACCCGAGATCAGTGACGACCGCTTGACCTACACGTTCAAGCTGCGCAAGGGCATCCACTTCGTCGACGACCCGTGCTTCCCAGAAGGCAAGGGGCGCGAGGTCACGGCGCAGGACTTCGAGTGGTGCTTCAAGCGGTTCTCGCATCCGCGCACGAAGTCGACCGGGTGGTGGGGGTTTTCGAAGAAGATCACGGGACTGGAAGCCTGGCGCGACGCGCGCAAGGCCGACGTCAAGAAGATGTTCGATGCCGGTAAGCGCGTCGACCCGCTTGTCGGGATCGAGCAACCGGTCGAGGGCTTCAGCGCACCGAGTCGTTACACCTTCGTCGTTCGGTTGCTCAGGCCGTACCCGCAGCTGCTCTGGTTCCTCGCGATGCCGTACACGTCGGTGTATCCGCACGAGGCCGTGAAGCACTACGGCCAGGAGTTTCGCAACCACCCGGTCGGGACCGGTCCTTTCCGCGTCAAGGAGTTCGATCCCGTCTACCGAGTCGTGCTCGAACGCAACAAGACCTATCGCGAGCACTACGTTCCTGACCCGGCCAACAAGCCCGAGGACCGCATTCCGGGCTGGAACTGGGAGGAGGATCAGAAGAACGGCTTCCTCGCGAACGCTGGCAAGCGCATGCCGATCCTCGACGGTATGGAGATTCGATTCATCACCGAGGACCAACCGCGCTGGCTCTATTTCAAGGCTGGCTACTCGGACTTCATCTTTCCACCGAAGGATCACGTCGCCGATGTCGTCATCGACGGTGAGCTTACGCCGGAACTCAAGGCGCGCGGTGCTCGTCTGGAACCGTGGCCCGAGCTCGGGACCGTCTACACGTCGATCAACTGCACGGACCCATTGCTGGCCAACGTCGATCTACGGCGCGCGATGGCACTGGCCTACGATCACTCGTGGACGGTCGAACACCTCTATGGCGGCGCAGCGGTCGTCGCCACCTCGCTGATTCCGCCCGGCGTCGCTGGCTTCGATGGGGATTACCATCCGCACCACCGGAAGGACGGCAAGGCGCAGCTGAAGAAGGCCAGGGAGTTCATGAAGAAGGCCGGCTACCCGGATGGGATTGATCCCAAGACCGGCAAGCCGTTGCACATCGTATTCCAGAACTCCGGCGCGGGTCCGACGCAAAAGATGTTCTATGAGCGGCTCCGCCACGAGATGGGGGAGCTCGGCATCGAACTCTCCGACGTGCCGAACACGTTTGCGCAGATGACCGAGAAGATGAGCAAGGGCAGCTTCCAGATGGCTGGCCTTGCCTGGGGCTTCGACTACCCGGACGCCCAGAACATCCTGCAGTTGCTCTACGGCGGTAACATTCCGCAGCCGAACCGGTCGCGCTTCAAGAACCCGGAGTTCGATGAGCTCTACCAGAAGGCGATCGTCATGGAGGATGGGCCCGCGCGAACCACGCTCTATCAGCGCATGGCACACATCGTCGGTGATCAGGCACCCTGGATCACTCGCACGCACCGTGTGCGCAACGTCGCCAAGCACGGCTGGCTGCTCGGGCTCAAGTACACCGAAACGAGCTACCACTGCTGGCGCTACGCGGACGTCGACGTGGAGAAAAGGATGCGCCAGGTCGCGGAGTGGAACCAGTCCAAGCGCTGGCCGTTGTTCCTCGTCGGTCTGCTGCTAGCCGTGTTCGTGGGCGGCACGGTGATGATGGGGAGGCGTGCGTGATTCCCTTCTTGCTGCGACGCGTGCTGTACAGCATCCCGGTCATACTCGGCGTCGCGCTGATCGTGTTGTTCCTGTTCGACGTTGCCGGCGGCGACCCGATCCAGATCAAGCTCGGCAAGAACCCCGACCCGATCGACGTTGCGGAGCTGCGCGTCGAAATGGGTCAGGACAAGCCGTTCTTTGGCAAGTACGTCGACTTCCTCGGTCAGATTGCGACGGTCGACTTTGGCACGTCGTGGTTCACGGAAACGCCGATTCGCACGATTTTCGCGCGCGGCATCGTGCCGACCCTGAGCTTGACGATGCCCGCATTCCTTCTGGGTGCTGGCATCGCCGTCGCGCTTGCGCTCTTGGTTGCGTTCTACCGAGGGTCGATGCTGGACAAGGCAATGACGCTGCTCGCGATTGCAGCGATCAGCATCAGTTCGTTGGTGTACATCCTCGTCTTGCAGTGGTTGCTGGCGGACCGGTGGAAGCTGTTCCCTATCTGGGGCTACGAGCGCGGCCTCGGTTCTCTGACCTTCATCGTGCTGCCGATTCTGATATGGGTGTTGCTGTCGGTGGGCACCGACATGCGCTACTTCCGCACCGTGGCGCTCGAGGAGATCGGGCGTGACTACGTGCGCACTGCGCGTAGCAAGGGTGTCGCCGAGGGGAAGATCCTGTTCACGCACGTGCTGCGCAACTGTGCGATCCCGATCGTGACGCGCTGCGCCATCATTGTGCCCTTCCTTATCACCGGGTCGTTCCTGCTCGAGATCTTCTTCGGGATTCCCGGGCTCGGCACGGTTCTCTACGAGTCGATCAAGAGCTCGGACCTTCCGGTCATCAAGGCGTTCACGATGCTCGGCACTGTGCTCTACATCGTGTTCAACGTTGTCGCCGACATCCTCTACGCGGCGCTCGACCCCCGGATCAGGCTGTCGTGACCGTGGTCACCGAAACCCTCGCCACGGCCGAGGTTCGCAGCCCGTGGCGCGAGGCCTGGCGGCGCTACCGCAAGGATCGTTTTGCGAAGCTGTTCCTCGTCATGTTCGGCGTGTTCTTTCTCCTCGCAGTGACCGCCCAGATCATCGAGTTCGTCGAGATCGGCCAGGGCAACGACCCGACGTACGATCGTTCGTTGGCGCAGATGGGCTACGAAGTTTCGCCGGGAAAAATGTTCGAGGAGACGCACCATGCGCCAACCCTGAAGGCCTTTCCGCTCGGAATCCTCGGGCTCAATTGGAACGGCAAGAGCGTGCTGCTGCACGTTTTTCACGGCACCAAGGTCGCGTTCGTCGTCGGCTTCTGGGGTTCGATGTTGTCGGTGCTCATAGGCATGACGCTCGGGCTCATGGCAGGTTTTCTCGGCAAGTTCGCGGACGAGACCGTCGTGTACCTGTACTCGACGCTGGCCTCGATCCCGTATCTCTTGCTCATGCTCGCGCTTGCGTTCATCTTCCGCGAGGGCAAGGTCGCCGAGTGGTACCGCGACCTGTGGATCGCCAAGTACGTGAGTCTCGGCCTCTTCAACATCATCATGGTCATTGGCCTCACCTACTGGGTGACACTCTGCCGTCTGGTGCGCGCAGAGGTGCTCAAGGTGCGAGAACTCGACTACGTCAACGCGGCTCGCTCGCTCGGCTTCGGCAACTTCCGCATCATGTTCAAGCATGTGTTGCCGAACGTGTTCCACCTCGTGATCATTAACTTCTCGCTAACGTTCGTGATCGCGATCAAGTCTGAAGTGATCCTGACCTTCCTTGGCGTCGGTGTCGACAAGGAGCCGTCCTGGGGACAGATGATCTCGTTCGCGAAGAACGAACTCATGCGTGGCATTTGGTGGCCGCTTGCGGCGGCGGGTGCGATGCTCTTCTTGCTTACACTTTCGGTGAACTATGTCGGCGACGCTCTGCGGGACGCGCTCGACCCCAAGTTGAAGGACTGATGACCGAAACCACCGTGACGGACTCGAAACTCGCAGAGCTCTGTGTCAACGCCGTTCGCGTGCTGTCGATGGATGCCGTGCAGCAAGCTAACTCAGGTCACCCGGGTACACCGATGGCACTCGCGCCGTTGACCTGGATGCTCTGGACCAAGCATCTCAAGCACGATCCGTCTGATCCGTTGTGGCCCAACCGCGATCGGTTCGTGCTGTCGTGCGGTCACGCGTCGGCGCTGCTCTACAGCCTGCTCTATCTGTCGGGCTACCAGATCTCCAGCGACGAGATCCGCAACTTCCGTCAGTGGGGCAGCCGTACGCCGGGTCACCCCGAGTATGGGATGACGCCGGGCGTCGAGACGACGACCGGACCGCTCGGCCAGGGAGTCTCCAACGCGGTTGGTATGGCTATCGCCGAGGCGAGCCTCGCGGCTCGCTTCAACCACACCGGGCACTACATCATCGACCACCACACGTGGTTCGTCGCCTCCGATGGCGATTTGATGGAAGGCGTGTCGCACGAGGCGGCATCGCTGGCAGGTCACCTCGGGCTCGGCAAGCTCATCGGGTTCTGGGACGACAACCGGATCACGATCGAAGGCTCGCGGTCGCTCTCTGACAGCGAAGACGTCGCGAAGCGCTTCGAAGGATACGGCTGGCAGGGCGTGCACGTCGACGACGGCAATGACCTCAACGCGCTCGATGACGCGATCGACGCGGCGAAGGCTGAGTTGCTGCGGCCGACGCTCGTGGTCCTGCGCACCGAGATCGCTTGGGGGAGCCCCAACAAGCAGGGCACGGCTGCCGCGCACGGCGCGCCGCTCGGTGACGAGGAGGTCGCCCTGACGCGCAAGCGACTCGGCTGGGAATGGGAAGAGCCGTTCTACGTGCCGGTCGAGGTGCTTGGCGAATGGGGCGGTTGCAAGGCGCGCGGCGCCGAGTATCAAGAAGGGTGGCTCAAGATCTATCACAGCTATCGCAAGGCCTTTCCGGCCGATACCGACGAGATGGTTCGGCGGCTCGCCGGCAAGCTTCCCGACGACTGGGAGAGTGTGATCCCCGACTATTCGACTAGCGTCGGCAGCATGGCGACGCGATCCGCGTCTGGTGAGATCTTGAACGCGCTGGCGAAGAAGGTGCCGGAGCTCATTGGTGGCTCGGCCGATCTCGGCCCGTCCAACAACACCATGCTGGCGGATGAGGAGGACTTCTCGCGCGATTGCTACGCGGGACGCAACGTTCACTTCGGGGTGCGCGAGCATGCGATGGCAGGGATCTGCAATGGCATGTCCCTGCACGGCGGTTTGATCCCATACATGGGGACGTTTCTTGTGTTCTCGGACTACATGCGTCCATCGCTGCGTTTGGCAGCGATGATGAAGCTGGGCAACGTCTGCGTGTTCACGCACGATTCGATCGGGCTCGGCGAGGACGGTCCGACGCACCAGCCGATCGAGCACCTGGCGACGCTACGCGCGATTCCGGGGATGACCGTCATCCGGCCTGCCGACGCGGCGGAGACGGCAGAAGCCTGGCGCTATGCGATGAGGCACCGGCACGGTCCGGTGTCGCTCGTGTTGACACGGCAGAAGTTGGCGCACCTCGACCGCACGGGCATGGCGGCAGCAGAAGGTCTGCACCTGGGTGGCTATGTGCTCGCCGACGTCGACGCCGGCGTGCCCGATGTCGTGCTGATTGGCACGGGGTCCGAGGTCGGTTTGCTGCTCGAGGCGCGCAAGTTGTTGGCGTCTTCCAAGAAGACCGTCCGCGTCGTGAGCATGCCGTCGATCGAGATATTCGCGCTTCAGTCGCGTGACTACCGCGCCGCCGTACTCCCCCGGGGCGTGCCGCGGCTCGCGGTCGAAGCGGCGCATCCGCTGTCTTGGTGGCGGCTGGTCGGCGATTCCGGCGACGTGATCGGTCTCGAGGACTTCGGCGCGTCGGCACCGGCCGAGACGCTGTTCACGGAGTTCGGCTTCACCGCCGAACGCGTCGCCGAGCGCGCCCTGGCGCTGTTGTCGCGGGACGAGACAGCGTCCTTGTAGCGAACCCGGTCGCGGTGCGGGAAGTGCTCGTTAGTGGGGCACCCCGCTAGGTGTAGCGCAAGTACACGCGCTCCAGTTGGCTGATGCCGAGCTGCGCGTCGTCCTTCATCTCTTGGTTGGCGAGTTGGGCGCGGAAGATGCTCGTCGTTTCCTCATATTCCGTTTCGCCGTCGGGATCGCCAGCGACGACGCCGGCAATCGCCGCGAAGCCGCGACCAAGCACGACGCCGAAGCACCGGTCGTCGCCGTCGTTCGCGTTGAGCGCGAACTGCATAGACGTCGTGAAGCTCTCCTGGGCGGTCTCGGTTTGCCCGAGGCTCAGTTGGTGGATTCCCTTAGCCCACCAGGCGATCGATTTGGTGTGCGGCGGATTGCCGAGTTCTTCGCGCCAGCGAATGCAGTCTTCGGCCGCATGCAGTCCGGCCTCGAAGTGTGCGCGTTCGCGCACGTGTGGGTCGTCCCAGCAATCCGCGAGGTCAGCTGAGAGGTTGTAGGAGATCACGTTGGCGGTGTTGATGCGCTTTTTGCTCGTTTCGGGGTCCGCTTCGTCTCGGGCCTGCGTCAGGCATTCACGGATGCCGGCGCGCGCCACCGCGACGTAGGCGTCCAACGAGCGCCCCTGCCACTCCTCGTGTACCAGGCCCTTGCGGGCAAAGGCGTAGAGCACGCGGCGCTCGCTCGGGTCGTCGAAGGCGTCGGCGAAGTTGATCACCGCGTCGGCGCCGCCTGATTCGGCGGCCTGCTTCATCGCTGGCCAGTGCTGGTCGAAGAACTGCCGCTGCTCTTGAAAGGTGTTCATGGGTCTGCTCTCACGCACACTCACGGGGCAGTCCCTGTCCTCTTACCCGGCCAGCTGCGCGAGCTCACGCATGGAGCCCAGAGTCAAGTTCGGCTCGGCGCTCGTGGCGGGAGTTGCGTCGTTCGTCCAGTGCCCGGCGTGGCGGTCGAGGTGCACGGTGTCGATCCCGAGTGCGCCAGCCGGCGCGATGTCGTGGTAGCGACTCTGTGCGACGTGTAACCAACGACCCTCGGCCAGGCCGAAGCGGGCCTGTGCAGCTGTGAACACGGAGGAACTTGGTTTGTAGGCTTGCACTTGCTCGGCCGTGACAATGAACTCGAAGGGCACTTCGAGCCGTGGCGCAGTTTGCGCGAACAGATCGTCGTCGACGTTTGCGATCACTGCCAATCGATAGCGTTGCGCGAGCGACTCAAGGGCCGGGACCGTATCCTTGAACGGTGCCCACTCGGGGAGGCTGCGCACGAAACCGTCGCGCTCGTCATCGTCCAACGACAGATCCAGTTCGTTGGCGATGGCTTCCATGGTTCGAGTCAGCACCGACCGATACGTTGCCCAACCCTCGTCCTCAACGACGGACTCGGCTTGGGCGTAGAGCTCGAGCGCCTCTTGGTCCGAGACCGTGCAACCGTGTCGCGACAACGTTGGTTGCAAGGTGGCCAGAATCCCCGCTTCCCAGTCCACGAGGGTCCCGTAGCAATCGAACGAGATCAGCTCGAAGCGTTCCCAGTCAAGCATCGCACCAGCGTAATGGGTCTTGTCATTCCTGAGCGGCCGAATCTGTGAATAAGAAGACGTGATGGGAGGCAGGCTCTAGCTTCAGCGCCCGCGAAATAATGATGCAGCTCAAGACGCAATGACTGCTCAGGCTTGTGCTTGGCGTGGTCACCTGATTGCGTTGCCGCTCGGCGTGGCGGCCGCCATCATCGGCTCCGGCGCCGGCGCGTTCTTGGCGGATGCAATGGCGCGCTCGAGCAACGTGGAGAGCTTCATTCCGCGCTTCATTGCGACGACGGACGGCGAGGATCTGCAGTGGGTGCTCGTCAAGTCACTCGGCTCGGCCTTCCTCATTGCCTGGTTCCCCTGGCACCTCGCGCGCGGTACTGGCCTCGCGCCCGGCGAGCTCGCACACGCATCGTTCAGAGCGTGGTTCTGGCCAGAGCTGTCGATTCTCACGCTGCACGGACTACTCCTGTTCCCGCAGCTGCCGTGACAATCTTGATGCCAGCGTGACCCGGCGGCCCCTGTAGCCGCGGCATATCCTGGCCGCTCGGGCCACGTGGCCTGCCGCACAGCGTCGTCATCGGGGTCGTTTTCCAGCCCGGGGCGGGCTTACCGCAGCTGATCGAGCGACACGAGCCGAGGTGAACCGGCGGCGGGCGGCTAATTTGGCCGCATGCACCAGCGTTCCTTTGTCGTCCTCGCGCTCGCGGTTCTCGTCGGTTCGACCCTCGCCCAGGAGAAGATCGGCGCCAAGACGCAGTCCATGGAACGCGTCAACGGTCTGTTCCCGTTCTACTGGGATGAAGCTTCCGGAAAAGTCTGGCTTGAGATTCCGAAAGCCGGAGTCGAGTTCCTCTACGTGCCGTCGCTTGCGACGGGTCTCGGCTCGAACTCGGTGGGGCTCGATCGCGGTAAGCTCGGCGGCCAGAAGCTCGTGCGCTTCGAGCACGTTGGCAATCGCGTCTTGCTCGTGCAGCGTAACATGCGCTACCGCGCCCGCACCGACTCAGCCGACGAGCGGCGCGCGGTTGACGAGTCGTTTGCGCAGTCCGTCCTCTGGGGTGGTGAAGTCGCGGCGCGTACTGGCGATCGCTTGCTTGTGGACTTCACGAGTTTCGTCGTCCGCGATGCGGCCGGGGTGGCGCGCGCGCTGGGGGACAGCAGTCAGGGTGGCTTCAGTCTCGACAAGAATCGCAGCGTCGTGTGGCGACCGCGGTGCAGGGCATTTCCGAAGAACACCGAGCTCGAGGGGTTGCTGACGTTCTCCGGCACTCGTCCGGGTGCACAGATTCGGCAGACGGCGCCGACGCCGAGTGCGGTGACGCTGCGCGTGCGCCATTCGCTCGTGCAGTTGCCGGGGCCCGGCTACACGCCGCGCGCGTTCGATCCGCGGTGCGGTGCGTTCTCGATCGTGTTTGCCGACTACGCGACGCCGCTCGATGCGCCGCTCGAGAAGCGTTGGATCACGCGCCATCGCTTGCAGAAGAAGGACCCCGCCGTCGCGAACTCCGACCCGGTCGATCCAATTGTCTACTACGTTGACCGCGGCGCCCCCGAACCCGTGCGCACTGCGTTGGTCGAAGGTGCGAGCTGGTGGAGCGCGGCGTTCGCGGCCGCCGGGTTCACGAACGCGTTCCGTGTAGAGGTCATGCCTGAAGGCGTCGACCCGCTCGACGCGCGCTACAACGTGATCCAATGGGTGCACCGCTCGACGCGTGGTTGGTCGTATGGCAACTCCGTCGTCGATCCGCGCACTGGCGAGATCATCAAGGGGCACGTCTCGCTCGGCTCGCTGCGCGTGCGTCAGGATCGTCTGATCTTCGAAGGCGTCGCGCCGCGCGGAAACGGCTGTGCCGCGGCAGCCGGCCCGGATACCACCTGCTTCTGCCGGGTTGCGGGCATCGATCCGGTAGCGACGTCACTGGCGCGGATTCGCCAGCTGTCGGCGCACGAGGTCGGACACACGCTCGGCTTCTCGCACAACTTTGCCGCCAGCACCTTCGGCCGCGCGTCCGTCATGGACTACCCGGCGCCGTTCGGGCGCCTGACCGAAACCGGCGACGTCGATCTGAGAAAGGCCTATGCGGTAGGCATTGGCGAGTGGGACAAGGTCACGGTCCGTTATGCGTACACGCAGTGGGCCACGCTGGCGGAAGCACCAGCCGGGCTCAGGGCCATACTCGACGAGGCCAGGGACAAGGGCATGATCTTCGTCACCGACCAAGACGCGCGCGCCGCTGGCACGGCGCATCCGCTCGCGAACCTCTGGGATAACGGCGATGATCCGGTGCGCGAGCTCGATCGACTGATGGAAGTGCGCAAGACGACGCTGGCGAAGTTCTCACGCGCGTCGCTGCCGGCGGGGCGACCGTTGTCGGAGCTCGAGGAGCTCTTCGTTCCGCTGTACCTGCAGCATCGCTATCAGGTGGAGGCCTGCGCCAAGATGCTCGGCGGTGCGTTCTACGACTACGCCGCCAACGATGACGGCGTGAAGGGTGTGCGCACTGTCCCTCCGGTCCGGCAGAAACGTGCGCTCGACTCGTTGTTGCGCACGCTCGACCTCGATGCTCTGATCGTGTCCCCCCAGCTCGTGCGCGAGCTGATGCCGCCGCACTACGGGCACAGCGCCAACGCCGAGCGTTTCCCGGGGCGTACGGGAGCGCTGTTCGATCCGGTCGCCGCGGCAGTTCTCGCGGCCGACGTGACGATTTCCGCGCTGTTGCATCCGGCGCGGGCCGAGCGGCTCTCGCAGCAAGACGGTGCGCGCCGCCACTTCGGTCTCGTGGACGTGCTGAAGCGCCTTGTAGAGAAGACGGACTACGCCAAGGCCGAGAGCGATCAGTCGTCGGCGCCTGTGCGGCGGGCGGTGCAGCGGCTACTCGTGGACCGACTCATGGAGTTGGCCGTGAGCCAGCGTGTGTCACAGGACGTGCGCAGCGCCGCGAGCGGCACGCTGTTTGACCACCTGCGTGGCCGCTACCCAGAGACCACGGACATCGACCAATGGCACGCGCGTTCGATCGACGAGGCGATCCAACGCTTCCGGGCCCGCGCGCACCAGGCGGCCAAGACGCCGACGCAGCTTACGTCGCCACCCGGGAGTCCGATCGGGCGGTAGGGGCGTGAGGCCTTGGGTCGCTGCCTTGGCGCGCCGCACCCATCACCCCATCAACAACGCCATCACCGCCTTCTGCACATGCAGCCGATTCTCCGCGTTCTCCAACACGTACGACTTCGGCCCATCCAGCACCTCCGTCACGACTTCCATGCCGCGGTGCGCCGGCAAGCAATGCAGAAACACCGCATCCGCGTTCGCGAGCCCCATCAGCTCTTCGGTCACCCGATACTCCGCGAAGATCTCAGCACGCTCTTCGGTTTCTTCCTCACGGCCCATGCTGGCCCAGACGTCTGTGTAGATGCAGTCGACGCCTTCGACGGCTTGCCGCGGATCGTCGATGATCGTGATCTCCGTGCCCATCTCGCCCGCGAGCCGCATGGCGTAGTTGACGACCTTGCTATTCGGCTCATAGCCCTCGGGCGAGGCAACGCGGACATCGCAGCCGAGCAGCGTCGCGGCGTGCATCAATGAGTGACATGTGTTGTTGCCGTCACCGACGAACGCGACCTTCTTCCCCTCGGTGTCACCCCAGATCTCGGCGAGCGTGAACATGTCGGTCAACCCTTGGCACGGGTGTAAGTAATCAGTTAACCCGTTGATGACCGGGATCGACGCACCGTTCGCCAGATCCTGAACCGTACGATGGCGGAAGGTCCTGGCGACGATGCCGTGGCACCAGCGCGACAGGTTTCCGGCGACATCCTTGAGCGCTTCGCGCGTGCCGAGTCGAACTTCCTGGTGATCCAAGAACACGGCCGTGCCGCCGAGATCCTGCATACCGACCTCGAAGGTCACGCGCGTGCGCAACGATTCCTTCTCGAACAGCATCGCGAGCCGCTTGTCCTGTAGCACCTTCGGAAAACTGGATCGGTTCCGCTTCATCTCGGCGGCGACGCCGAAGATCGTGTGCACGTCGTCGGTCTTCAGCTCAGCGATCGAAGTGAGGTTGGAAACGGACAGCTTTCCGTAATCGGTCATCGTGGTATCAGTCGTGGTTGGCGAGCTCGGCGTCGATCAGGGCGAGTCCCTCATCGAGCTCTTGCTCGGTCAGTACGAAAGGGGGAAGGAAGCGCAGCACGTTGCCGGCCGTCGCGTTGACGAGCAGGCCGCGTTCTAATAGAGCCGTGCCGATCGGAGCGGACTGCACGTTCAAGACCAACGCCTGCATCAAGCCCATTCCGCGGAACGAGTCCGCGCACGTGTGCTGCGCGCACAGTTGCTCGAGGCCTCTGCGAAGGCGTTCGCCGAGCGAGCGCACTCGGTCGAGCAACCCGTCGCGGAACAGCTGGTCCAGGAAGTAGTTGCCGGCGCGGCAGGCTAGCCCGCCACCAGCGAAGGTCGAGCCATGTGTTCCAGGTTGCAGCGTTTCGCCGACCTCACGGCGAAACACCGTCGCCCCGATCGGAAGCCCGGCGCCAATCGCCTTGGCGAGCGTGACGATGTCGGGGACGACCCCAACGCTCTGCGATGCCAGGAAGTGGCCGGTGCGTCCTCCGCCGGACTGGATCTCATCGAATAGCAGCAGCGTTCCGGAGCCCTCGGCCAAGCTCTTGGCGTCTTCGAGATAGGCCGGGTCCAGTGGCAGAACCCCGGACTCGCCCTGGATCGGTTCCATCATCAAGACGGCATAGCGTTCGCTTGCGAGTGCCGTCTCGAGGGCGGCAATGTCGTTCGGCGCCACGAAGTCCACCCCTGGCATGAGCGGTGCGAAGGGCTCGCGATAGCTGGCTTCCCAGGTGCACGACAGCGCGCCGAGTGTGCGGCCGTGGAACGACTTCTCGAGTGCTAACACGCCGGTGCGGGCTGCGTGCCCGCGCTTGGCCTGGGTCAATCGTGCGGCCTTGATGCCCGCTTCGATCGCTTCGGTGCCGGAGTTGCAGAAGAACACCAGATCCAACCCGCACGCCTCGGTCAGGCGCGCCGCGAGTTCCTCCTGCTGTGGATGGTGGTAGAGGTTGGATATGTGAACGAGCTGGCCGAGTTGCTCGCGCAGCGCTTCGGTGAGCCCTGGGTGCGCATGACCGAGCGCGTTGACGCCGATGCCGGTCAGGAAGTCGAGATAGCTTCGGCCGTCGTCGCCGAACAGTCGGCAGCCTTCGCCGTGCGTGAAGGAGATCGGCACGCGCCGGTAGCAGGGAACGTGGTGACTCATCGGTGGAACTCCGTGCCAGAGCCGGCCAGCGCAGCGCCGATCGGATCGGGGCCATTACCGTCGAGGACGCGTACGCGTGACACGCCTGACTCGAGCGCCGCCAGGGCAGCACGAACCTTGGGGATCATTCCGTCGCGGATCACTCCTGCCTCGATGAGGCGAGAGACTTCAGCGGTGTTGAGGCGCTGTATGACCTGGCCGTCGGTGCCGTGGACGCCGGGAACGTCCGACAGGACGATCAGCTCCTGGCAGCCACACGCTGCTGCGAGTGGGCCGGCCGCTTCGTCGGCGTTGACGTTGAGGAAGGGTTCGCCCGCTTCGCTGCTCGGACCGATCGTCGCGACGACGGGCACGAAGCCAGCGGCGAAGAGCGGTTCCAGGGCTGCAGGTCGAACGTCGGCCGCAGTGAGTTCACCGACCCAGCCGAGGTCGACCCCTGCGGCGGTCTTCGTCCGGGGCGTGAACAGGTCGAGGTCGGCGCCCGTCAGGCCGACGGCGGTGATGCCGGAGCGGCGCAGGGCATCGACCAGTCCCTTGTTGACCTCGCCAGCCAGAACCCAGGTGACGACGCGCGCCGTGTCGTCGTCGGTGATGCGCAGGCCCTCGTGACGGCGTTCGATCAGCCCGAGGCGGTTGGCCACCTGACCGATCTGTGCGCCACCACCGTGTACGACCAGCACCTCGTGACCGTTCGTGCGTGCGTCAGCGATCGCCTGCGCAAGCGCAGAGCGACCGTGCGGGCGCTCGAGCAGAGCGCCGCCGATCTTGACGCAGAGCCTCATCGCCAGCCGGCCAGCGGCGAAGCGCCTGCGTCGAGCCCGAACGTCTCGGGCAATCCGAACACCACGTTGAGGTTCTGGACCGCCTGCCCCGCCGCACCCTTGACCAGGTTGTCGAGGCAGGACACCACGACGACGCGTGGACCGTGATTGGCGACGCCGATGTGGCAGCGGTTGCTGCCCTGGACGTCGGCCAAGCAAGGTAGGCCCTCGTCATCTGTGTGCACGTGCACGAAGGGCTCGGCCGCGTAGCGTTCCAAGAGGACAGCGCGGAACTCGTCGGCGCCGAGTCCGGTACGTGGCTCGACGTGAATCGTCGACAGAATGCCGCGCAGCACCGGTAGGAGGTGCGCCGTGAAGTAGAGCCGTTGGGTGCCGAGTTGCTCGCGGATCTCGGGTTCGTGCCGGTGCGTGCCGACGCCGTAGGCACGGAAGTCCTCGTGCACCGAGGCAAAGTGAGTCACTGCCGTCGCGCTCTTGCCTGCTCCTGTCACGCCCGACTTGCAGTCGGCGATCATGTCCGAGGCGGGGGCGATGCACTCGGCGGCGCGGAGAGCGAGTAACGGCAGGAGCACGGACGTGACATAGCAGCCAGGGTTGGCCACCAACGTCGCGTTCGACAGCGGTTCGCGTGCCCACTCCGTGAGTCCGAACACTGCGGTCTCGAGCAACTCCGGGTGTGGGTGCACGAAACGATAGTGCGTTTCGTAGGCCGCCGGATTGCGCAGGCGGTGGGCGGCCGACAGATCGACGACGACCGGAACGCGTTCCAAGAGCGTCGGCGCGAGCTGCGCTGCCGTTTCATGCGGGGCGCACAACAGCACCGCGTCGAGGCCGTCGACCGCCTGCGGATCGAACGGCATGCACGATGGCTCGCGCAGCGCGCCACGGTAGGCAGTCGGATCGCTGACCGACGGCCGTGCCGAGAGCACGGTCGCCACCTCGACCTCTGGATGCGCGGCCAGCAGGCGCAGGCATTCCTTACCCGTGAACCCCGAGCTACCGACGATGCCGATGCGCTTCATGCCAGGGTTCCCTTCGACAGCTGCTTGGCGATCTTGGCTGCTGCAGCGGCGCTACGCGCGGCGACGAAGATCGTGTCGTCACCGGCCACGGTGCCGAGGAGGTCCGGGTGTCCCGCACGATCCAGCTCGATGGCAGTCGGGCTCGCGAGTCCTGGTGGCGTCCTGAGGATCACCAGGTTACCGGCGACGTCGATGTTGTAGATGTGGTCGAGGCTGACGGTGATCCGTGGTGGGGGGGTGCCCGGCAGGGCATAGCCCGATGCCGTTTTGATGGCGCCGAGTTCGCGGATGTCGCGCGAGATGGTGGCCTGGTTTGCGCGGGCTCCCTTGCGCGCGAGCTTCTTGCGTAGCTCGTCCTGCGAGCGAGCGGGTGCCTGCTCGAGGATCTTACGGATCAGGGCTTGTCGGGTGAGTTTGCTCACGGTGATATGCAAAAGTATGCACAAAAAGGAAGGATATGCAAGTGCAAGGGGCGCGTCGATGTGGCGGTCTTGGGGTATTTCGCGCCGGGACAGCCGCCGGAGGCGGTTAGGCGTAGATGCCGCGCAGCTTGTAGACCGCTGAGACGCGGTCGATTGCGAGCATGTAGGCCGCGGTCCGCGCCGACACCTCGTGCCGGTCTGCGATGCCGCAGACCTCCTGGAAGCTGTCGACCATGATCCGCTCCAGGCGCGTGTTCACGTCGCGCTCGTCCCAGTAGTAGCCGAGGCGGTTCTGGACCCACTCAAAGTAGGACACCGTCACGCCGCCGGCGTTGGCGAGCACGTCGGGCAGGATGAACACGCCCTTCTCCTCGAGAATGTTCTCGGCGACCGGGGTTGTGGGGCCGTTAGCGCCCTCGACGATGACCTTGGCCTTCACGTCGGCAGCGTTGTCCTTGGTGATGACGTTCTCGGTCGCGGCCGGAATCAGCACGTCAACGTCCAGCGTGATCAGGTCCGCATTCGAAATGCGGTCGCCGCAGTCGAGTCCGCTCAGATCACGGTGGTCTCGCAGGTGCGCGCGCACCGCGCCCATGTCGAGACCGTCGGGATTGTAGAGCGCGCCGTCGATGTCCGAGATCGCGACGACCTTGAGGCCGAGCGCGTGCAAGGACTCGGCGGACACGCTGCCGACGTTACCGCAGCCCTGCACCGCGCAGGTGCACTGCTTGGGGTCTAGGCCCTGCCGGTAGAGCGACTCGCGCGTCATGAGGCCGACGCCGTAACCGGTGGCGCGGATGCGACCGTGGCTTCCGCCGAGTTCGAGTGGCTTGCCCGTGACGACACCCGGCGACGAATGACGCACGTGCATCGAGTAGGTGTCCATGATCCATGCCATGACCTTGGGATTGGTTCCCATGTCCGGCGCTGGCACGTCACGCTCGGGGCCGATCAGGTCGATGATGGCGGCCGTGTAGCGCCGGGTGAGCTGTTCGAGCTCGGTGTCGGTCAGGCTCTGTGGTTCGCAGATGACGCCGCCCTTGGCGCCCCCGAACGGCACGTTGACGACGGCGCACTTCCAGGTCATCCATGCGGCGAGTGCTCGCACTTCGTCGATGGTCACTGTCGGCGCGAAGCGGATGCCGCCCTTGCCGGGGCCTCGCGCGACCGAGTGTTGCACCCGATACCCGGCGAAGACCTGCAATGAACCATCGTGCATCTGCACCGGAATAGACACGCGGATCTCGCGATCCGGGACGGTCAGGATCTGATACAGACCTTCGTCGAGCGCCAATTTTCTGGCAGCGACGTCGAAGTGGTACAACATCGCTTCCAGCGGGTTGTCTTCGGTGTTCAGCTGGTCCCGGTTCATCCTCGGTCTTGGTTGGATCTCGGAGGGTGCATTACCGGCCAGCCCAATCGAACGTCTTTCCGGAAGGCCGGGTAATCTAGCGCAGACGCGGATGCCGACAAGCACAGAGACAGCCAGTGTGACCCCCATTCGTGTCGCGAGGACGGCCGCGGCAGCTCCTGTGCTCGCATCGATCGGAGTCACGGACCCGACGGAGCTCCTGGGTAGCGCGCTGGGCGACGTCGTCCGGGAGACGCCGCTGCGGCGGACGGGCAGGATCCAGCTCACCGGCGGCGGGCAGGCCTATCTCAAGACCTATGCGCCAGGGGCCGGCCGTGCCGGCAAGGTCGCTGGGCGGCGGGCCCCGGCCGAGGCCGAGTGGCGAGCGCTGTGCCGCTTGCAGGATGCCGGGTTCCAGGTTCCGGGCGGCCTGTGCGCGGCCTGGAGCGACCGTGGCGACCGTGCGCCGTCCTTCGTGCTGCTCGCTGGCGTTGCCGCGGAGCGCCTCGACGACGAGTTGGGGCGGGCTGGGGGCGAGGCCGCGGAGCAGTGGCTGGTCCACGTGTTCGCCGGGTGGGTGCGGCGTTTTCACGACCTCGCCTTCCAGCACCGGGACCTCTATGCCTGCCACGTGCTGGTGGAGCCCGGCTGGACCGCCCCGCCAACGCTGATCGACCTCGCCCGGGTCCGCCACGGGCGGCGGCTGAGTACCCGGCGCCGGGTCAAGGACCTCGCGGCACTGTGCTATTCGTTGCGGGGTCTGCTGCGGCGATCTCTGCTCTTGCGACTCTACCTGGTCTACCTTGACCGGCCTGGCCTCGACCGTGCCGGTCGTCGCTTGCTGGGCCGTGTTCTGCGCAAGGCACGGCGCATTGCCCACCACGTACCAGTGTACGGATAGTAAGTTCCTGGCTTGATGTTGTCGTTCCTGTCACCGGTTCTCCTGGCTGTCTTCCTCGTTGGTGCTGCGTTCGCACAGGACCTCTCGACTGTGCAGACCAAGCTGCACGAGACGCGCGAGGCGGCGTTCGACAAGCGGCAGCAGTGGGTCGAGGCGTTGACGAAGATCCCGAGCAAGGAGGCCCGTGAACTTGCGCTCACCTGGTATCGCAACGACCAGGAGCACGAGTTCCGCGTCCGCTTCCTCGAGCATGCGATGCTGCTGCCGAGGTTGGACAGGGCCCGCACGAAGGAGTTCGACACGCTGATGCTGCGTGTGCTCGAGCGGGGCGAGGACTTGCCGCTGCGTGTGATTGGCGCCCGCTATTTCGTCGAAGTGCATGGCAAGTCCGGTATCGACCTGTGCCTCGCACTGACGCAGGAACACAAGACGCCGCCCGTGCACGAGGCGGTGCTCGTGGCATTCGGCTATCAGCCGAAGCGGTCACGGGCGACGGACATCTTCGTCAAGAACTTCGAGGCGTCGCCGCCGACCGTGCGCGAGCACGTGCTGCGTCGGCTGCGCGGGCGCAGCGGTTCGCACATCGACAAGGTGCGGTTACAGGCGCTACAGGATCCTTATCCGCCGCTCAAGTCCGAGGCCATCCTGCAACTCGCCGGCGATGGCAGCAAACAAGCGCTCGGGCTGGCGCGGCAACTGGCCGATGGTTCTCCCAAGCCCGAGCTGGCGCCGGTCCTGTTCGAGGTGCTCACGCGGTCGCTGAGGCCGGGTGACCTCGTTCGGCTCGGCAAGCTCAGCGGGCACGCGTCGTTGCGCATGCGCCGTCTGGTGCGCGCTGCGGTCGAGGATCTCGGAAAGCGCGAAGATGTGCGAATGTGGAGCCTCGGGCCCGGCCGGCTCAGCAAGAACGCACACGTGCGGGCCTTGGCGCTGCACTTCCTCGAGGTGATCGACGGCAAACCCGCCGACAACGCGATCTACGACCTGGTCAGCGACCCTGATCAGACGACGGCGCGGCGTGCGGTATTCGCGCTGGCGCGGCGCAAGAGCAAACGGCTGGTGGGTCTGCTCGAGAAGCGTCTCCTCAAGGGGCGCGTCGAGGATCGGATGGATGCGCTCGAGGCGCTCGACCTGATCATCGGAGAGACCGAGCCCTTCCAGAACCGCTTGGTCGCGCTGTCCCAAGACCGCCCCGTAGAGTTGCGATTGCTTGCGATCCAGCTCGGCGCCAAGCGTGGTCTGCGTGGTCTGATGCCACAGCTGCCACGCATGCTCGCGCACAACGACTGGCGCGTGCGCGCTGCTGGTATCCAACTCGCGCGGCTCGTGCGCGAGAAGTCGAGCGTGCCGCTGCTCCTGGCCATGTTGCGCAAAGAGCGTGGTCGGCTCGTCGACGACATCAAGAAGGCCCTGTCGTCATTGACGCGGCTCTACTTTGCCACGCCCGGGGGGTGGAATACCTGGTGGCTCAAGGAGCGTACGGCCTTCGTGCTTCCTCCGGCCGAGGGTGAGAAACCGAAGCCGGCTGCGCGATCGCAGCGCGAAGGCGGCACGACCGTCGCGACGTTCTACGGGATCCCGGTCGTGTCCGAGCGTGTCATCTACTGCATGGACATCTCGGGCAGTATGACGAAGCTCGTGGGCACCGGGTTGACGCGGCTCAAGGTCGCCAAGGAATCGCTCAAGCGGGTCTTCAAGCGTGCGCCGAAGAGCTCGCATGCCAACGTGTTATTCTTCCACGGCCAGGTCAAGCCGTTCGCGCACAAGATGGTGTCGCTACGCAGCCCGAAGAAGGTCGCTGACCTGATCGCCTTCGTCGACAAGCAGAGGGCGCTTGGTGAGACGAACATCTATGGCGCGTTGATGCGAGCCATGGAGGAGAAGCTCGCCGACACGATCTACCTGCTGAGCGACGGTGAACCGTCCGCGGGCGAGATCCAGGACCCCGAGGACTTGGCCGAGGAGATCCTGCGTCACAACCGCAGCCGGCGCATCGTCATCAACTGCATCGCGATCGGGCAGAAGAGTCCGCTATTGCAGCAGCTGGCACGGGAGACCGGAGGCACCTACGTGGTGCATTAGCTCCTGGTCCGGCCGATCTACTTGGCCGCTTTTAGTCGCCCTTTGGTCATCCACCAGCGCTCGGCGACGCAGATTGCTTCCTCCGACTCGGCCGGGTTACGGTAGGGGTCGTACGGCAGGCTCTTGCCAGATAGCTTGTTGAGAGCGAGCGCCGCTGCCTTGCGCCGTGCCTGGATCTTGCTGCGCAGCACCTTGAGCAGGTCGGGCACGGCATTGAGTCCTCGGGCGACTTCGAGTTCGACCGATTGGGTGACCTGCTTGGGTGTGGCTTGGGCCGGCAGATAGCGCGCGCGAATTCCCTGTGGCGTCACGGCGCCAGTCGGCTGTCGCTTGAACTTGCGGCGCAGAAACAGGATCGCGAACGACGTCGATACGGGGTCGACGGGGCCCCTTGCTTCCCCGCGGCCCCAGCCACCGGTGTCGTGTTGCTCTCTCAGGAGCATCTCGGCGCCCTTCCGATACCAGTTCGTCTTGCCGACGACTTCCCGTTGCGACAGCACGGCGGCGCGTTCGAGTCCATAGTGGAAGTAGTAGCACCAGGTCGCCTTCGTCGAACCGATGTCGCCCTGGTGTTTGGCCATGCGCCCCCAGGCCCGTTTGATGCGTCGCGACGCGGCTGCGCGTTGTTTCTGTGTCAGCTGGCCGTGCAACATGCACAGCTCGAGGACCGCGATCCCGGCTACGGTCATCGACGAGTAGCCGGCCTCGGTGCGACGGGCGCTGTAGCTCCAGCTGCTGTCCCTTTTCTGGCGAGCGGAGACGTGTCTCAACAGGTTCTTCCAGCATCGCATCGGCACCGAACAGCCGAGTGCCAGAGCAGCGCGCATGCCGAGCGCGCCGTACTGCGTGTTCGACAGGTCGGTGCTGCGGCCGGACTTGGTGTAGGCGAAGGCGCCGTTCCTGCGGCAGGCGAGTAGGTGCCTGGTATCGCGCGCCGCGGCCATGCGGCGGTTGGGGTAGGCCGGGAAATCGGCCATGACCATCAGGCGCAGCGACAGGCCGTAGGTGTCCCTGATTCGAGACCGCTCGAGGCGCTTGATGGCGTTGGCGAACACCGGGTTGCGCGGCGATACCTCGTCGTGAACGGCGGCCAGACACACGAGGGCGAGCCGGCTCATCGAGGCTGCTTTCAGTTGTTCGATCAAAATTGGCTGAGACTTGTCGAGGGCCGCGGCCACACGCCGGTTGAACTCACGGTTGTCGGCCATCTGCGCTGCCGCAAGCGGTGCCAGAGCGAGGCCGAGGACTACGTGGAACGCGCGGACCATTGGACTACCGACCCGCGGTCGGCGAGCGCCGTCAACGTGGAAGGCGGTTTTCTGCAACGCATGCTTCGCCCGACTCCTCGAGCGGGCGACGGCACTGCAACCGCACCGGCTATCTGACGGCGTCTTGCTGAGTCAGTCCCGGGCCTTGGGCACGATCGTGAACGTCTTGCGATCGCCCTTGCGCCGGACGACGATCGAAACCGGCTTGTCGATCTCGAGCTTGTCGAGCGCCTTGACGTAGTCGTGGATCGTCTTGATCTCGGTGCCGCCGAGTCCGACGAGGATGTCGCCACCGCGGAGGCCGGCTTTGTGCGCGGGCGCGCCT
>NYZE01000082.1 GCA_002685965.1 Planctomycetota bacterium | reverse complement strand
GTACTCCCCCTGCAGGATCTCGAACCACTTCATGAACGTGAAGCAACCGGTGTACGACAGCAGCAGCATGTCGGGATCCGGCAGTCGCTCACCGGTCGGCCCGACGTTGCCGGACTTCATCATTCCGATGTCGCATTTGACGTAGGTACAGACGTCTTCGGAGTGACCGAGCTTCTCGGCGAGCGAGATGTACTCCCGCGACTTGCCGCGCATGCTCGACTGCAGCGCGTTGATCTCGGGAAGAACGGGCAAGAGATCGAAGCTTCGCAGCAGCTCGGTCAGGTTGCCGGGCACGAACGTGTAGGCGCACTTGTCGCCCGTGTCCGGTGCGTTCGCCAACCGCGTGTAGTGCTCGGCGATCATCTGCTTCTGGCGCAGCTGACTCGAGTCCTTCTGAGCTTCAACGTTCGGTGTCGTCTTCCTTGGTGTCATCAGCTCCACAACTTGATCGAGTCAGCGAACGTGCCGGCCTGCTCGCGGATCACCTGGAACTGTCCGGTGTCCTCGCTGTACTTGAATCCCGTCCACGGAATGCCGGCCGCTTCGATGGCGGCGACGGCCATCGGTTGATCGAGCAGAGCCGGGTCACAGAAGCTCGGTGCGCAGAACAGCACACCGTCGGCGCGGTTCGCCCGTGTGCGCTCGACCAGCTCGCGCCCCTTGTCGCCCTCGTCGATGTAGCGGGTCGGACTGTCGATCGCATCGTGCAGGAACGCATCAACCAGGTTGTCGAGCGGATCGCCCTCGTCGGCGATCGGCCCCTTGATCCACCGGTGCACCTGCATGAAGTCGTCGTCGACGATGTAGCAACCGGAGCGTTCGAGGGTCTTGATGAGCCCGAGTGGCGGTTGCTCGCAGAACGACCCGGTCAGCACGACGCGCGCCTGGTCCATCGGACGCCTCTCGTCATCCGCGCGCACGGCGTCGGCGTAGGAGACGAGCATCGACAGGTGCTCCTCGACCGGCATCACGAGGCCGGCGCGTAGGATCAAGTACAGCTCGCTCGTCGGAACCCGCCACGGTTGTTCGCTGCGCAGGCCATAGAGTTCTTGCACCGCGCGGCGTTGTCGGTTCCAAACCAGGATCGACTGCTGTAGCGCATCGAGGTCAAGCGGCCGGGCACCGATGTTCTCGAGCCCCTCGGCCAGCTCTTCGAGCTCACGGCGCAGGAAGGTGCCGCCGATGTCGCGCTCGAAGCACTGCGGCACGTCGAGATAGCGCACGTACTTGTCCGGGAACTGCATCTTCCAGATGCCCGACAGGTTGCGGATCACGTCGCAGATGGCCGGGAACAGCATGCCGTCCAGACAATCGAGGCTGCCGTTGAGGCCGAGCTCGATCGTGCTGCGCGGAAGATGACAGATGTACGACTGGTAGTAGGCGTCGCCCTTGATGATCTCGAGGTCCTGACCGGCACCGACGAGGCCGACCGGCAGCACGCCTTGCGCGTGCAGTAGCTCGCGCGGCACCCAGATCGGCAAGTAGCCGACCGCCGGCATGCCCGTCTTCTCCTTCCATGCACGCACGCTGGACAGGCGAAGGTCCCGGCACCGCTCTTCCGCGCGTTTGACCAGGTCGTCGATCATCTTAGGCGTCACTCCAGACCGGCTTGCGCTTGTCGAGAAACGCGCCGATGCCTTCGGCAGCGTCGTGAGTCTGCATGAGCCGCGAGAGATACGATTGCTCCAGGTCGCGCAGCCGCGTCTCGAAGTCGGGCAGCGACCCGTGTCGCCATGCACGGTTTGCGTGCCGCAGGCTCGACGCGGAGCGTGGCAGCAGGTGCTCCCGTGCGTAATCGCTCGCGGCCTGCCCCGGGTCCGGGGCCAGATCATCCACCAGGCCGGTGGCTCTGGCGTGATCGGCCGTCACTGTTCGGCCCGACAGACAGAGATCGGCGGCTGCGCCGTAGCCGACGCGCGCCGGCAACACGATCGAGGCCACCGGCGCGAACACACCGAGCTGAATCTCAGGCTGTCCCAGCTGTGCATCCGGCGCCGCGATCGCGCGATGGCAGAAGGCGGCCACTTCCAGACCTCCGCCTAGGCAGCGACCTCGGACGACAGCGATCGTGAACACCGCCGCGTCCTGCATCGACAGAAACATCGCGTGGAAGCGCGGCAGCATGTCGCCGACGACATCCGGAGCGTGCTCTGCGACGCTCGCCCCGTACGAGAAGTGCTCTCCTTCGCCCTCGATCGTCACGGCCTTGAGCTGCCAGGCCGTCGCCGCTTCCTCGAAGACCCGCGTCAGAGCGACGATCATCGAGGTGTCGAGCACGTTGGCGGGCGGCGCATCGAGCACGACGCGCCACAGAGCCCCGTCCTCGAGTCTCTCGAGTCTGATCGGCTCAGTACGGATTGCGCTCACTGCTGCCTGCCGTGCGCTTGGGCGAGCACGTTGTCGACAAGCGTCTCGTCCCAGTCGCGGCCTTCGGCGAGCAAGCGTCGCAACAGCAAGAAGTCGGCCTCGCGGCAACCCTTCGTGCCCTCGTGGAACGCTCTGAATCCGGCGCGCCCCTCGGTCATCATGTTGAGCGCCAGCCAGGCGCGGTTGGTCTCCCGGTTCTTGTCCCAGTGCTGGAGCTTGTGCTTGCGAACGCTCTCGACGGTCTTGGCCAGGCAACCGGGCATCGTGTGAGCGAGCTTCCAGATGAGCTCGCCGACGCGAGCATCGAGCCGAGACAGATCGACTTCGCCCTTCGCGAGCACCTCCTTGGCGCACACCCGCTCCTCGCCGTGCTTCGGCTCGCCGTAGACGACGTTGCCGCAGTCGTCGAGCCAGTGCTCGGTCACCGCCATAGGGTTGGTGACGAATTCGTCGCCGACCCGCAGTCCTGGGACGAGATCCGTGATCAGGCCGAGCCGCTTGGCCTTGTGCGCGCTCCAATGCTCGCACAGCGTGCAGCTCTCCATCGCTGCCTCGACACCGACGAACAGCGGCAGGAAGTCGGTGCTGCCGCCGTCGGGAGCCGAACCGTGACGCGGCCCGGCCTGACCGAACAACGCCATGTCCTGAGCGACGCTAAAGTCGCACGCCATGCCGATCTCCTGGCCTCCGGCGATTCGCATGCCGTTGACCCGGCAGATGACCGGCTTGTCACAGTGCAGGATCGCTGTGACCATGTCGTTAAAGAGGCGCATGTACTGTCGGTACTCCTCCGGCCGCCCGGCGTAGTACTCGGCGTACTCCTGCGTGTTGCCACCCGTGCAGAACGCGCGTGTCCCCGTCCCCGTGAACACGACCGCGACGCACGCGCGGTCGTTCGACGCCCGTCTCATCCCGAGGATGACTCCCTTGACCATGTCGGTCGTGTAGGAGTTGAGCTGAGACGGGTTGTCGAGCGTGATCCAGACCGTGTGCAGCCCTCCCGCCGTCGATCCAGACACTGGATCCACGAGTGGCACGGTCTCGTAGCGGACCCCCTGCTGCTGACCGTCCTCGACCAAGTCGTGCTGTTTGAAATCAAGCGTCGTCTCGGTCATGTAATGACTCCGTTGCCAGGCACCAGGATCACGCGCTGGCGGATCTCGCCATCGTGGAGCGCGCGGAAGGTCTCGTTGATCGATGCGAGCGGTCGATGTTCGACAAACGGCAAGAGCGCGACGCTGCCGGACAGCACCAACTCGACGACCTCCGGGTAGAGCCTTGGCAGACAACCCCAATTGCCCTCCGCCGTCGCATCGAGCGCCATCAAGTTGGACAGTCGCAGGGACGCTCGCTCGGGCGCATAGCCAACAACCGACAGATAGGAGCCGTGGCCGAGGAGCCCGAACGCCACCTCTTGGCCGTTGGTCGTCCCCGACGTCTCGAAGATGCGCCAGCGCCAGCTCGGCACATTGCGTTCTCGCGCGAACGTACGCACCGCGCGCTTGAGGTCCTTGCGCTCGTACTCGCCCGGTCTCAGCGTCAGCTCGGCGCCGTATCGCTCGATCGTCTCGAGGCGTTCCGGGTCGACATCGATGCCAACGACGTGCGCGCCTCGTGCCGATGCGATCTGCACGCCAAAGCCGCCGACACCGCCGACACCGACGAAGACGGCGAGATCGCCGGCCCGCAACCCAGCCTTGAGCACGGCCTGGTACGGGGTCGAAACCGCGTCCGCGATCACCGACAGGTCCTCAAGGGCTAACCCTGCGCCGTTGACGCTCGCGTCGTCGAGATCAGGAACGGCACACAGTCCGTGCGCCGGCACGCGAACATGACTTCCGAAGCCACCATGAACGTCGTTGCCCGGAAAGATCTGGTCGCGGCAAATCTGTCCGCGACCAGCAGTGCAGGCAGCACATTGTTCACACGGGATGACCGCCGGAACCACCACCGCTGCACCATGCCACTCCTCCGCCCCGGGGCCCGCGGCTACGACCGTGCCGCTGATCTCGTGGCCGAGCGTGAGTGGCAGCGGATGACGCGTGGGAACGGAGTCGTAGTAGAAGGCGAGGTCGGTGTGGCAGACACCGCACCCCGCGACCTCGACAAGCACCTCGCCGGGCCCGGGCAGGTCTTCTCGTAGTTCGAGCACCATCGGCTCACCGGCAGCTCGGACCATCCAGGATTCGACTCGCACCTTCGCCTCCGCAGAGATCCTGGAGACCGATGCAAACGACGGGCCAACATCCACGGGCAGGACTTACACACGTTCTGGCGCCTTCACCGCACCGTTCGACAGTCGAGACTCGCAACGGTGAGAGTGCGGGCGCTCAGGTTCCTTGGCCGCGCCTCTACAACCGGATCAGGGGAAAGATCGGCCTATTCGGCAGGTTGATCGACGGGACCTATCGGCTCCTCTCGCCGATCCTGTGAGTCCGCCGTAGCGGCGACCGGTAGTTCCACCGTGAATTCGCAGTAATCGTCTGGCTTGCTGGTCAGGCGCAACACGCCGTCGTGCGCCTTGACGATCCCGAGGGACACCGACAGGCCGAGCCCGGTTCCGCCGCGATCGCGCTTGGTCGTGAAGAACGGTTGGAAGATCCGGTCCTGGACCTCCGACGGCACGCCCGGGCCGTTGTCGCGGACGCACAGGACGATCCTCGGCTCCGCCGCCGACCCGCCGCGAGCCGCGGTCACCCGAATCAACTTGTCGTGCGGGCGCTCGTCGGCAACGAGGGCGTCGCGTGCGTTGAGGAGCAGGTTGAGCAGGACCTGCTGCAGCTGTTGCGCCCGACCAGAGACCTGTGGCAGCAAGTCCTCGACCTCGACCTCGAGGCGGATGCCCTGCTTCTCGATCCGGCCGCCAACGATAGAAAGCGTCCGTTCGATCACGTCGTCGATCGGGGTCGGCGCACGCTCGTCCCCATGGTCGCGCGAGAAGTCGAGTAGGTCGCGCACAATCGAAGCAATGCGCAATCCCTCATGCACGATGTCGTCCAACAAGCGCGGCTCGTCGTCTCCATCGCGCACGAGTTGGGCACAGTTGATGATCGTGTTGACGGGGTTGTTGATCTCGTGCGCTACGCCGGCAGCGAGCTCGCCCACCGCCGCGAGGCGCTCCGCCTGCGACAGGCGCAGCGACATCTCTTCTTTCTCCGAGGTGTCACGGACGACGCCGACGAAGCGACTGCTGCCGGCGCCGCGCATCTCGGAAACCGAGATCTCACATGGGAAGTCCTCGCCGTTCTTGCGCCGTCCGATGACCGTCCGAACGATCCCGATCGCCTTGCGCTGCCCAGTCTCGAGGTAGCGGTGCAGGTACTTGTCGTGCTCGCTGCGGTACGGCTCTCCCATCAGCACCGCGACGTTGCGGCCGACGAGCTGGCGCGGCGACCAGCCAAACGTCGTTTCGACAGCCGGGTTGGCACGGACCACGGTGCCCTTCTCGTCGATCGCGATGATCGGATCGATCACGGCATCGAGCACGCTCTCGAGACGGGACTTGAGCCCGCGCTGCTCGGTGACGTCCAGGCCGATCGCCACCAGACCGATTGCGACGTCCTGCTCGTCGACGATTCGGGCAGCATTCCACGTGAGGATCCGCTGACTACCATCCCGACTGAGGACCGGGTTCTCGAAGCTCCTCGCCGGCTCGCCATCCAACACGCGACCGACCTCTGACAAGACCGCGTCGCGCACTTCACCAGGCAAGAACGTCTCGACGTAGTTCTTGCCGATCGCCTCGCTGCGTGGCACGCCGTATACCTCCTCCGCCTTCGGGTTCCACTCGAGGATCTCGTGGTCGGCGGAGAGAATGAGGATCACACAGCCCGACGTCTCGACGAGCAGCCGGTACGGCACCCCGGGTCCGTCCGTGCCGATCGCACCGAGCCGGGCGAGCGCAGCTCGGTAGTCGCTACTGGGGGTTGCCATGCGGACGGATCTTATCTTCGGTCGGCTCGCGCACGCGCCATCGAGACCGGATCCGGCTAGCGATCTCGACGAGCTCGGACCGCGGATGCAGACGATCGGCCTCGCGATCGATGCGGGCGCAGCCGCGTTGCAGCCGGCTCAGGTCGACCGGCTCCAAGAGCTGCCGGGCAGGCGGGAAGAGGAAGCTCTCCTCGCGCTGCAGGTGACCACGGAGTAGCGCTGTGCATTCCCGCCAAATCGGCCCGATCGCGTCCGGACGTCGCTCGTCCACGACCGCGCCCAACGCTTGGATCAGGTCATTCGCGTCGGCGCGCTCGGCGCGGACGATGCCGATGGGCCCGCCTCGGTCACGGAGTCCGCGCTGCACGAGCAGTAGGAAGAGCACCTCCTCTTCCTTGCGGCGGTGGCGCTCCGTGACGAACTCGCGCAGAAACAGCACTGCGTCGTCCCAGAACGGATACTGCGAGGGCCCTTGCTCGAGGTGCGTCGTCTCGAAATCAAGCGCTCCGAACACCCCGCGCTGCAGCGCATGCTCTTCTAGCAGGGCGTCGATCGGATCGTCCATGCTCGCTGCGTTGGCAAGAAGCGCGCCGTACAACGAGAGCGGAGTAGCGCCCGCACGCCAGGCTCCCTCGGGTCGAAACGGGCGCAGCAGGCGCGCAGACTCTCACGGGTGCATGGCAGACTCTCATGGCCGAGATCCGGACATGGGCCGGAACAGGCTCTCAGCCACGGGGTCCGCCGGTCAGGAAGCCCTTGAGCCCGAGCTTGTCGAGCTTGCGGTAAAGCGTCGCGGGCGACAGATCCAGCTCAGCCGCGGCGCGCTCTCGGTTGCCGTCGCACAGACGGAGCACCATCGCGATGTGTGTGCGCTCGAACCCCTGAACCGCTTCGTCAAGCGCTAGACCAGCCGGTTCGTCCGCATCCCGGAATTCCGCCGGCAGCTGCGGCAGATCGAGGCGATCGTCCTCGACCACGATCAGCGCACGCTCGAGCACGTTCGACAGCTCGCGGACGTTGCCCGGCCACGCGTAGCTGCAGAACGCCCGCATCGCGTCCTTGGAGACCACGGGCTGGCTGCGGCCCTGCCGCCGGCAGAGTCGATCGAGCAAGTGATGCACGAGAGGCGGGATGTCCTCGGCGCGCTCGCGCAACGGCGGAATGTGGATGTGCAGCACGTTGAGCCGGTAGTAGAGGTCTTCCCGGAACCGGCCGTCCTTGATTCGTTCCTTCAGGTCCCGATGGGTCGCACAGACGATGCGCGCCTCGAACGACACCGGCCGGTCACTGCCAACCGGCAGAATCTCGCGCGCCTCGAGCGCGCGCAGCAACTTGGCCTGGAGGGCCAGCGGCAGCTCGCCGATCTCGTCAAGGAACACGGTGCCACGGCCGGTCGCCCTGAGCATCCCATCCCTCCTCTTCTCCGCGCCGGTGAACGCGCCACGCTCATGGCCGAACAGCTCGCTCTCGACCATGTTCTCAGGCAACGCCGCGACGTTGACCGTGAGCATCGGTTCGTTCGCCCCGGGGCCCATCGCATGGATCGCGTCAGCGACGACCTGCTTGCCGGTCCCCGTCTCCCCGGTGATCAACACCGTTGCATCGGTAGCAGCTGCTCGCTCGGCCCACACGACGACCTCTCGCATCGCGTCCGAGTAGCCAATGATCTGTCCCGAGTAGCGCTCCTGCAGCGCGCGGCGCAGCTGGACGTTCTCGCTCGTCGCGCGCTTGAACTCGACCAAACGATCGATCTTGCGCGCAAGCTCCTCGTACATCAGGGGCTTCAGGATGTAGTCGTGGGCCCCCGCGCGGAGCGCTTCGACAGCGGTTTCCAGGGTCCCGTGTCCCGTCACCACGATCGTACCGAGCTCTTCGTCGAGGTCCTGAACTCGTTGAAGCAGCTCGATCCCGCTCATCGACGGCAGTAGCAGATCCGTGACGAGAGCATCGAATCTCTCCTTCTCGATGCGGGCCAGGCCCGCTTCGGCAGTCGCCTCGGCGACGACCTCGAGACCATGCCGCGACAACGCGCGCACGCAGACGTCGCGCTGCCGGTTTTCATCCTCGACGACCAATACTCGAACCATGCCACCATCCTAGGACCGGACGGGCCGAGCAACCAAGGCCGAGAAACGGCAAGGTCGGGCGCCCGAGAAGTCCGACGTATCGTGTTCATCCAGAGATCCTCTAGCGACCTTGAAGGCCATGACGATCGTGCAACACAACGCAGATGACGCATCCGTCAGCCCAGACCAGCGGTTCGTCGAGGGGATGACCTTCCACGTCCCGACGGCCGGACCCTTCGCGTTGCAGAGCAGCACGGCCACGTCTTGCGAAAGCGCGGTGTGCAGGAGCAGACTGTCGACCTGGTCCAGAAGGCCGACACGCTCATCGACGACTTCGTCAAACGGAACAAACAAGCCAGCGAGACGACCGAGCAGGCGTACTCTCGGCTTGCACGGGAATCCGAACAGTTCGCGAAGCTCTACGCGCACGCGCAGGAGTGCCGCGCACTGCTCTGATAGGCATTCGCTTGATCGTCCGAGCGCGCTCGCCGCCCTTCATGTTCGGCGGCCAGTGCGGTCGGCGGCCACGTGCCTGCCACGATCAGCAGCAGGATCGCTGCGATGAACGCGGCTGGCGCCGCGCGAATCACCGGGTAGACCGAGCCGCCCGCGAGCCGCCGAAACTC
>NYZE01000081.1 GCA_002685965.1 Planctomycetota bacterium | reverse complement strand
CGGTCATGGACAGGATCATCGCCTCGAGGCGAGCAAACTGCTTGTCATCGACATCAATGTCTTTGATGGCCTGGCCGACGCCCGGCAGCATGCCCATGACCTTCTTGAGCGGGCCGAGCTTCTTGACCATCTGTAGCTGTTTGAGGAAGTCATTAAAGGTGAAGCGGCCCTTCATCATCTTCTTGGCCGCTCTCTCCGCTTCCTTCTCGTCGACGACTTCCTGGGCCTTCTCCACGAGCCCAACGACATCGCCCATCCCGAGGATGCGCCCGGCCATACGGTCCGGATGGAACTCCTCGAGGTCGTCGACCTTCTCGCCGACGCCGGCAAACAGGACCGGACACCCGGTGATCTCCTTGACGCTCATCGCCGCGCCGCCGCGGGTATCGCCGTCGAGCTTGGTCAGGACGACGCCGGTGAGCGGCAGGCGCGCGTGGAACTCCTGGGCCGAGTTGACCGCGTCCTGGCCGGTCATCGAATCGCAAACGAGCACGACCGCGTGCGGTTTGGACGTCGCGACGACCTTCTCCAACTCGGCCATGAGCGCATCGTCGATGTGCAGCCGACCAGCCGTGTCGAGGATGACGAAGTCGTAGCCAAGTCGCTTGGCGTGCTCGACGCCGCGCTGGCAGACCTCAGGCGGGGTCGTCTTTGTGCCCTCTTGGTAGACGTCGATGCCAAGCTGCTTGCCCAGTTGGACCAACTGCTCCACGGCGGCCGGGCGTTGCAAGTCGGCGGCAACGAGCAGGGGCTTCTTCTTCTTCCGCTTGCGGTACCAGAACGCGAGTTTGGCGCAGGTCGTTGTCTTACCCGACCCCTGCAGGCCGGCCATCATGACGACGGTCGGGCCGCTGTCGGCATGCGGCAGCGTCGCCGCTTCCGGCCCCATCATTTCGGTCAACTGGTCGTGACAGATCTTGGTGAACTGCTGGCCGGGCTCGACCGACTTGATCAGCTCCTGGCCGACCGCTTGTTCCTGGACCCGCTTGACGAATCGCTTGGCAACTCGGAAGTGGACATCCGCTTCCAAGAGGGCTTGCCGCACGGCCTTGAGGCCCTCCTGAACGTTCTCTTCGGTCAGCGTACGCTGACCCCGAAAGACGTCGAGAGCCTTGGCGAGGGCTGCAGTGAGCGAGTCGAACATTGGCAAAAAGGGCCGCAGAGAGTAGCCCGCGCCGACCCCAGGGGCAAGGCTCGCGCACGGCCAGGACAGGGTCCACGGCGCTGCTTTCGGGGTCCTGAGAGCCCCTGGCTCAGGTCCCCCAGCCGCCCCCGTAGACGTCAACGTGGACGGGGCAAACCGAGCCGCCCCTAAGGGCTCCCGCTTGCTCCCCCGCCTGCCCTAGCCGTCGTGCACACGCTCGATGTCCGCCCCCAGCCCGGCCAGCTTGTCGTGCAGGTTCTCGTAACCCCGGTCCAGGTGATACACCCGGTGCACATCGGACGGCCCCTCGGCCACGAGACCGGCCAGGACGAGGGCGGCCGAGGCGCGCAGGTCAGAAGCGGTCATCCGAGCTCCCTTGAGACGGCGGCCGCCTTCCACGATCGCCGCCGGGCCCTCACGCCGGATACGAGCACCGAGGCGGGCCAGCTCGGCAATGTGGATGAAGCGTTCCGGATAGACCTTCTCGGTGACAACGCTGACCCCGTCCGCGATGCACATCAAGGTCAGGAACTGTGCCTGTAGATCGGTCGGGAAGCCCGGATACGGCAGGGTAGCTGCGTCGACACATTCCAGGTTGTCCCAGGGCATCGTGCGGATGAACGGCAGCTCGACGAAAGGATGCTCGGCATCGGCGCCGGCCTCGTCATCGATGCTGACCCGGTCAGCCATGAGCGGTCCACCGATGCCGGTCTCGCTGCGTCTGTACTTGCGACGCACGCGGTCGACGACGGGAGTTGCAACGCGCGGATCGGGAAGCACACCCAGCTCTTCCTTGTCGCCGAACAGCTCACGCTGGCCGATCTCGAGCGGTACGCCACATGCCCGCAGTAGGTCGAGCTGGGCTGCCATGTGGTCGGGCCGCGCGCCGAGCACTTCGACCACACCGCGAGTGAGGATACCGGCGACGAGCAGGGTGCCGGCCTCGATCCGATCGGGAATGACCCGGTAGCGACAACCGTGCAACTGCGGCACACCGCGCACCGTCAGCCGGTGAGTGCCGATCCCGGAAATGTCAGCGCCACAGGCTTGCAGGAAGTGACACAGGTCGACGATCTCCGGCTCCTGTGCCGCATAGTCGATGATGGTCTCGCCCTGACCGAGGGTCGCCGCCATGAGCACGTTCGCCGTGCCCAGCACGGTGCTACCGAAGTTCCCGCCGAGATAAACCGTGCCGCCACACACCGGCCCCGTCGCGTGGACGTTGCCGCGGACGAGGTCCAGCTTGGCGCCGATCCCCTCGAGCCCCTTGAGGTGCAGGTCGACGGGGCGATGCCCGAACACGCACCCGCCGGGATAGCTGACGACCGCCCGACCACGCTTGGCCCACAAAGGGCCGAGGAGGCAGAACGACGCACGCATCGTGCGCACGAGGTGATAAGGGGCCTCTACCTGCCAATCCTCGACCACCTCTACCCGCAGCGAGCCATCGTCTTGCCAACTCGAGACGATCCCGAGGTTGCCGAGCATGAGCAGCATGCCGTCGACGTCCTTCAGGTGCGGGACGCCCTCAAGGACCACCGGTCCATCGACCATCAAACAAGCCGCTAGGATCGGCAAGCACGCGTTCTTCGAGCCCGACACACACACGGAGCCCGAGAGCGTGTGACCGCCCCGAATACGGATCCTGTCCACGCTGTCCTCCCTGGATATCGGCCGCCCAGCCGATACGACACACCATAGACATCAGCTGCCAGCGGAGCAAACCACGGGTCCGCGGGGAGGCAGATCGACGTCCACGGACATGACAATCTGCCATCCTGGCGCCCCACTTGACAGATTCGTTGGTCCTGGGTGTCAGGCCCCGTTGACCAACAGAGGGCGCTCTACTTGGCCGTCACCGCCACCACCTGCTCTTTGACGTAGTCGCCGCTGGTGCCGAAGCGCGCGTGGAGCTCGAGGTTGTAGGCGCCGGGCTGCAGCGAGCCGAGAGCGAAGCGGACAGTCTTTGGTGTCATGACCTGGGGGGAGGCGACGCCGGCGGGCGCGATCTGGTCGATGCGGGCGACGATGGTGCCCGATTCGCCGAGTTCGAGGACAACTTTCACCTCGTAGCCGGGCGTCGGCATGTCCTTGGTGAGACGGATCGCGAACTGCACAGGGTGCCTCTCCAGAACTTCCGTCTCGGGTGCGCGCCAAGCGGCGTCGGCGGCCGGCGCCGCGACCTCGATCCTCGTTGCGTGCAGCGCGCTTCTCTCCGGATGGTCTTCGTTGCCGCAGGCGCAGGCGCCCAGCGAGGCAAGAAGCAGAAGGGACGGACGGATCAGTTTCATGTGAACCTCGGGTCAGGGGAGGCGCATACCGTGCCGCGATAGCTCCGCGAGGAAGTCGTCCGGAACAGGCGCCACGATAGCCAGTGCGAGAGAGGAGACGGGATGCGGCAGCGCAAGTTCCGCCGCGTGCAGCATGAGCCGCGCCGCGGGCCGGCCGTGGTAGCGGCGGTCGCCGAGGACCGAGGCGCCTGCCGCTGCAAAATGAATACGAACTTGGTGCCGTCGTCCGGTCGCAATGCGCACGCGCAAGAGCGCGTGATCACCGGAACGAGCAACGCACTCCCAGCTCGTGTCGGCCGGCTTGCCGTCGATCGGCTCGGTGAAACGACCGCGGCTCGCCGGCAGACGACCGCAGACCACGGCGTCGTAGTGCTTCTCGACGTGACCCTCCCGTAGTAGTCGCGTCAATCCACGCAAGCCGCGCCCACTCTTGCCGACCAACACCGCACCGGACGTGCCACGATCCAGTCGGTGCGCCGGCGCCGGCCGGAACGCCCGCGCCTGCCCCTCGCCGAGATACGCAAGGATCCGTGCGACGAGGTGGTCGGAACCGACCCCGGAGCCCGCGTGCACAGCCAGTCCGGCGGGCTTGTCGACAACGAGCAGGTCGTCGTCCTCGTGCAACACGGGAAGCGACGCCGCCACGTCCCCAGCCGGGGCCACCGGGCCGGGAGTCGGAACCGCGAGCAACTCGTCCCCCACTTGCATCGTCACCAGGTCACCGGCGCCAAGCCGCGTATCCGGCTTCCCACGCGCTCCGTTGATTCGGACACGGCCCTTGCGAATCAGCTTGTAGACGTGGGCCAGCGTCGCCCGCGGCATGAGCTTGCGCAGGTAGCGGTCCAGCCGCTGGCCAGCGTCGTCAGGGTCGATGCGGTGATCGTCCGCCATGCGGACATTGGGGATCACCGCACCGCTTCGTGCAACAGCTCCTCGCGCCGTTTCGGTGTCAACAGGGCCAACAGCGACGGGTAGACCTCCTCGGCGCCCGCCGCGTGACCCTCACACTCGGCCCCCCCGGCACCGAGTTCGGGTCGGCGCCGCTCGACCTCGACCAAGAACGCAGCCTGCAGCTCGGCCTTCGACAGCATCGTGTCCGCCTTGCGCAGGCACCAGACACTCGCGAGACACGAGGTCAGGTCCAGCTCGGCCTTGCCGCTCCGCCACTGGCCCTGGGTGGCCGGCTGCCAATCACGCAGCAGTTCGTCTTCTCGCACCCACTTGCGGATCTTCGATAGCAACTGCCGCGACGGCGCGGCGATCTTCGCTGCCTCGAGTTCGGCCCGCACCGCCTTGTCCATCGCGCGCAAGCGTAGCCAAGGCCCCGCCAACCGCACTGACACGTAGGTTCGAAAGGCGGCGCGCGAGATGCTGCGGCCGTCGGGCACCAGAATCGGGTCCTTGCCGAACGAGATCCCCATGGCCACGGGTGTGCGCTGAGTGCCACCGCAGGCAACGACCGTCGCGACCGCGCACAGCACGAGTATCCTTGCACCATGCCGCACAGCGCCACCGAGATTGCCTCCGAGCCTGGTCTGCCCCGCACCGAGCGCTTGCTGATCGCCGCCCTGTGCGCGGTCGTTCGCCCGGACCACGCACTGCTCACCGATGTCACTCGAACAGCACTGGCCGAGGGTATCGACGCAGCCGCGATCCGCGAGGCCTGCCTGCAGGGCATCGCCTACGCCGGATTCCCGCGCGCGTTGACCGCCCTGGAAGCGATTCACGAGTTGCTGCCACCCAGCTCGGCGAGTGCCGCGCCCGACGTCCCGACCGTCGACGGCAGGGCCCACTTCGATGGGGTCTACGGGCCACATGCCGACAAGCTGCTCGCCAAACTCAACGAGTTCGACCCGCTGCTCGCCGAGCTGACGATCGAAGTGGCCTATGGACGCATCCTCGCCCGGCCAGGCCTCGACCCATGCACGCGCGAACTCATGGGTGTCGCGGCGCTCTCGGTCCTCGACCTCGAACGACAGATGACCGCCCACGCCTTCGGAGCCGTGCGTTTCGGTGCGAGCGCGGCCGAGGCGTACGAGGCGGCACGCACCCCGGCGCTCCTGTTCGACGACGTGGCATCGCGCCAACACGTCGACGTGCTGCGGCGACTCCTGGCAACCTGACGACATCGCATCCACTCTGGGGCTCCTACTGCTTACTACCAAAAACAGCCGATTCGAGCACCGCGACGATGCCAGGATCGAGCGCTGTCAGCACTTCGCCGCGCATCGTCTTGAGGGCCACAGACGTCTCCAGACCATTGCCGTCCTCGTCGGTGGGACCAACGAGTTCCTGGAAGCGGTTCGCAACGCGCACGATCCGCGTCGGCAGTGACGCGATCTCGACCTGGCCGTCGCCGCTCGGATTGTCGACAGCGAGACGACGATGGTGCTCGTAGGCCGCCAAGGCGGCGCGTTGCATCATGCGTGAGCTCCCGCCCTTACTGACCAAGCGGCGGAACGAGGCCGTGTGAGGCTCGGCCGGGTCGTCGGTCATGACGCGGTCGATCTTGCCAACGTCGTGCAACAACGCGGCGACGCCGATGTCACCGAGCAGCGGCCGCGAGATGCCCATGCGACGGGCAAGCGCCATCGCCAACGCAGCAACATTGACCGAATGACGGAACAGGGATAACTCCCACTCACGGATGAGGTCGAGCGCCGCAGCAGCGTCCTCATCTTGGAGAAGGTGTTCGACCAGGACCTGGATGTTCTGCTTCGCCTCACGCAGATCGACACAGTGCTGGCGACGCACGCCGGAGAGCAAGTGCTTCATCACGAAGAGGCGCTTGAAGTAGGTCTCCCCGGAGAAGAAGGCGGCACCCCGGTGCAGTCGCTCGTCGACCGCCTCGTCTCCACCGAAGATGGCGTTGTCGGCGCGGGGAACCAGATGGATTCGGCGAACGCCCTGCTCGTTGATCAGCGTAGCGAGCGCACTCGCGTCGCCACTCGTACCTGGTGTGGGTTTTCCAGGACGGCACAACACGTCGAGGAAGACCGTCACGTCATGGGGTTCGACACCGTGCTCGAACAGGAGACCACCAAAGCCGCTCGTCGTGAGAGTCTGCACGAGGAAACGCTGCGCCGCGAAGCCGTCCGTGGCGACGCGTGCGCGGACAGCATTCAAGTAGAGCTGATCGCTACGCTCGATGATCGAGAGCGAGCCCTCGGCTCCCAGGCAGACCGACATGGGCACGAAAAAGTCGTCGAGCGCGGGCTGGTAGTCCGGGTTCTGAGCCGTGCCGGATTGCGCCGTCTTGATCAGAGCGAGAAAGCGATCGAGAACCTCACGGCAGAGCTCTTCGCGCTTGTGCACACGAAGGACGTTGGAGGTCGCGGACGCGCTGTCCGGATCCGCCATCGGTTATTACGCCTTGGCGCTTTGGCCGACGTGCTTCTCGACGAGATCGATCAGTTCGTCCGGCTCGAACGGCTTACGGAAGTAGCCGGCGGCACCCATCTCGTTGCTCTTCTGGTGGCCACGCGCATGCTCGCGGGCGGTGAAGATGATGACAGGAGTCCCAGCCGTGCCCTGATCTCGCTTGAGCCGAGTCAGCGTCTCCCAGCCGTCGATGCCCGGCATCATGATGTCCAAGAGGATCAGATCGGGATTCAGGTCCTTGGCCTTTTGAATCCCCTCTTCGCCGTTCATGGCGGACTCGACTCGGTAGCCCACCGCCTCCAGCACCATCTGCGTGGAGACAATGATGAGCTTTTCGTCTTCGATGATAAGGATCGTCCGCTCCATCACTCTTCCTTTCGGATGCTCGCGAGCGCAGCTTGACTCTTCTCGTCTTCTCGGTCGGCGGCAACGTCCCGGGCGGCGTCACAAACCGGCAGGTAGAACCGGAACTCTGCGCCCTGGCCGAGATCGCTCATGACCTCGATGCAGCCACCGTGCGCCTTCGCAACACCCTGGGCAACGCAAAGACCGAGCCCTGCGCCTCCGTACTGCCGAGTCAGCGGATCCTCGACCTGAAAGAACTTCTCGAAGATGCGACCGTGGTAGCGTGGGCTGATACCGGGGCCGCTGTCCTTGACGTGAACCACGACACCACCGTCGGCGGGACACTCGATCGAGATCTCCACGTGGCCGCCATTGGGCGTGAACTTGATCGCGTTTGCGATCAGGGCCTGGATCGCACGGCGCAAGTCCTCGCGGTCGGCCCGCACACAGGGGTTGTCCTCGGTGCGCCGCACACGGAAGTCGATGCCGCGATCACGCGCTGCCTGGGCGAAGGGGGCGGTCAACGTGTCCAACAGCGCTGAAAGCTCGAAGCTCTCGCGGTCCATCGCGAAGTCACCGGACTCGATCCGACCGAGGCAGATCAACCTGTCCACCTGGTGCTCGAGACGCAGCGTCTGCTCGCGAATCGTATCGATGACTTCCTGCTGCACTCCCGGCAGCGGCCCGAGCGTTCCTTTCGCCATCAACGTCGCAAAGGTCTTGATACCTGTCAGCGGCGTGCGCAGCTCATGCGACACGATCGACAGGTACTGGTTCTTCATTTGCTCGCCTTTGTACTCGGCGGTGACGTCCTTGATCACCGAGAGGATGCCGGCGAAGCTGCCCTTGTAGTCGATCACGGCCGTAGTGCGCAGCTCGAGATAGGACAGGCTATGGCTCTTCTGGTGAATCTCGACCGTGCGCTCCGTGACGCCGCCGTCGAGCAACGCGCACTCGTGGTCGCGCGCAACCTCGTCGATCAACTCGGTACCGCGACCGAAGTCACGGACGCGCTTGCCGATCGCGAAGATCGTTTTGACGCCGAGGAGGTCTTCAGCAACCGGGTTCATCAGCGTCACCTGACCCTCTGGGTCGGTGAACACGATGCCATCCATGATGTTGTCGAAGATGGTCATCATGCGACTCAGGTCGAGATAGAACACGTCCTGGGCCTCATCGAAGGTGCGGCACTGCCGCACGTAGCGCTCGGTCAACTCGCGCACTTGTTGCTTGAGCAGGTGGACGGATTCCGCTTCCCGAATCCGGCGCTGCGAACCATGACGTTTGCGAGCTTCGACGATCTCGAGCACCGTGGCGGCCGCCTGCTTCGGATCGCTGATTGGCGCCTTTAGCCAGTCGCGAGCTCCGCAGGCCATCGCCCAACGCAGCGCCTCGTTGTCGACACGGTGGAGCAGCGCAACGATTACCGGCGCCCGGTGGGCGACATCGAGCAGCGCTGCGGCTCGCCCGGCGATCCGCTTCGGGTCGACCAATACGACGTCCGGCTCGACCTGCTCGAGCAGGGATGCGGACCCATCGGGCAGGGATCGCACGACGTTGGCACCCAGCCGCACGAGCGCGAACTCGAGCGCGGACAAGCTCTCCTCTTCCTCCGAGAGGATCAGGATCTGTCCGGCAGTCCGGGTCATGTGCAACCTCGCAACGGCAGCGCTCTCAGGGCACACAGCGTCGGGTGTCCGCCGCGGGCCGCACTGGCGTTTGGCGAACTCGACCCGCCGAGCGGCGGGCCCTACGAACCGTTCTGGATCGCCTGCAGCGCGGCGTCTTCGGTCTCGTAGATGTTCAAGTGCTTCGAGATCCGCATGATGTCGAAGATCTTGATGATGAACGGCTTGATGTTGGTCAAGTAGAGCTTGGCCGACCTAGCCGCAGTCAGGTTGTTCGCCGCGATCATCAGCCCCACTCCGCAGGAATCGATGATCTTGACGTTGTCCAGGTTCAGCACGAAATGCTGATAGCCTTCCTCGATCTTGCTCCCGATCAGCTCCTTGAGGTTCTCCTTCAAGGCGTCGGTTACATAGAAGTTCAGGCTTCTGTCGTTGAAGGCAAGGATCACGACCTTGTCCTTCTCGAGACAAGTTACTGAAACACCCTGACTCTTCTTTCCAACGATATCCATAGGGTCACCCAGGGATGAAAAGGTGGCTCGCGGTGGCGCCTAGCTGCCGCATTGACTGGAGTTATCGGGCGGTAGGCGGGCCAGGGTTGAGACCAATCCTCGTGCCTGCGGACACTCGGCTTGCGGCGTCCACGTCCACGTCTACGGAGGGGCTACCCTCGTGCTCTCTGCGACCTTCGGCCGTGGCGGATGCGCACATTCTCGCGGCCCATGTCGCGCAGCCGGTCCGCGGATTTCTTGATCTGGCGCTCGTTGGCCTTGGCGATGACGCTCTTGACGCTGCGGCCGAGCAGTTTGGCGAGCTCGAAGTTGGGGGTGTCGCGGTAGAGGCGTTCCAGGACCTCGAGCTCCTCGCTGGTCCAACGCGGCATACGCACCGTCGGTTGCGGCCGCATCTTGACCAGCTTCTCGAGCTGCGGCAGGTCGACCGACGCGACGCCTCGGTCCTTGCCGAGGCAAAGGTCGCGGGCACGGCGGCGAATCACGGCGAGGGTGCGACCGAGCACGAGCCGGAGCGCCCAGTCGGGGCGTGAACCATAGCAACTGCGCAGGTGCGCCAGCTCCCAGTCAGCGAATCGGCCGGTGCGCTTCGTCGCGGCCCAGGCGCGCAGCTCTTCGACGATGTTGTCTTCGCGGCGGCCGAGAACCAACGCCATCGCGTCCAATGGCGCGACCCCGACCATGAGCCGCAGCTCGACGCATTCCGGATCGGCGAGGGCGCCGACGCGCGTTCTGCCCGCGAACAGTCGGAGCGCCCGTTGACGCACGGTCTCCGGCGTACGGCGCAACTCGCGCGCCAGCTGCGCGAGCGGCCGGCGTCCGTAGTGACTCCGTAGCTTGGACAGCTCCTCGACCGACCACTGTCCCCGCTTCAGCATCATGGCTGCTTGGCGTTGCCCCGCAGGACTTCGCGCACTGCGTTCCCGTCGCCGAGCGACTTGACCGACTCCCAGAGCGCCTCGCAAGCGGCGATCTCGGCCGAACGGACCGCGAGCTTGACGCTGGGCAAGAACACGGGAGCCATGCTCAGGGAGCGGTAGCCCATGCCCAGCAGCAACGGAATGAACTCCGATTCCCCGGCGATCTCACCGCACAACGAGCATGGAATGCCAGCCTGACGCGCGACCTGGACACAGTCGAACAGGAAGCGCAACACGCCAGGATGGTAAGGGTCGTACATGCCCGCGACGCGCGGGTTGTCGCGGTCGACGGCGAGCAGGTACTGGACCAGGTCGTTGCTGCCGATGCTGATGAAGTCGACGGCCTCGGCAACGTGCTGAACCACGACGGCCAAGGCCGGAACCTCTATCATGATGCCGTAGCGCAGGTCGTCGCCGATCTCGACACCTTCGTCGCGCAAATCCGTGACGACCTTGTCGAGGATCTCGCGGCCTTCCCTTACCTCGTCCAGCGTCGTGACCATCGGCAACAGGATCGACACGGGCCCGTGCGCGCTAGCGCGCGCCAACGCGCGCATCTGCGTGTAGAAGAGATCGCGCCAGTGCAACGTCAGCCGGATGCCACGCCAGCCGAGCACCGGGTTGTGCTCGTTCGGCGTGCGGAAGTAGGCCAGCGGCTTGTCGCCGCCGACGTCGAGCGTTCGAAACGTCACGCGGCGACCGCGCATCCCCTGCACTACCTCGGTGTAGAGCTTCAGCTGCTCTTCCTCCGAGGGGAACATGAGGCGCTCCATGAACGCGAACTCGGTGCGGAACAGTCCCACGCCGTCAAACATGCCCTCTTCGATCGCACCCAGCTCGCGCAGGCCCTCGATGTTGGCCAGCAACTCGACCGGCGTCTCATCCTTGGTGATCGACGGCGACAGGCGAACTTCGAACAAGCGGAGATCAGCTTGCTCGCGCTCGCGCAGCAGCTCGCCATAGCGCTTCAACTGTTGCTCGTTGGGGTCGATGACGAGCCGTCCTCGATCGCCGTCCAGAATCACGACGCTGCCGGCCGGGATCTTCATTAGCCCGCTCGCGAGGCCGACCACGCACGGGATGCCGAGGCCCTTCGCGAGTATGACGCCGTGCGAGTACCTGCCGCCCTCGCCCATGGCGATGCCGCGCACGTGCTCGATATCGATGAGCCCTACGTCACTCGGCAGAAACTCGTCGACCGCGAGGATGTAGTCGCTGCCCTTTCTGTGGAAGACCTCCTGCTCGCGCTGCAACAGCATGGCGAGCACCTGGCGGCCCACGTCCCGGATGTCGGCGGCCCGCTCCCGGACGGGCGCGTTGTCGATCGAGCGAAACGCCTTCTCGTACCGGGCGACGACCCGTTGCAGGGCGACTTCGGCGTTGATCCGATCACTGCCGATCAGGTCCCGCACGTCGCGGAGCAGATTGGGGTCCGTGACCAGTGCGATGTGGGCGTCGTAGATGCCGGCAGCTCCCGCGGCATCGGCAGCAATCTGGCTCTCGAGCTTGACCTTGAGAACCCGCATCGCATCGGCCGCGCGGCGGCAAGCTGCCTCGAAGCGGTCGCATTCGGCCTCGACGCCCGCCTCCTCGATCGTGAGTGTCGGAATGAACTCACCGGCGAACCGGTGGTGCAGGACCGGTGCGGTCGCGATTCCCGGCGCAGCCGAGGTGGCGTTGATTTCCTTTCCGGGTCGCATGCTCGCCCCGAGCGCAGCAAACCACGACAACCACGGATTGCAAGCCCGTTCGTGATTCAGAACGGGTCACACGCAACCGATAAAGAAGACTCGACAGTCGCGATCCGGCCAGATTCCGGAGCGCTCACGAGTCAGGAGCAACCATGGGCATGCCGACAACGAGTGAGCTACAGCAATCACTCGACCTGGCGTTCGACATCGACGAATCGGAAACGACCGCAGGCGGGGCTGAGCCGTTCGAGCCGGCTGTCGACGCAACATGCGAAGTAGCGATGTCATCGTACGAGGCTCCCACCGCCTCACAACAGCTGCCTTGGTACGCCATGGCGCTCGTCTTCATTGTCGGCGGCCTCGGCATCGGCACGCTGGACGCCACGTCATCGATCTCCCCGACGGCCCTCACCTCGCTGGGCAAGTACGGCGCCTCGCCGATGCTGCTCGTAGTCTGTGGCCTGATCGTCTTGCTGCTGGCGCGAGCGCAAGCGCGCAGCACGACCCGCAACGACAGCGGAACCACCGTGTTGCTCGAAGAGCTGGCGACGATCCGCAGCGAGGTCGCGCAGGTGGTCACCGTCAGCCAGCACGCCGGCAACGGTGACGAAGCGGGCACAGGCATCGCTTTGCTCGCAAAGCTGGAGGCGATGATCTCCAACCTGACCAAGGCCGTGCGCATGCACACCAAGCCGCTGGGCGACCTGGTCGGCATGCTCACCGATCACCGCAGGAGCCTGCAGGAGACCGACAAGGCCCTGCTCGCAGTCAAGCTCGACCTCGAGGCGATCGAGAAAGCGGTCGGCGAAGTCGTGACTTCCGGCGAGAAGCGGTGGGAAGGCATGTTCGAGCGCCTACACGGCAGCGAGAACGAACTCGAAGCGAGCCTGGCCAAGAGCCGCGAGTTGATCATCGACCAGCTCGAGCCACAGATCCTCGATGAGTCGACGAAGCTCACCAAGGAGATCGAAGCCGGCTTCGCGATGCTGCACAAGGAGATCGAGACCAAGAACGGCGTCGTTGATGCAGCCACAATCAACCAAATCGCCGAGCGATTCGTTGAACAGATGCCCACCACCGCGCCCACCGCGGGTGCCACGGATGCCGAACGCGAAGCGACCCAACGCGCCCTGGCCGCAACAGAGCAAAAGCTCACCGAACTCATCGACGCAGTGACTCGCCTCGAGCACCGGCCGGTCGCAACACCAACGGTCACAACCGAACCGACCCTGGCCGAAGCACCCGCACGGACCATGCCGGAACCGGAGCCCGAACCCGCAGCCACCCAGTCATCGAGCGCATCCGCCGACCCAGAAGAGGGCGGCAAGTTCATGAACGCAATCGAGCGCCTCAAGCAGCTACGCAACGGCTAAACCGGCAGGGCAACCCCCACACCCTGCGGGCCCTCGGCTTGCTGGGTCCAGGTCCAGGGTTTGGCCTGCCTCCCACGTGCTCGTATTCGTCGTCGGCGCAGCGCGAGTGCCCGAAGGGCACGAGAGTTGCCCTGCTCCGGCTTCGGGCGAATACTCGTCGATATGCCCTTGGCACTTATCACTGGCGCTTCGGCGGGAATTGGTAGGGCCACGGCGGTGGCGTTCGCCCGGCAGAAGTGGTCGGTGGCGATTGGGGCGCGGAGGGTCGAGCGGTTGCAGCGGCTGGTGCCGGAGTTACAGGGACTCGGTGCGCCCGCGGTGTTCGCGGAGCGGTTGGACGTCACGGAGCCGGACTCGGTCGAGCGCTTCACGACTGGCCTGGTCGAGCAACTAGGCGTGCCAGATTGCCTCGTCAACAATGCAGGCCTCGCACGCGGCGTCGAGCGAGTCGAGGATGGCGAAGGCGAAGCCTGGCGTGAGATGATCGAGACCAACGTGGTCGGCGTGCTCTCAATGACCCGGCGCGTGTTGCCCAGGATGATCGAGCGGGGCTCCGGGCACGTGATCATGCTCGGCAGCATCGCCGGCACGATGCCGTACGCGAACGGTTCGGTGTACTCCGCAACGAAGAGCGCTGTGGCCTCGATCGCCCGCGCGCTGCGGCTCGAGACCCTTGGTCGCGGCATCCGCATTTCGAGCGTCGACCCCGGCGCGACCAACACCGAGTTCAGCTTGGTGCGGTTCTCGGGTGACGCGGAACGGGCTGATCACGTGTACGACGGTCTGGAGCCGCTGACCGGTGAGGACGTCGCCGAGTGCATTCTGTTCATCGCGACACGACCAGCCCACGTCAACATCGAGCGCATCGACCTCTTGTGTACCGCGCAGGCAGATCCGTGGCACTATTCTCGGGAGGAAGATGCCTGAGCGCCGCACCGGCCTGACGACTCTGGTTGTCTTCGCCGCGTCGTTCGTCGCCTACGCCCTGCTGATGCAGTCGCAGCCGTTCGGCGACGGCATCTCCTACTTGGCGGCGCTCAGCAAACGAGAGCTCTTCGCCCACCACGTGCTCTACCTACCCGACCTGTGGTTGGGCACCCGCCCGCTCGTCGCGCTCGGCATCAGTGAACGCACCGCGGCGTTCGTGTTCTCGGCGGGGTGTGCAGCCGCCGGCAACGCGGCGCTCTACCGGTTGTTCGCCACATCACGGTCGCTGGTGCCGGATTGCCGCCACCCGTTGGGGTGGACCGCATTGGTGGGCACAACCGGCGTCGTCGTCTTCTTCGCGACGACCGTGGAGAACCACACGCACCACTACGTGTGGGGCGCGGTCTTCCTACTCGCCCTCGACCGCGCAATCGGTCGCGGGCCCGGTCGGTGGCTACTGGCAGGGATCGCTCTCGCGGGTGCCTTTGCCAGTCACTCGTCGATTGGGCTCCTCATGCCCGCGGTAGTGCTCCTGACCCGCACTGCAGCCGGCATCGCGACCTGGTCGCTGCCGCAGCGCCGCGAGCTCTACCACCTGGCCCTGCTCGTGGCCCCGGTGGTTGGCCTGAAGCTCGTCGAGAAGAACGTGCAGGTCGCGCTCGGCGCACCCGAAAGCTGGAAAGAGGTCGAGTTCTCCTTTCGGTTCATGCTCGACATGATGCAGCCGAAGAGCGCAGCCGAGCTCTTCGACTACCTCGGCTACGAGATCGTCGTACCGATGGCTGGTCTGCTCGCCGCATGCGCCATGTTCGTGCGAAGTACCACCGGCACGGTCCTGGTACTGGCCGCAGTGGTGCCCTACTTCATTGTCTTCGGCCACTGGCACGTGCGCGAGCTCGGCGCCTACTACATCGTCGTCGCGCCGTTCGTGGCGATCACCACCGCGCGTTGTACACGGACCGGGAAGGTGAGTGGTTTCCTCGCTGCGATCATCGTCGCCCAAGCAGCGTTCGCCGGCTACCAAGCATGGACCTGGGTCGGAGCACGGGTTCGGCCGCCGTGGAAGGTCGCTGCCGGCGCTCGCGCCGTGGTCGGCGAGGACGGCAGCGTGCTTTTCTGGCACGGCGTTGAGACTCTGCACGCTCGCTACGACCAGGGGCTCGTCTCGGAGCCGCTCGAGAACTGGCTGCAGTACCTGGCCGGAGAAGCGTCAAAGCGCCCACGCTTCTGGCACGAGGTGGCCAACGACAAGTGGCAAGAGGTACTCGAGGCTGGCGCCAACAAGGGCAACATGGTGGTATCCGAGGATCTGTTGCAGCGGCTGCGCCAAGCGCCACTGCAACCGCTCGGCGAAGTGCTCGAAGGACGCTTCCGCCTCGAACCGGTCACGCACGGTGAATTCACCGGTGTCCGGGTGTTACCCAAGTGAGTGATCGGCAAGACAGCGGCATCGCATCGCTGCTGCTGCTGCTGACCGCCTCGGCTGCATGGCTGACGGCGCACTTGCAAGAGATCACCTTCGGCGACGGCATTCTCTACCTGCAGATGGTGCGGCAAGGCGACCTCTACGCCCACCACCACCTGTACCTGCCGGGCATGGTCGCGTTCACGAAGGGGGTGGGACTCATCGGCATCGACGACCGTGCCGCGGGCTTCCTGTTCAGCACCTTCATGGTCCTCGTTGGCAACGCCTTCCTGTGGCTGACGATCCGCGACCGCGGCGGGCGCTGGCCCACGCTGTTCGTGCTGCTGGCAACCTCGAGCGCAGTCGTGACGTTCTTCGGCACGACCGCCGAGAACCACGGACAGCACTACGCCTGGGTGTGCCTGGCGCTGTGGTCGTTCGCTGTTGCTGTGGGGCGCGGCGGATGGCTGGCGTGGCTCGCGGCCGGGCTGGCACTTGCCTGCGTCCCGGCGAGCCACCTGACCGGGTTCATGTTAGTGCCGGCGATGGCGCTCGCAGCGTTGCTGCGTGGCGGCTTGCCACGCACGGCCGTGTATCTCGTGCCGCTCGCGGTCTACGCCGTGCTGTTCCACCTCACGACGTGGTTTCGCGCCGACGTCCTCGAACTGCGTCCCGACCTGATCGCCAATCCCATCGGGTTCGAGATCGACTCCAAGATCCTCACGCCGGGATTGGACCCAAGACGTTGGCCAGGCTACCTGTGGAACGCGTGGCTCGTGCCCGCTTTTGGCTGTTGGCTGGCGCTGGCCGCCGCGCTGCCGTGGCTGTGGCGTCACGCCCGCGCATCCGCGGTCATCGCCGTATTCGGCATGCTGCCCTACCTCGTGCTACTGCCAATGCACAGCTACCCGGAACGGGGTGCGTATTTCCTGGCCCTGGTCCCGTGGGCCGTCTTGGCGACATCACTAGCGAGCCGCAACGCGCCGAGAGGCCTGGCCTGGGTCCTCGCGGCCGTCATCGTCGTGCAAGGAGCCTGGGCCTCCTGGTCCTTGGCCGGCCATCCGACCGAGTCGCACACCGACGCGAAGGGCTTCGCGCAGCTCTGGGCCCAAGACGCCATCTCGGTCGAGGCCAAGGTCCCGCCCGAGCGCCGCCTCTATCTCTGCACCGAGCTATGGCGGAAGACGCACCTGGAATACGACCACCGCGCCGGCGTGCTGCGTCTCAATCCAGCGCTCGCCGACGTGGGGGCCGCGCACAAGGCCAAGACCCTAGAAGCGTTCGCGACGGAGTTGCCCAACTACATCAAGCAAGGAGCAGTCTTCGTCACCGAAGAACTGTGGCAGCAACTCCCGAAACTGTGGCCCGAGCTGCGGGCCGTGCTGGAAAAGGCCTTCCGGGTCAAGCAGATCCGACATGGCAGGTTCGTCGGTCGTCGCGTGGTCGAGCGTTAGGAGCCTGCACCACGTGCAGGCTTCTAGTCCAGCCAGCCGTGCTCGCGATACCACGCCGCCGTCTCGGCGAACCCGGTCGAGTGATCGGTCTGCGCCTCGAAGCCGAGTAGCTCGCGCGCGAGCTCGGTGTCGGCGACCCACGAGCCGGCGCGGGCCTCGCGCCACTTGTCCCAACCCAAGAACGCGGGTCTTCGCGAGACGCGACTCCAGACCTCACTGAACAACGCACCCGTCGCGCCGAAGATCTGCGGTAGACCGATCGTCGACGCCTTCGCCTTGCCGAGCGCTGTGGCGATAGCTGCGGCCCAGGCGCGTTGCGTCACCGGCCCCTTGCGCGCAATCGGGATGAAACGCCCGACGACGTGGCTGTCGAGCGCCGCGAGGATCGCTCGCGACAGGTCGCCGACATGGACCAACGAATAGCGCGCATCGCCGATGATCGGTAACCGGCCCTTGGCCAGCATGCGGAACATCACGAGCACGTCGGTGTCCCACGGGCCGTACACGATCGCTGGACGCAGGACCAGCCAAGGACTGGTGCCCACGGTCACCGCGAGCTCCGCCGCCTTCTTGCTCCGCCCGTAGTCCGACACCGGGCTGGTGGCGCTCGGCGGAGCCAGGGTCAGAGCGCCGTCCTCGCTCGGTGCGGTCGCAGCAATCGAGGAGATGTGCACGAGCCGCGCTTGCGGTGCGTGTCGCGCCAGAGTCGCAACGAGACGTTCCGTCGCTTCGCCGTTTGTGCGGAAGAGCGGCCCGGAGCCCACCGCGCGCACGAGTCCGGCCAGGTGCACCACGGCGTCGACGCCCTCGACGGCGCCCGCCAGGTCGCCGGCGAGGTCACCAACGAAGCAGCGCTCCTCGGGCAGGCCCCGTTCAGCGGCCTTGGTCCGCGAACGAATCAGCGCCCGATACGGCCGTCCGGACGACTCCAACAACGCACAGAGGTGGCTTCCCACAAAGCCCGTCGCACCTGTGACAAGGATCATCAATTACGATCATCGGACCAGGCGCCTGGCAGAGAACCAACGATCACAAAAACCCGCCTACCAAGGGGTTGGGCATACAAATATTTCTCGTTGACCACAGCGGAAGCCCCCCCATACGCTGGTCTGGACTCGGGGTCGGATTTGCCACCCTGTAGGGCCTCATGAGCACCACTCCCGCGAATATTTGGTGGCGCCGCGCGCGTGGCTTGTGGTCGCGCTGGCGCTTCAACAAGGGAGGGCGAGACGGCAGCGCACCTTGGCGGCCCGGAAGGCACGGCCACTCCCCGAGCGCCTCCCAACGAAGCGCCGAGGTACCGAGCGAAGTCGACCTGTTCGCCAAGTGCACCGACTTCACGACGCCGGCAGAACTGCAGCAACTCGGCATCTACCCGTACTTCCACCCGATCTCGGAGAGCGACGGCACCGAAGTCGAAATTCGCGGCCAGCGGCTCGTCATGGTCGGCAGCAACAACTACCTCGGCGTGACGCAGGATGCCCGCGTGCGCGAGGCAGCCATGCAAGCGATCTCACGCTACGGACCTGGCTGCACCGGCTCACGCTTCCTGAACGGCACGCTCGAGATGCACGAGGAGTTGGAAGAGCGGCTGGCCCACTTCCTCGGTCGTGAGCGCGTTCTCGTGTTCACGACCGGGTTCCAGACCAACCTCGGCGTGATCTCCAGTCTCGTGCAGCGCAACGACACGATCTTCACCGATCGAGAAAACCACGCCTCGATCATGGACGGGTGTCGGCTCTCGTTCGGCTCGATCAAGAAGTTCGCGCACAACGACATCGAGGCGCTCGCACAGCAGCTCAAACGACACCGCGACCAGCGACGCGGCGGCCAACTGATCGTCGTCGACGGCGTGTTCTCGATGCTCGGCGACATCTGCGAACTGCCACCGATCGTAGAACTGGCCAAGCGCCATGGCGCACGCGTGCTCGTCGACGATGCCCATGCAGTCGGCGTCCTCGGCGCGAACGGCCGCGGCACGGCCGAGCACTTCGGAATCGACGACAAGGTTGACCTCGTGCTCGGCACGTTCTCGAAGAGCTTCGGCTCGATCGGCGGCTACGTCGCCGGCGACGAAGACGTGATCCGCTACGTCAAGCACCATGGCAGAGCGATGATCTTCTCGGCCGCGCTGCCACCGGCTTCGGTTGCCGCGACGCTCGCCGCCCTCGACATCATCGAGCAGGAGCCCGAACGCCGCACCAAACTCATGGAGAACGCCGACTTCCTGCGACGTTCCTTCCAGGAACTCGGCTTCGACACCGGTCCCTCCTGCACTCCCATCGTGCCGCTGATCATCGGCGGCCGCGAACCGACCTTCCGTTTCTGGCGCGAACTCTACGACAATGGCGTCTTCACGAACCCGATCACGGCCCCGGCTGTCCCCTCAGGCATGGACCTGATCCGCACGTCCGTCATGGCAACGCACACCCGGGAACAACTCGAGCAGGTCGTGAAGGTCGTCGCCAAGGCGGCACGCAAGCTGCGCCTCGTTGCGTAGGCACGGCGCGTAGGCACGGCGACCCTCGTGCCCTACGGGCACTGAGCTTACCGCGTCCAGGTTCACGTCGATCTTTGTGACGACGTCTATGGTGTCGCAAACCGTGCTGGTGCTCGTCCTCGGAGCAAGGCTCGGCTATCTTCCGATCCGGGAGGGTGATTCCGTGGCGACGACGACCGAAAACATCCCGGGGTTTTGCCATCTCCACGTGCACACGCACTTCAGCTTGCTGGACGGCGCGTGCCGGATCGACGAACTCGTCGATGCTGCGCTGGCGGATGGACAGACTGCGGTAGGCATTACGGATCACGGCAACCTGTTCGGCGCGATTCCCTTCTACAAGACGTGCAAGAAGAAGGGCGTCCGACCCATCCTCGGCATCGAGGCCTACGTCGCCGGTAAGAGTCGACTCGAGAAGGGCGACTACGACCGGAACCCTACCTACCACATGACGCTCTTGGCCGAGAACAACGTCGGGTGGCACAACCTGATCAAGCTCTCGTCAATCTCCTACCGCGAGGGCTTCTACCGCAAGCCGCGCATCGACCGTGAGGTCATGGCGCAACACTGTGAGGGCGTGATCGCGCTGTCGGGCTGCCTCGGGGGCGAGGTCAACCAGCGGATCCTGCAGGGGGACATGGAGGCAGCGAGGGCAGCCCTTCTGGAGATGGCGGACATCTTCGGGCACGACAGCTTCTTCCTCGAGATCATGGACAACGGCTACGCGGACCAGCCGAAGAGCGTGCAGGCACTGCGCCATCTCGCGACCGAGACCGGGCTCGGGCTCGTCGCGACCAACGACGTGCACTACTTGCGCCGGGCCGATGCTGCGGCGCAGGACATCCTGCTGTGCATCAACACCGGCAAGGCAGTGCAGGAGCAGGACCGCCTCCGCATGGAAGGAGAAGACCTCTTCTTCAAGACCCGCGCCGAGATGGAAGAGGTGTTCGGCGACGTGCCGGAGGCGCTCGCCAACACGGTGCGGATCGCCGAACGCTGCAACGTCGAGATCGACTTTGACACCTACCACCTGCCGGTGTTCGAGACGAGCACGGGTGAGTCGGCCGACGAGCAGTTCGAACGGCTTTGCGACGAGGGCGTCGCGGAACGCTACGACGACGTCACGCCCGAAGTCCAGGAACGACTCACTTACGAGATGGATGTCATCCGGAAGCTCGGCTTCGTCAGCTACTTCCTCATCACTTGGGACTTCACCCGCTTCGCGCGGGAGAACCACGTGCCCGTCGGCCCGGGGCGTGGCTCGGCCGCCGGATCGATCGTCGCCTACGCGTTGCGCATCACCGACATCGACCCACTGCGCTACGGTCTCTTGTTCGAACGCTTCCTCAACGTAGAGCGCGTTTCGATGCCGGATATCGACATCGACTTCTGCCGCGACGGCCGTGAGAAGGTCATCGACTACGTGCGCACGAAGTACGGCTCCGAGAACGTCTCGCAAATCATCACCTTCGGGACGATGGCATCGCGCGGCGTCATTCGCGACGTCGGGCGCGCGCTCGACATCCCGCTCGGCGAGATCGACACACTGGCCAAGAAGATCCCCGCCGGCCCCGGTGCGTCGCTGCACGCGGCGCTGCAAACGGACCACGAGCTGATCGAGATCAAGCGCACCGACACCAACAAGGCTCAGCTCTTCGACATCGGCGTCAAGCTCGAGGGCCTGTGCCGCCACGCGTCCACGCACGCCGCTGGCGTCGTGATCGCCGACAAGCCGCTCGACGAATACGTGCCCCTCTACCGCAACGGCGAGGACATCACGACCCAGTGGCAGATGACCGATCTCGAGGACGTCGGCCTACTCAAGATGGACTTCCTCGGTCTCAAGACACTGACCATCATCCAGGAAGCGCTCGACTTGATCAGGGACGCCCACGGTGTCGAGGTCGACTTGACGACAATGCCGCTGGACGATGAGGCGACGTACCACCTGCTATCGACCGGCGGGAGTCTGGGCGTGTTCCAGCTCGAGTCGGAGGGCATGCGCGAGCTGATGGTCAAGATGCAGCCATCGTGCTTCGAAGACCTGATCGCGCTGATCGCGCTCTACCGACCGGGACCGCTCAAGTCGGGAATGGCCGACACCTATGTCCGGCGCAAGCACGGCCAGGAGCCCGTCGACTATCCGCACGACTCGCTCGAGCCGATCCTGCGCGACACCTACGGTGTCATCGTCTACCAGGAACAGGTGATGCTGATCGCTCACCACCTTGCCGGCTTCACGCTCAACCAGGCAGACTCGCTGCGCAAGGCGATGGGCAAGAAGAAACACGACGTCATGGCAGCGTTCCGCGAGCAGTTCGTCGAGGGCTGCGTAGCCCAGGGACACCACCGCCAAATGGCCGACGACCTGTTCACTAACATGGAGTACTTCGCCGGCTACGGCTTCAACAAGTCGCACTCGGCGGCGTATGCCGTGCTGACCTATCGCACGGCATGGCTCAAAGCCACCTACCCGACCGAACTGCTCTGCGCCCTGCTCACCTGCGACATGGGGCTCACCGACAAGCTGAAGGAGTTCATCGAAGAGGCTCGCCGCATGCAAATCGCCGTCCTGCCGCCCGCTGTGAACGCCTCACGGGCGCGCTTCACCGTCGAGGACGGCGCGATTCGCTACGGCCTCGCCGCCATCAAGGGACTCGGCGAGAAGGCAGCCGACAAGCTCGTCGCTGAACGCGAAGAGAGCGGTCCGTTCGCGGACGTGCACGATCTCGCGCGACGCTGGGACGCACAAATCGCCAACAAGACCTGTTACGAGGTGCTCGCCAAGTCCGGCACGTTCGACACGACGGGCTGGTCGCGCCGCGCCGTATTCGAGGTGCTCGAAGGTTGCCTCAGAGAAGCAGCGAACGTGCAGGCCGACCGGAAGCGCGGCCAGAGCCTGATGTTCGGCGACGCGCCCACCACCGCCTCCGCTGCCGTATCGGCGCCCGACGTCTCCGAGTGGCCCGAGACGATCAAGCTCGCCATGGAGAAGGAGGCGCTCGGGCTCTACCTGTCCGGCCACCCCTTCAAACGACGCGGCAAGTTCTTCTCGCTTCTGGCCGGCGCCGACACGCGACAAATCCATGAGGCTCGCAATGAAACGAGCAAGGCCAAGCGGGAAATCGTCCTCGCCGGCATGGTGTCGGGGCTCCGTCCCTCGGTCGTGCGCTCCGGCAAGAACGCGGGCCAACGCATGGCCAAGTTCCGCCTCGAGGACCTACACGGCTCGGTCTCAGCCACGGTCTTCTCGAAGCAGTACGCCCGACTCAAGGACCGCCTCGCTGACGACGCCTTGGTCTTTGTGCACGCTCGCATCGACCGCTCGAGCGAGGAGGCCGCGATCCTGATCGACGACGTCCAAGACGCACAGACCTTCGTACGCAGCAACGTCGATGCCGTCGTCCTGCGCGTCGATCCGGCCAAACACGATGCCGACCTGCTGCAACAGGCACGGGACAACCTGCAACACCACCGTGGCCGTCACCGCGTCTTCGTCGACGTAGCCGACGATCTACCCGCCAACGATCTACCCGACAAGGGACGCGGTCACTATCGCCTCATGGCCGACCCCAAGTTCAACGTCGAACTGACGGCCGAGTTGCTCGAGGATCTCAGCTCACTCTTGGGGCGGGACGCGTTGTCGTTTACCCGGCGGTAGGCCGAGCAACCCTCGTGCCCTGCGGGCACTCGCCTTGCTCGGCTACTCGGCCTGTTCCTCCGCGACCAACGCCAACTTGGCCGCGAGGACCTCGTTGTCGACCAGTTCGAAGATGGCCTTGCTGCCGCCGTCGCCAAGGCGGTAGCCCGGCAGGCGCAGGATGCGCGTGTAGCCGCCAGGGCGGTCCTTGTAGCGCGGTCCGAGCTCATCGAAGAGTTTCTTGACCATGTCCTTGTCCTGCAGAATCGACTGGGCCCGGCGCACATTGTGCAACGTCTTGACTCGGCCGAGGCTGATGAGCTTCTCTGCGCGCGGCTTGAAGGCCTTGGCCTTCTCGACCGTGGTCGTGATGCGCTCGTGCTCGAACAGGGCGGCCACCATGTTGCGGAACGTCGCTTTGCGATGTTCCGAGGTGCGACCGATCTTCTTGCCTGCCTTGCGGTGTCTCATGTTCCTAAGCCCGGGCCTTCCCTAGACGATTTCCCTGGACGCTACTACTAGGCGTTGATTCTCGGAGCAACTTGCATGGCAAGCGCGAGGCCCATCTCCGAAAGCTTGCCCTTCACCTCTTTCAGCGAGGTCTTGCCGAAGTTGCGCACCTTCAACAGCGAGGCCTCGGTCATCGAAACGAGCTCGCGCACGGTAATGATGTTCTCGGAGTCGAGGCAGTTCTTGGCGCGCACCGAGAGGTTGAGCTTCTCGAGCGATTGATCGAGAACGCTATCCAGCTCGGACTCAGGCTGCTGCTCGGCCGGCACCTCGAGGACGAGTCCTTCTGAACCACCCTCCTCCTGCAACTCGAAGTACTGCACGAACGGGTTCAGGTGCTTGCGGTAGATCTTGCTCGCCTCGACCAGCGCCATCTCCGGGCTGACCGTCGCGTCAGTCCAGATCTCCAGCACGAGCCGGTCATAGTTGGTGTCCTTACCGAGTCGCGTGGCCTCGACGGTATATCGCACGCGGAACACCGGGCTGAACAGGGAATCGATCGGAATGGTTCCAAGCTCTTGATCGTCTTCGATGTTCTCTTCGGCAGTGACGTAGCCACGACCCTTCTGGGCGCGAAGCGAACAGAGAAAGCGGACGTTCTCCGTCAGCGTGCAGAGCTTGAGATCCTTGTTGATGACCTCGACATTCGAGGAATGCTCGATGTCGGCGGCTGTCACCTCGCCCTTGCGCTTGACGTCGATCGTCATCTCGGCCGGTTCATCGCCATCGAGGCGCAGGCGCAGCTTCTTCATGTTGAGGATGACGTTGGTCATGTCCTCGTAGACACCATCGATCGTCGAGAACTCGTGCAACACGCCCTCGATCTTGACCGAGGAGAGCGCCACGCCCTCGATGGATGACAGTAGGACTCGACGCAGGCCATTGCCGATCGTCGTGCCGAAGCCACGTTGAAATGGCTCAACCAGGAACCGACCGTACGACTTCGAAGCCGTTTCCTGGTCCAGCTCAACTCGGCTCGGAAGCTCGAACTCTCGCCACCGGATTCTCATGAACTCACTCCTCCTGCCCCACTGCCAGACATGCTGCCCGACATCACGTGGGATACTCTTCGCCGACTACTTGGAGCAAAGCTCGACGATGAGCTGCTCGTTGATGGGATGCGGCACGTCCTCACGCTTCGGCAACTGAACGATCTTGCCGCGAAGCTGTGACGGCTCAGCGTCGAGCCATTCGGGTACCGGTTGTCCCTTGTTCAACTCGACCGCCTCGGTGGCGATCTTCTTGATGTTGTCCTTGTCCTTGATGGCGACCTCGTCACCGGGGCGCACCAAGTAGGACGGAATCCCTATCTTCTTCCGGTTCACACGGACGTCACCGTGCGCAACCAACTGCCGCGCCTGAAAACGTGAGTTGGCGAGCCCCAACATCAGCACGACGTTGTCGAGTCGACGCTCAAGGAGCACCAACAAGTTGGCGCCGGTGTTGCCCTTCTGCCGTTCCGCGCGACGGAACATGTTCATGAACTGGCGCTCGAGCACGCCGTAGATGCGCTTGGCCTTCTGCTTCTCGCGCAACTGCAGGCAGTACGCCGAGTTCTTCCGTGGCGGCCGAGTGTGCACGCCGGGCGGGTAGTTGCGCCGGTTGATCGCACACTTCTCGGTGAAGCACCGCTGTCCCTTGAGAAACAGCTTCATGCCTTCACGCCGACAGAGCTTGCAAACGCTTCCGCGGAAACGGGCCATGGCTAGACGCGCCTCCGCTTCTTCGGACGACAGCCGTTGTGCGGCAGCGGCGTCACATCCTCGATCACCTTGAGAGTCAACCCGGATGAGTTCAGAGCTCGAATCGCCGACTCCCGGCCCGAGCCAGGCCCCTTTACCTTCACGTCGATTTCGGTAACGCCCATCTTCTTCGCTTCGGATGCAACACGCTCGGCCGCGCGCTGCGCCGCGAACGGCGTGCTCTTACGCGAACCCTTGTAGCCAATCGAGCCAGACGAGGCCCAACACAGCGTTTCTCCGTTGGTGTCCGTGATCGTAATGATCGTGTTGTTGAAGGTCGCCTGCACATGCGCCACTGCTTTGGCTACATGGCGACGAATCTTCTTCTTTGCTCCTTTGGCTCCCATTTCCTAATCCCTATGACGCTACTGGTCAGTCTTATCTCTTCGACTACTTGCGAGCGATCTTCCGGTTGGCAATCGTCTTCTTCGGTCCCTTGCGGCTGCGCGCGTTGCACCGCGTCCGCTGACCACGCACCGGAAGGCTCCGTCTGTGGCGCAGCCCACGGTAACTACCGATGTCACGAAGCCGGCCAATGTTCGCCGTGACTTGCCGTCGCAACTGACCTTCGACAACAAAGTTCTTCTCGATGAAAGCGGCGATGCGCGCCAGTTCTTCTTCGGACAGGTCGCGCGCCCGGGTGGTCCGGTTGATGCCCAGGTCGTTGAGAATCTTGTCCGACGATGTCGTGCCAATCCCATAGACATAGGTCAACGCGACCCAGACCGCCTTGTCATTCGGAACGTCGACGCCGAGGATACGTGGCATGTTTGGTCAGCGCCCCTGACGCTGCTTGTGACGCGGGTTTGTACAGATCACCCGGACGACACCACGCCGCTTGATGATCTTGCAGTTCTCACACAGTCTCCGCACCGAAGCGCGCACCTTCATCGAAGGACTCCTGGGGTCAGCGGTGGCAAGGGGACAACTCAGGCGACCCTGTGCTCTCGGATGCCACTGGGCCTGCTGGACCGGGTTCCGCGAGCCCGATGCGAGGTAACTCTCCGGCTTTCCGATCCCGGGGAGCCCAACCAGCAAAAAATGGACCACATAGATTAGCGCGGGGCCCTTCTGGGAGAAGTGTGAAGTGGCGGAAATGTACCGAGCGCGCTGACCCCACTAGCCGCGATAGACGATCCGGCCCTTGGTGAGGTCGTAGGGTGACATCTGCACCATGACCTTGTCGCCCGGCAAGATCCTGATCCAGTGCATGCGCATCTTGCCCGCCACATAGGCGAGGATCCGGTGTCCGCCGTCGAGTTCGACCCGGAAACGAGCGTTCGGCAGGACCTCCCTGACGATCGCTTCGACCTCGACAGGCTCTTCCTTGCCCACCCGGCCAGGATGCTCGGTCGACGAGAGCCGATCAAGGCAGCAACGGTTCCATGGCGAGCCGGACGTCCTCGATGGCCCCCCTCGCGTCAATCCGCGTCAGGCGACTGGTCCGGTCATAGAACTCGACCAGTGGTCGGGTCTGTTTGTCGTACACCGCGAGCCGCTCCGTCACGGCCTCCGGCCGGTCGTCGACGCGCTGTTGCAGCTTGCCGCCGCACACATCGCACACCCCCTCGACGAGGGGTTTGCGGTGCAACCGGTTGTAGACGGCACCACAGGCTTCGCAGGTCATCCGCGCCATGAGTCGATCGATCAACGTCTGTCGATCCACCTCGAAGAGCACCACGCCGTCGAGCTCAGCTGCGTATTCGGCCAAGCGCTTGTCGAGGGCTTCGGCCTGCGCGACGGTGCGCGGGAAGCCGTCGAGAATCCAACCAGTGTCGGAGATGTCGGCAAACAGGACGTCGATCATGATGTCGTCCGGAATGAGCTTGCCCTGGTCCATGTAGACCTTGGCAGCGAGCCCGATCTCCGTGCCAGCCTTGACCGCAACTCGAAGCATGTCCCCGGTGGAGATGTGTTGCAGGCCACGATCCTCGGCGAGCCAAGCCGCGTGCGTTCCCTTGCCAGCGCCCGGAGGACCGAGAAAGACCATGCGGTTCGACGCCATCGCTCGCTTCCAGACTCTACGTCCTTCCGGCCGGACGCCGTGACCAACCGGCCATCTTGTCGCTCTTGATGAAGCCCTCGTAGTTGCGCATCACCAAGTGCGCATTGATCTGCTCCACGAGGTCGAGCGCGACTTCGACGACGATCAGGATCGACGTGCCACCGAGGAAGTAGGCCCAGGTAGACCCGAGCCCGCCGATCTGCTGCGTGATGATGTTCGGCGCAACAGCGATGATGCACAGGAACACCGCGCCCGCGAGCGTCACACGAGTCATGACGAACCCGAGGAACTCAGCCGTCTTCTCACCCGGGCGAATCCCCGGAATGAACGAGCCGTGCTCGCGCAGGTTGTCCGCGATTTCCTTGGGCTGGAACATCATCTGCACCCAGAAGAAGGCGAAGAAGATGATCAGCCCGCCGTAGACGATGATGTACCAGAAGTGCGTCGGGTTGTTGAACACGCGCATGAACGGCGCCACGAACGCCAGCGCATTCGGCAGCATCATCAGTGCCGAAGCAAAGATGATCGGCATGACGCCGGCCTGGTTGACCTTGAACGGCAGGAAGTGCCGCTGCCCGCCATAGACCTTGCGCCCGCGCGTCTGCTTGGCCTGTTGGATCGGTATTCGGCGTTGTCCCTTAGTGATGTAAACGATCACCGTGACGATCAGCACCCAACACAACAGATACAGCAGGAAGCGCTGGTACTTCTCGGTCGACTCCATGGACGACTGACCGAAGTAGCGGATCATCGCGCCCGGAATGGCCGAGATAATGCCGGCCATGATCAGGATGCTGACGCCGTTGCCGATGCCGTGCTCGGTGATCTGTTCACCGATCCACATGATGAACATCGTGCCGGCCGTCAAGGCGAGCATCACGAGCAAGACGTAGAGCGCGCCCCAACCCCAGACCTGGCTGTAAACCACCTCCGTGCCCCCGGCCGTCGACTGGCGCAAGACGCCGAGCACCACGAACAGCGATTGCACCAAGCAGATCGGAATCGTTGCGAGGCGGGTGTATTGGTTGATCTTGCGCTGCCCGGACTGGCCCTCCTTGGAGAGCTTCTCCAGGGCCGGAACGACCTTGCTCAGCAGCGAGAAGATGATGCTCGCCGAGATGTAGGGCATCACTCCGAGCGAGAAGATCGCGGCCGACGACAGCGAACCGCCGGTCAGGGAACTCATCAGGCCCAGCAGCGATGCCAGGGTTCCCGATCGCTCCGCCAGGTCCTGCAACGCATCGACGTTGACACCCGGCAGCGGGATGTGAAAACCAATCCGGTAGACCAGCAGCAGACTGAGGGTGATCATGAGCTTCTTGCGAAGCTCAGGCACCTTGAGGATGTTCGCCGCCGAGAAGTTCATGGATGTCTAATCCGCCGATTCGGCCGTGTCCGCGGCGCCCTTGCCGGATCCGCTCTTTTCCGAGCCGACCTTACCGGATGCCGGTCCTTCGATCACAATCGCCTTACCTCCGGCCGCCTCGATCTTCTGCTTGGCAGACTCGGAGAACTTGTGGGCCATGACGGTCAGCGGCTTGGTGATCTCGCCCTTACCAAGCACCTTGAGCAGCTTGGTCTCGAGCGAAGTGACACCGATCTCGAGGATCTTGTCGAGGTCGACCTCGGCCGAGGCATCGAAGACCTCGAGATCCTGGACGTTGACGATCGTGTACCGGGTCGCGAAGTTCTTGTTGTTGAAGCCACGCCGCGGCAGTCGCCGGTAGAGCGGCATCTGCCCACCTTCGAACCACAACCGACGGCTGTAGCCCGAACGTGACTGCTGACCCCGGTGGCCGCGTCCGGAGGTCTTGCCGCTGCCCGAGCCCGGGCCGCGGCCGACCCGCTTGGGACGCTGGCGCTTGAGGCCGAGCGACTTGGCGGTCGCGATATCCATCAGATCTCCACTCCTCTGAGTTCGGCGACGACCGCCTTGTGGCGCAGTCGGATGAGCCCATCCATCGTCGCCTTGACCAGGTTGATTGGGTTGTTCGACCCAAACGACTTGCTCAGGATGTCCTTGACGCCTGCCAGCTCAAGCACCTTACGCACGCTGCCACCAGCGATGATGCCCGTGCCGGCCGAAGCCGGAACGAGCCGCACGATGCTGGCACAGTAGCGGCCTTCGATCTCGTGTGGGATCGTGCCTTCGTCGAGCTTGATGCGGACGAGGTTCTTGCGTCCGTCCTTGACCGACTTCTCGACCGCAGACTGCACCTGCTTGGCCTTGCCATAGCCGATGCCAACCACACCCTCACGGTTGCCAACGACGCAAAGACACGAGAAGGAGAACCGACGTCCACCCTTGACGACCGCTGCGGATCGGTTGATCGCGACGACTTCGTCCTCGAGCTGGAACTCGGCGGCTTCCTGGAGCGGCAGAACTGGGAACTTGCGCTTTACCATCGGAACTCTCTGCGCTTCAGACTCTGCGCATCAAAACTACTGCGCGTCAAAACTGTAATCCGCCCTCGCGAGCTGCCTCAGCGAGCGCCTTCACACGGCCGTGATACTTGTACGAGCCACGATCGAAGCGGACCGGGCCGATCCCCTTCTCTTTTGCCTTCGCCGCGACGGTCTTGCCGACCTCGGCCGCGACTTGGGACTTCTTCTTCTTGCCGAGGCTATCGCGGAGGTCCTTGTCACGCGACGACGAGGAAACGAGCGTGACACCCGCCAGGTCGTCGATGATCTGGCAGTAGATCTGCTTGCAGCTGCGGAACACTGTCAGGCGCGGCCGCTCGAGCTTGATGCGAAGCACGCGGCGAACGTGCATGCGCTTGCGCCGCCTGCGCCGCTGCAGCCTCTTCGTTTGCGATTGTGTCTTCATGATCTGCCCCCGATCAACCTACAGCGCCCATGGTCTTGCCAGCCTTGCGCCGCACGACCTCGTCGGCGTAGCGAATGCCCTTGCCCTTGTAGGGCTCCGGCTTGCGCACGCGCCGAATGACGGCCGCAAGTTCACCAACCTTCTGCTTGTCGATCCCGGTGATGTTGATGCGATCGGGCTGCGGCAGCTCGATCGTCAGGTCGCTCGGAATCGGAATGTTGACGACGTGGCTGAATCCGACCGTCAGTTCGATCTGATCACCAACCAGCTTGGCGGAATAACCCGTGCCGTGGATCTCGAGCTTCTTCTCGAAGCCCTTGCTGACGCCAGTCACGCAGTTGGCCAGGAGAGCCCGATCGAGGCCCCAGAAGGCCGACAGGTCATCGCGACGATCTCCAGGCACGCTCAGTTCGAGCGAGTTGCCCTCCTGCGCGACGGTGATGCCGGCGTGCAGCGTCAACGCGAGCGTGCCCTTCGGCCCTTTGACGGTGACCGCGGCGCCGTCGACCTTGATATCGACGCCGACGGGCACAGAGACTGGGGTCTTGCCAATCCGAGACATTGCTCTTCTCGCTCTTCTGAGTTCCTGCTGTCTGTAGGGGCGGTCTGTAGGGGCGGTCGTTCGTGGGGCTGCTAACAGTTGATCAAAAGACCGTGCAGAGGACTTCGCCGCCGACACGCTGCTCGCGCGCCTTGCGGTCCGACATGACGCCCTTGTTGGTCGACAGGATCGCGATGCCGAGGCCGTTGAGCACCTTCGGCAGGTCGGCGACGCCGCGATAGCGCCGGCACCCGGGCTTGCTGAAGCGCTGGATGCTCTGAATGACATCCTCGCCATCCGGCCCGTACTTCAACTGCACGTTCAGCACTGTCTTGGGGCCCTCACCCTCGACCGCGAAGTCAATCACATAGCCCTCGTCCTTCAACACCTTGGCGATGTCGACCTTGAGGCGCGATGCGGGCATCGACACAGTCTCGGACCGGTTGCGGGCCGCGTTGCGGACTCTCGTCAACATGTCCCCGATCGGGTCGGTCATGGTCATCGTGGAATCCTCACCAGCTGGCCTTGCGTACGCCGGGAATCTCGCCCCGCAACGACATCATGCGAAAACAGAGACGGCAGATGCCGAACTTGCGGTAAACAGCGCGTGAGCGACCACAGAGCTGACAGCGACGCACGCGCCTGCTCATGAACTTAGGCGTTGCATTCGCCTTCCGGATCAAGCACTTGCGGGCCATCGCTTACTCCTGGCCTCGATCAGACATGAAGGAATGGTTCATCTGATCAAGCCTCATCATCTCGTTTGAACGGGCAGCCGAGCCCTTGCAGCAGCGCCACGCACTCCTCATCGGTCCGCGCGGTGGTCGAAATCGTGATGTCCATGCCTTGCACGAACTGCACCTTGTCCAGGTTGATCTCCGGGAACACCGACTGCTCGGCCAGGCCGAGCGAGTAGTTGCCACGCCCATCGAGTTTGTTCGGCAGACCGCGAAAGTCACGGAGTCGCGGGATCACAACCACAAAGAGCCGCTCCAGGAACTCGTACATCCTCTTGCCGCGCAGCGTCACCTTGGCACCGATCGGCGTGCCCTTGCGCAACCGAAACTGACTGATCGACCGGCGCGCCTTGGTGATCACGGGCTTCTGGCCAGTGATCACCGCAAGGTCGGCCACGGCAGCCTCGATCATTCCCTTGTTGGTGACGGCCTTGCCAACACCCATGTTGACCGTGACCTTCTGCACCACCGGGATTTCCAGATCATTGCCGTAGGAGAACTGTTCCTTCAGCTCGCCACGAACTTCGGTCTTGTATTTCTCGAGCAGCATCAGTCAAACACCGTCCCGCACGTACCCACGCGGACCTTCTTGCCGTCGCGGACTTCGTAACGCAGACGCACACCGCGCTTGAGCTTGTCGCTCCACATCAGCACGTTGCTCGCATGCACCTTGCCTTCTTGCTCCCTGACACCACCCTTGGGATCTTCCTGCGAGCGACGCACGTGCTTGGTCTGCATGTTGACGCCCTTGACGATCACATGGCCGGTCTCGTGCAGGACTCTCAGGATCTCCGCGGGGCCCTTGCCACGATCCTCGCCCGCCAACACCTGGACCTGGTCGCCTCGCTTGAGACGGATCCGAGTGATGGTCTTGATCGGGCCGCGATTCGCGCTCCTCATCACACCACCTCCTGTGCGAGCGACACGATCTTCATGAAGTTCTTGTCGCGCAACTCACGGGCCACGGCGCCGAAGATGCGCGTGCCGAGTGGGTTGTTGTCCTTGTCGATGATGACCATCGCGTTCTTGTCGAAGCGAACGTAGGAGCCGTCCGTGCGCCGCACCTCTTTGGCCGTGCGCACGATGACACCGCGGACAACGGTGCCCGACTTCACTTCGCCGGTCGGCAACGCCTTCTTGATGGTCGCCACGACGACGTCGCCAACGCTGGCATAGCGCCGACGACTGCCACCAAGGACCTTGATGCACATGGCTGTCTTGGCCCCTGTGTTGTCGGCGACGTCGACCATCGTGTGCTGCTGGATCACGCTTACGCCTCCTGGCGCTTCAACACCCGCACGAGCCGCCAGCGCTTCGACTTGGACAGCGGTCTGGTCTCGGCAATCTCGACCCGGTCACCGGCCTTGGCTTCGTTCTTCTCGTCATGAGCATAGAACCGCGTCTTACTCCGCAAGTACTTGTCGTACCTGGCGTGCTTCTTGAGCCGTGTCACCTCGACGACGATTGTCTTGTCCATCTTGCCGGAAGCGACAACTCCCTCCTCGGTTCGGCGACGCTTGCGCGCGACCGCCTCTTGACCCGCCCCTTGACCCAACTGTGGTCCCTGTTCGCTCATGATTCCTCGCTCTTCGCGCCACTCTGGGCAGCTTCACTGTCGCGCGCTGTAAGCACGGTCAGGATGCGCGCGATCTTCCGGCGCAGGGTGCGGGACTGCATCGTGTCGGTCGACTCACCGACTGACTGAACCTTGGTGTGGAACAGCGCCTTGCGCGCCTCGTTGAGGTCGTAGACCAGTTCCGCGCTGTCCTTGCCACGCACTTCGGCGACCGGGTCGTTGCGACGCATTAGAAGTGCCTCCGTCGCACGAGCCGCGTCCGCACCGGCATCTTGTGCGCGACACGGTTGAACGCCTTCTTGGCGCCGTCGTCACCGCAACCACTGATCTCGAACAAGATCGTCCCCGGCCGCACGACCGCAGCCCAGTACTCCGGCTCGCCCTTACCCTTACCCATGCGGGTCTCGGCAGGAGTCGAAGTAACCGGCTTGTCGGGGAAGATGCGGATGTAGACCTTGGAACCCGGCGCGTTACGCGTGCAGGCAATACGTCCGGCTTCGATCGTCTTGGCCGAGATCCAGCCGGGCTCGAGCGCCTGCAAGCCGTAATCGCCGAAGCAGACGGTGTTGCCACGCGACGCGACACCACGCACCTTGCCACGCTGCACCTTGCGGTGCTTGATTCTCTTGGGCATGAGGGCCATGGGATCTCCTTACTCCGCTGGCGCCGGCGGGGCCGGTGCGTCGGGACTGGTGTCGGGAGCCGCCGGCGGCGGCGCGGGGCTCTCTGCCGGTGTGGCTGCTGGACGTGCGCCGGAACTCGGCGGCCCACCGGGACGACCACGACCTCCACCACCCTCACCGCGCGGCCGACGAGGCCGGCCACCTTGACGGCCACCGCCGCCGAAGCGGCCCGCAGGCGGCATGATCTGCCGAATGGGCTTGAGGCCGAGGGTGCGCTCGCCGGGCTCGAGTTCGCCGCGGAAGATCCACACCTGGACACCGATCACACCATAGGTCGTGCGCGCAAGCGCGGTGCCGTAGTCGACCTGAGCGCGCAGCGTTTGCAGCGGCACGCGACCGAACTTCTGCACCTCGGTCCGCGCCATGTCGGCACCGCCGAGGCGGCCAGCGATGCGAATCTTGATGCCCTTGGCGCCGGCGGTCACTGATGACTCGACGGCCTTCTTCAACGTGCGGCGGAACGCGGCGCGCTTCTCCAGTTGCTCGGCGATCGACTCGGCGACCAGGAACGCCTCAAGCTCCGGACGGTGAATCTCCTGGATCTTGAGCCGGACCTTGCGACTGGTCAGCTTCTCGAGCGACTCGCGCAGCTGGTCGACCTCGGCGCCCTTCTTGCCGATCAAGCGGCCCGGCCGCGCCGTGTGGATCGTGACCGTGATCGTGCCACCGGCGCGCTCGATCTCGACCTGCGGGATCGCCGCAAAGGAGCATGTCTTCTTGATGTAGCTACGGAGCTTCTGGTCCTCGACGAGGAACGACGAGAAGTCGGCCTTGGTCGCATACCAGCGCGAACGCCAGTGCTCGGTGACGCCGATGCGGAAGCCGAGGGGATGACACTTTTGACCCATTAGTTGCCCTCTTCTCCGGTGCTCGACTCTCCGACCACTACGGTCAGATGGCAGGTGCGCTTGCGGAACGGCATCGCGCGCCCTTGCGGGCCGGGCCGCCAGCGCAACCGGCCCTGCAACAGCGGGCCATTGTCAACGAGCGCCTCGGTGACCCGGAGGCTGTTGACGTTGACTTCGGGATCCTGGCTCGCGTTCGCGATCGCCGACTTCAACACCTTGCGAATGAAGTAGGCCGCGCGGCGCGGGTTGTTCTGCAGTACGTGCATGGCATCGTTCACGGCCATACCACGCACCATGTTGATGATGTAGCGGCCCTTGCGAGCGGTCATGCGGCAGAAGCGGTGCTTGGCGCGATAGGTCTTCATGGCTAGTCCTTGCGCCTGTGACCGCGGAACGTCCGCGTCGCCGCGAACTCGCCGAGACGGTGGCCGACCATGTCCTCGGTCACATAGACCTTGATGAAGTGACGGCCGTTGTGCACCTCGAACGTGTGCCCGATGAACTCGGGAGCGATCATCGAGGCCCGCGCCCAGGTCTTGATCGGAGTGTCCTTACTCTCCTCGCCGCCCCGCTCGATCTTGACGAGCAGTTTCGCGTCGACGTAGGGTCCCTTCTTCGCGCTACGGGTCATCGCTTACCCTTCTTCCGCCGGCGAATGATCAGCTTGTCGCTCGCCTTCTTACGTTTACGGGTCTTGCCGCCCTTGGCGAGCAAACCGGTAGGCGAACACGGATGGCGGCCACCGCCGGATCGACCTTCACCGCCGCCCATCGGGTGGGCGACCGGGTTCATCGAGGTGCCACGGTTGTGCGGACGCCGACCCTTGTGGCGCATGCGCCCGGCCTTGCCCCAACGCACGTTCTGGTGGTCGAGGTTGCCGACCTGACCGATCGTGGCGCGGCAGGTCACGCGCACACGGCGCATCTCGCCGCTGCGCAGCACGATCACCGCATATTCGCCCTCGCGCGCCATCAACTGGCAACCGGCGCCAGCCGAGCGGGCTATCTGCGCTCCGCGGCCGGGCTGCAACTCGATCGCATGCACCTCGAGTCCGACCGGAATGTCGCTCAGGTCCATGCAGTTGCCGACCTTCGGCTCCGATCCGGGTCCGTTCATCAACGTGTCGCCAACGTTGAGCCCCTTGGGCGCCAGGATGTAGGCCTTGTGCCCATCGGCGTAGTGCAACAGCGCGATGTTGGCGCTCCGGTTCGGATCGTACTCGATGCCGATGACCTTCGCCGGCACCCCGTCCTTACGACGCTTGAAGTCGATGATCCGATACAGCTTGCGGTGTCCACCACCACGGAAGCGGGATGTGATCCGTCCCTGCGAGTTACGACCGCCAGTGCGCGCAATGCGCTGCAACAGCTTCTTCTCCGGCGTCTTCTTCGTGACTTCAGCGAAGTCATTGTAGGAAGAGTTACGCCTGCCCGGGGACGTCGGCTTGACCTTGCGAATGCCCATCTAGACCTCGTGAATCCTGTCGTCCTCGTGGAGGGTGACGAGCGCCTTCTTCCACACGCGGGTGCGGCCGGTTTCCCCGCCCATCCGCTTGATCTTGCCAGGAACGTGCATGGTACGAACATCGACAACGCGCACCGAGAAGATGGTCTGCACGGCCTGCCGGATCTGGATCTTGTTGGCGTCCATCTCGACCTCGAACGCAAACGTGTTGCTGCGCTCCTGCTGAGCCGTGACTTTCTCCGTGAACAACGAGCGCTTGATGACGCTGTAGTGATGCGAGAGATCAGGCATCGTCCGGCTCCGGTCGCTTGCTCCTCTGGGTCCACTTGCGAGCCAACAACGCGTCGAACGCCTGCGGCGTAAACACGAGGTTCTTGCGCAGCAACACCGCGTGAGCATTGAGGTCGGCAACGACCGTGACATCCACGCCGGGCAGGTTGCGCACCGACTTGACCAACACCGGATCCACGTCGAGCGTCACGACGAGCGCGCCAGTGTCGGCGCCGATCTCGCGCAGCACTGCACGTGCCGCCTTGGTGGACGGCTCACTGGCCGGGAACCCGTCCACAACGGTGACCTCGCCGTCGACCAACTTGCCAAACAGGGCCGAGGCAAGAGCAACGCGGCGCTGCTTCTTGGGCAGCTGATAGGAGTAGTCACGCGGGCGCGGTCCAAACACCGTTCCGCCACCACGACGCAGCGGCGAACGAACGTCGCCGGCGCGAGCGCGACCGGTGTGCTTCTGCCGGTAGAGCTTCTTCTGGCTACCGGCAACCGCGCTGCGCTCCTTGGCCGAGTGCGTTCCCTGGCGCTTGTTGGCTTCGTACATCACGAGAGCCTCCTTCAGCGTGCGCCCGAGGATGCGCTGCGCGAAGACCGTCTCATCGACGTCTCGCGTGCCGACCTTGGAACCGGCAAATGTCTTTACGGTGGCCATTAGAGTCCTCCCGCCAACGGCGGGGTCATGCAGAGTGCAAGAGCAGGAATAGCTGTGCAGCCGGGTGAGCTGCGGCGGCCGTCAGGCCCGGATACGGATGTCGACACCCGCAGGCACGTTGAGCTTGCTCAGAGCGTCCACGGTCTTGCTCGTGGGCTCGGAGATGTAGATAAGCCTCTTGTGCGTGCGAATCTCGAACTGCTCACGGGCCTTCTTGTCGACGTGGGGCGACCTGAGAACCGTGTAACGCTCGATCCGAGTCGGAAGGGGAACCGGCCCTGCGACCCTCGCGCCAGTGCGTTTCGCCGTTTCGACAATGTCGACGGCCGCCTGGTCCAGGGTCTCGTGGTCGTAGGCCTCCATCCGGATCTGGATCTTGTCTTGCATGCTGTACTCTCCGGTTTGGTTCGGTTCGTGCGTGCAACTGGGAACCGACAGCGCAGCCGGAAACCACAGCGATGCGTGGAGATGATACGTGGGACTGCGTAAGCCCTTTGCTTCCAATAGCTTAGGATTGGACAGGCCAAGGCACCCGCAGACGAAAGGTGGAGGAATTTAGCGGTGCCCACCCTCCACGGTCAAGGGCCGGACGTGGCAATCACCAGCTGAGCGGGACAAGCCTGAACTGAGGTCGCATCCCACGCCCGCGCCCCGCGGCTTTACTCCGATCCAGGGGCGGTTCGCACCTGCCCAACGGGCGGTGTAGCGGGCTCATGAAGGAGGTTACTGCCCCCTTTACCCATGTGCTCGCCTGTCGCGGGCTTCTCGCGCCCAGTTGTGTCAGCTCAGACGACGACGCGATCGGCCCAGAGCACGTTGGCGGGCACATTCGGGTTCGACTCCGGAAACAGGAACGCCGCCCAGACCTCGTTGCCTTCGTCAGCGAGTGCTTCCTCTTCCAGCGGCCACTCACCGATGACGAGTCGTTGGTTGTCCTCGGGAATGCTGGCTGACACTGCGCAGGGAATCGGAAGCTCATCACCCTCCGGAAGGAAGTAGAGAGTTCCGTTTGGACGTTTGATCGCGACGAACAAGTCCACGGCTCGCACACCCGCCGAGTTCTGCGTCTCGATTGCGATCGACACACGCCTCTCTGGGGTGCGAGAAGCCGTGAGTTCGGTTCCTGCGAGTTCTTTACGGCCACACAGCACCAGACTCTCCTCGCCGTCCATGCGAACCCTCAGGTAGTTCAGCGTGTCGCCACGGAAGATCGGGCAGGAATCGGTCTTACACTCGACGGGAAAACGATTCTGCGCGAGCTCCGAGCGGATGTTCCGCATGACGGGACCGTTCCAGATCTCATCGAAAGTCAGCTCATTGACATTGCCGGCGACTGCCGAGGTGTAGCAACAGAAGTTCACTTTGCCGTCAGATAGCACTACCGAGGTTCCGAGCCACGGAACGTCGCAGAGGGGCTTACGCCGCTCAGGATCGATCCACGGGACGGTTGTGGCCTCTAGATCGATCATCGTACCGCGGACTCCTCGTTGGGAAGCCCCACCTCGGCGGGAATCGCGGCCGTGAGTCCCAAGATCTCGGCGGCCTTGCGCACGTTGTCTATCTGGCGGTTGTACTCCGATGGGACGTTGGTCACGTACTCATCCCGATAGTCGAAGGTGCCGCCGTCCTTGGTGGGGATCGTATAGTCCAGACCCTCATACTCGTGGAGCCGGTAGAAGTTCACTCCGTTTACGCCGAGTGCGCTGGCGAGGTACATGAACGGGACCATCTCGTGGAGATTGCTCCTGAGGATCACGTAAGACAGAGTCGACCACGTTGAGTGCTCGCGGGACGCTAAGGCTTGCATGTAGCTGCGGACGTTCCGCAGCACACGCCAGAAGTCCCAGCCCCGGATCCGTGCGAAGGTCTCGGGTGTTGCGGCATCGACCGAGAAGTTGATCTGCAACCTGGCGGGGTAGCTCGTCAGACACTCGATGTGCTTGGGTGTGCACACCGACCCGTTGGTATTGAGCAAGAGTCGGACCCCG
>NYZE01000080.1 GCA_002685965.1 Planctomycetota bacterium | reverse complement strand
GTTGATGGTCTTCATTCCTTTTTCATTCCTTTTTCCCGACCAGCCATCGAAGAAGACGCGAACGCATCCCGCGTGTAGCACGCACACGCAGCTTGGGGTGCTCATCTCCCCCTTCGTCTGGCTGCAGGATCAGGACCTCAATGCCCGGACGTTTCTCGGCCCAGGCCAACGCCGCGTCGGGCCCGAGCACATAGAGTCCCGTCGACAGGCAGTCCGCGTCCGCGGCGCTCTGCGCCCACACGGTGATACTGCCAAAGTCGACCGCCGGGCGGCCGGTGCGCGGATCGAGCAGGTGGCCGTAGCGCTTGCCGGCGACAACGATGCCGCGCTCGCTGTTGCCGGAAGTGGCGAGCGAGCCACACTCGATGCGCACGCGGCACACGATCTCCTCGCGGCGCTCCGGATGTGCGATGCCGAAGGTCTCGGGGCCTTGGCCAAAGAACGCGATCTGACCGCCGAGATCGATGAGGGCGCGCGTCGCCCCGGCGCGGTGCAGGACCGCCAGCGCGGCGTCGAGCGCGATCCCTTTCGCAAAACCACCTTCCTCGATGCGAAGGTAGGCGTGCTTGCGCGCTGCGGTGCGCCCGTCGATGGCAAGCGCGGCGAAGAGACCGCTCGCACGCGCACTGCGCACCTCTTCAGCGGTCGGCACCCGACCGCCCGCGCGCAACCCCCAGACGTCGACCAAACACCCAACTCCGGGGTCGAAGGCTCGGGCGGTGGCGCGCCACCAACGGCGGGCGAGCTTCAGGTCACGCGCGAGCGCCGTACTGATCGCAACGAACTCGCCAGCCGGCGCCCGGTTGAGCCGCGCCAGTTCGCTGTCGAGCGTCCAGGTCGAGAGCCGCCGCTCGACGGCTTCACAAGCCCGGATCGCCTTCTCGCTAGCCGCCAGCGCCTTCGCCGACGACGCCGCGTCCACCTCAATCCTGAGGCTGGTGCCCATCGTCTGCACGGTCCGCTCCACCTGGCCGGCCGCAACTGCTGCCAGGGCAAGCACCCCGAAGCAAACATGACCGACTGCGAATCTGACGCCAAGGCGGTCGCTCTTGGGTCCGGGCGTGTGGCGAGACAACATGCGAGGGGGGGAGGTATATGCGAACGCCTCGCATTTGCAAGAGAGATCCCGGCGGCGCGCGACTCTGCCCTCATGCGAGTCCTCGTGCTGGGTGCGGGGGTGTTCGGGCTGGCCACGGCGGTTTCGTCGACCCGACTGCCGCGAAGAAGCGGCTCTGCTTTGAGGAGAAACAGACCGGCGCTATGCGCCAACCCGCAAGCGGACGCGGACTAGTCGGCCGTCTTGGCGATCCCGTCCCAGCTGCCCTTCATGTCGCCGCCGTGGACCTTACACGTGTGCGGGAAGGTCAGGCTGCAGTCGTTGACCGGCTTGCGCAGCTCAGGGTCCATGAGCTCGTGGATGTCGAGGCGCATAGCTTCGCGCGAGTAGGCGGCAAGGTCGAGGATGCCGGTGTCCATGCGGATCGCGTCTTCGGGGCAGACCTCGACGCAGTAGCCGCAGTAGACGCAGATGCCGAGGTCGATGTCGAAGCGAATCGGGTACTTCTCGACGTGCGGGTCGGGGTGCTCACCGGGAACGATCGTGATGCACTTCGCGGGGCACACCGTTTCGCAGAGCATGCAACCGACACAGCGCGGCGTCTTGTCGTCGCGCAGCGTGAGGCGATGGCGACTGCGGTACCTCGACATGAGCGGTCGAAGCTCCTCGGGGTACTGATAGGTTATGGAGGCGCGCAGGTGCTTGAGGCGGCCCAAACGGTGAGCGATGTGCAGACCGAGGTTTTTGAAGAAGTGACGGAAGGTAATCTTTAGGCCGCAGTAGATCTGCGGGAGGTAGAGCTTCTCCCAGAAGGTCAGCTCGGGGCGCCGGACTACCTTGGTCGCCATCAGCCCACCTTGCCCATGACGGTCATGATGATCGCGGTCACGACGACGTTGACCACGGCGATTGGAAACAGCCCCTTCCAGCCGAGATCCATGAGCTGGTCGTAGCGGAAGCGCGGCAGCGTCCAGCGGATCTGCATGAACACGAAGCAGAACGCCAGGGTCTTGGCCGAGAAGCTCAGGAAGCCGAGCAGGACGTAGAGCCAGTTGTCGATCGGGATGTCCCAGCCCCATGGGAAGTGGAAGCCGTCCGCTGCCATGTACGGTATCTGCCACCCGCCGAAGAACAGCGTCGTCGCGAGGGTCGCCACGACGATCGTCTCGAGGAAGTCGGCGAGGAAGAACATGCCGAACTTCATTCCGCTGTACTCGACGAAGTAGCCGATGATCTCCGACTCGCCTTCCGGGAGGTCGAACGGTGCCCGTTTCGTCTCGGCAAGTGCGGCGGTCGTGAAGACGATGAACGCGATGGGCTGCGTGACGATGCCCCACATCGGTAGCCAGCCGCCGATCAAATGACCCTGGCGATCCACGATCTCGCCGAGGTCCATGGTCCCGTAGACCATGATCACGCCGATGATCGCAATGCCGAGCGCGACCTCGTAGGAGATCATCTGCGCCGTGGCGCGCAGCCCGCCCATGAGCGCGTAGTTGTTGCGCGACGCGAAACCGGCGATGATCACGCCATACACACCGAGCGACAGCATCGCGAAGATATAGAGCACCGCTGCATCGATCTTGGCGACCTGCAGGTGGATCGGCTCCAAGCCGGGGATGAGCAACGTCGGGCCGAACGGGATCGCGGCGAACACGACGAGCGAGAAGAGCACCGAGAAGAACGGCGCCACGGTGTGCAGCGTCTTGTTGGCGCCCGCGGGGATGACGTCTTCCTTCGTGAACATCTTCAGCGCGTCGGCGATCCCGTGAAAGATGCCGAACAGGCGGAAGCCGAAGATGCTGGCGCGGTTGGCGCCGATCCGATCCTGGATCAGGGCGGATTGCTTGCGCTCCACCCAGGTGTGGAGCCCTGCGAGGTTCAGCACCGCGAAAACGACGAAGCCGGCGAGGATGACCTTCGTGATCAGGAGCTCGGTCATGGGGCGGCCGCCTCCGTCGCGAGCCCAACGCCATGCGTCCCGATCGTCGCATAGGTCAAGCCGGCAAACGCCGCCTCCGCCTCAGTGAGCGCCTTGAAGATGTCCTGCGGCGCACGCAACTCGAACGGCTGCTCCAGCTTCTCGGCGAGTTGCAGGAGCAGGCGCCAGTCCTCACGCGAGTCCGCCAGTGGGGCGAAGGCGAAACCGATGCGTTGCACATGGCCATCGCAGCTGACGAACGTGCCGTCCTTCTCGACGTAGGCAGCGCTCGGCAGAACCCAATGGGCCAGAGCTGCGGTCGGGTTCTCGTTCGTTCCCGAGTAGACGAGGAGGCTCACCTTGTCCGCGGCTTGGCGGGCCTTCTCCTCACCGAACAGCGCTGCGAGGTCGTGCCCGAACACCCAAAGCGCGTCGAGCTTGCCGGCGCACGCATCGTCGACGATCTGTGACGCATCAGACGCACCGTCGCCGGCCAGGCCCATGAGCGTCGCGCCCGCTGTATTCGGGTTCTTGTCGGCCTTGATCAGGAAGTCGTCGCTCGTTCCGGGTTGCTCCGGCACGGCAGCGCTGACCTGGGCGCCGAGACCCTTGCCGAAGACCTGCCGAACGAGGAAGAGCTCCTCGTTGGTGAGCTGAGCCGACGCGATCACGCCGATCCGCGCTCCGCTCTGTTTCAGAGCAATCGAGATCGAAGACAGTGCGTCGTCCCAGGTCGCATCCGCGGACGGCCCGCGCACGCTGGTCAGTCGATCCTTGTCGATCCAGCCGAGGCCGTAGCGCCCTTCGTCACACAGCCACCACTCGTTGACGTTCGCGTTGTAGCGCGGCTTGACCCGCACCATGCGTGCGCCGTCGTTCAGGTGCGGTCGGTCGAGCACGTAGTGCATGTCGATGTTGCAGCCCTTACTGCAACCATTGCACACCGTCGGCGTGCTCGACAGGTACCACACCCTGGCCTTGAAACGGAAGTCACGCTCGGTCAGAGCGCCAACGGGACAGATGTCGACGACATTGGCCGAATACGCATTGTCGAGCACGTCGTCCGGGTAGATTCCGAGCTCGGCCTTGTCACCGCGGTTGAAGATGCCGAACTCGCCGGTCTTGGTGATCTCGTCCGTGAAGCGCACGCAACGCGAGCAGAGGATGCAGCGCTCCTGATCGAGCATGACGTGCGGCCCGAGCTCGACGGCCTTGTTTTTCTTGACCTTGTGCTCGCGGAACCGCGGATCGTAGAGCCCGAAGTTCAGATAGAAGTTCTGCAGGTCACACTCACCGGACTGATCGCAAACCGGACAATCGAGCGGGTGGTTGGCGAGGAGGAACTCGAGCACCGCGCGGCGGCCGTCCTCGACGTTATCGCCCTTGGTGTGCACGACCATGCCCTCGCCGACCGGCGTGTTGCAGGCGATCTGCAGCTTGGGGAACTTCTCGACTTCGATCAGACAGATACGGCAGTTGCCGGCGATCGACAGTCCCGAGTGGTAGCAGTATCGCGGAACGAAGATGCCGAGCTGCTCCGCCGCCTGGATGACCGTGGATCCCTGGGCGACTTCGATCTCGCGGCCGTCGATGGTCAGCTTGGGCATGCTGCAACCTCTCCCTTTTGGAGCTTGCGACCGGAACGTATGAACTCCTCAAACTCGTCACGGAACTTTTCGATGTAGGACTGCACCGGCCACGCCGCCGCGTCCGCGAAGACGCAGATGGTCTTGCCTTCCATGTCGCCCGCGATCGCGAGCAGATCGTCCAGGTCCTGCAGGCGGCCTCGCCCGTCGGTGATGCGGCGAAGGATGCGATGCACCCAGCCCGTGCCTTCGCGGCACGGCGAGCATTGCCCACACGACTCGTCTGCGAAGAAGCGTGCCGCCGAATCAAGTGCTTCAACCATGCACGTTGTCTCGTCCATGACGATCACGCCGCCGGAGCCGGCCATGCTTCCGGCCGCCATGAGCGAGTCGAAGTCCATGGCAACATCGATCTCGTCTGCTCTGAGGATCTTGGCCGAGATACCGCCCGGGATGACAGCCTTGAGCTTGTTGCCGTCGGACACTCCGCCCGCGGCGTTCTCGATCAGCTCGCGCAGCGTCACGCTGACCGACCACTCGTAGACGCCTGGCTTGTTGACGTGCCCGCTGACACAGAAGAGCCGCGTGCCGCCTTGGCGCTCCGTGCCAATCGTGGCGAAGCGCTCGGCGCCGTTGCGCAGGATGTACGGGACACAAGCCAGGGTCTCGACGTTGTTGACAATGGTCGGACACTGGAAGAGACCCGAGATAGCCGGGAACGGGGGCTTGAGCTTGGGATAGCCCTTCGATCCCTCGAGCGAGCTGAGCAGCGCGGTCTCCTCGCCGCAGATGTAGGCGCCGGCACCGCGGTGAATGACGATGTCCAGGTCGAAGCCGGTCCCTTGGATGTCCTCGCCCAGCCAACCTTGGCTGTGCGCCTCGTCGATCGCACGCTGCAGCCGCTTCGCGGAGCGGAAGTACTCGCCGCGGATGTAGACATAGGCCTTGTGACTCCCGATGGCATACGCCGCGATGATCATGCCTTCGATCAGCGCATGCGGATCCCGCTCCATGATGTAGCGGTCCTTGAACGTACCGGGCTCGCCCTCGTCCGCGTTCGCAACGAGGTACTTGGGCTTTGGTGAATCCTTGGGCACGAACGACCACTTCCGCGCGGCCGGGAAGCCGGCGCCTCCGAGGCCGCGCAGGTTGGCTGCGCCGACCTCCTCGATGACCTGCTCGCGCGTCATCGACGTGAGGGCCTTCTTGGCGCCGGCGTATCCGCCGGCAGCCGCGTACTCCGCCAGCCAGGTACCGTCAAGATTGTGGAAGTTGTTGGAGAGCACGGGGCCGTCCGTGCACACGTACGGCGTCGGCTCTGCCAACGGCGTCGAGTCTTCGGGCGGCTCGAGCGCAGTACGAAGCACGGTGCTCAGCGTGTCGTCGTCGAACGGTCCGACGAAGGCCTCGTCGAGCTGACCCATCGGCGACATCTCGCACGCGCACAGACACTCGACCTCGGTGAGCGTCACCTCCCCGTCGGGCGTCGTCTCGCCCGGACGGATTCCCAGGGTGTCCTGGATGCGAGCCATCACGTCACCGGAGCCGCGCAACAGACACGGCAGGCTCGTGCAAACGCGAAGCTCGCGCCGGCCGACCGGCTGTGTGTGGTACATCGTGTAGAACGAAACCGCTTCGCGAACCTGCGAGCGTGGCACGCCGAGCATGCCGGCCACCCAGGCCTCCGCGTCCTTCGACACCCAGCCATGGTTCTCCTGCACTAGCCAGAGCACGGGAAGCATGGCTGCCTTCGGGTACTCGTAGAGCTGGATGATCTCCCTGGCCCTGCCTTCGAGGTCTGTGAAACTCACCTGTCGAGCTCCCCGCCGATCATGTTGACTGAACCGAAGGTCGGGATCATGTCGGCGATCATGTCGCCTGTGAGCATGTGCTCAAGCGCCGACATGATCGCGAAACATGGCGGCCGCACCCGGACGCGATACGCGTGCGCCGCTCCGTCGCTGACGACATAGAACCCGAGCTCGCCGTTGGCGCCTTCCACCGGGAAGTAGACCTCTCCGTTCGGAGGGCGAATGCCATGGCCGAACATGACCAGCTTGAACTGGTTCATGAGCCCTTCGATGTTGCCGTAAGCGTCTTCCTTGGCCGGCAGGAAGACGCGCTTCTCGTCGGTGGCTATGGATGGCTGATGCGCGCGACCCGAGCCCTCGAGCGTCGGACCGGCGACCGCGCATCCACCCGAGAAGGCATTGATGTCACCCATCTTGGCGAGGTCGACCATCTCCGCCGCGGGAATCTCTCGCCCCGTCTCCGGGTTGACCAGCACCGGACCAGGCGGCATGTCGCGCAGCGCTTGCTCGACGATCTTCATGGACTGCTGCATCTCCTCCATGCGGACGAGATAGCGATCCATGTTGTCGCCCGTCGTGCCGACCGGCACGTCGAAGTCCAGCCGGTCATAGACGGCGTAGGGAGAGTCCTTGCGCACGTCGAAGTCAGCGCCGGTGGCGCGCAGGAATGGACCCGTGATGCCGTACGAGATCGCGTCCTCGGCAGAGATCACACCGGTGCCAGCCATGCGGTCGGTGAAGATGCGGTTGCGGGTCAGCAGCTGGTCCGACTCCTCAAGGACCTTGCGGGTTTCTGCGAAGGCCTTCTTGCACGGCTCGGCGAAGTCGTCGGGCAGGTCACCCTTCACTCCTCCGACGCGGCAGTAGGAGACGGTGAGGCGCGCGCCGGTGACCTTCTCGACGAGCTCCCAGAGGAACTCGCGCGCTTTGATCATGTAGAGGAACACGGTGAAAGCGCCCAGCTCCATCGCGGTCGCCCCGACGCACGTGAGGTGGTCGGTGATCCGCGAGATCTCCGAAACGATGACGCGGACGTACTGGCAGCGCTCGGGAACCGTGATCCCGAGCATCTTCTCCACCGCCATGCAGTAGCCGACGTTGTTGATCAGAGGGGAGACGTAGTTGAGCCGGTCCGTGTACGGCATCACGCCGTTGTAGTCGACCTGCTCGGCCATCTTCTCGAAGCCCCGGTGCAAGTAGCCGATCTCGACGTCCGCCTCTTCGATCTGCTCGCCGTCGAGCTTGGCGACGATGCGGATGATCCCGTGCATCGCTGGATGCGCAGGACCGATGTTGAGCAGCATGTCCCGCGTCTCGAGTCCACTGGCATGGACCTCGGCGGTCATCGTCTCCGGCTTTGGCGTCGTTTCCATGGGCACCTCGATCCGGGTCAGTTCAGCGGCCCGATCAGGGGCTGGCGCTTGTTGACGGGGTAGTCCTTGCGGAGCGGGTGCCCCTCGAACTCGGCGTACAGGAGGATGCGTCTCGGGTCGGGGTGCCCACGGAAGACGATGCCGAACATGTCCCACGCCTCGCGCTCGAGCCAGTTGGCGCCGGCCCACAGCGATGTCACGGTGTCTACCTCGGCGTCATCCTCGGTGAGAGGAACCACCAAGCGCAGCCGGTGCTTGTGCGTCGTCGAATAGAAGTGGTACACGACCGTGAACCGCCACTCTTCCGGATCAGCGCCCCTCTTCTCAGAAACGTAGCCGGGCCCAGGCCACGGATCTTCGTCCGGAATCTGAGTCGACGGCTTCACCGCCACGCCCGACGACGCGAAGAACGCGGGCGTTGGACCCTTGCCGAAAGTCGAGTAGTCCACAGCCGACAGGTCCATGAGAAAGTTCATCGACAGCGCTGGGTCGTCCTTGACGAATCGCGCCACGTCGAACAACGACTCGCGACGGACGACTACCGTCGCGTCGCCCCGGAACACGTGCGAAGCCAGCACGCCGTCCGCGAACTTCGCCGAAACGGCCTCGATCATTCCGGAGTTGTTCATACGTCGAAGTCCGGTCGGGGATCGCGGGTCGGGTGTTGCCCGGTCGAGTGCTGGAGCTGGATCTTGTCCTGCAGCTTCATCAGACCGTCGAGGACCATCTCTGGACGCGGTGGACACCCCGGGATGTAGGTGTCGACTGGCAGAATCGTGTCGATCCCCATCACGGTTGCGTAGTTGTCGAAGAAGCCGCCCGTGCACGTGCAGACGCCGAACGCGACGACCCACTTGGGCTCTGCCATCTGGTCGTAGATGGTGCGCAGGACCGGCGCGATCTTGTGGCTGATCGTCCCGACGACGAAGAGCACGTCGGCCTGGCGCGGAGAGAACCGCGGCAGGCCGGCGCCAAAGCGATCGACGTCGTAGTGCGAGCACGCAGCCGCCATGTACTCCATGCCGCAGCACGCCGTAACGAACGGGTACTGGAAGATCGAATACTTTCGCGCCCAGCCGATGGCGTCGTTGAGCTTGCTGGTCAGGAATGAGTTCTCGTGTGCCATGCTTCGATGCTCTCCGGACGTTACTTCCAGTCCAGGGCGCCGTTGTCCCACGCGTAGACGAATCCGATCATCAGGACGCCCAGGAAGATGCCCATCTCGATCAGCCCGAGGGTTCCCAATTCGCCGAAGACGACGGCCCAGGGGTAGAGGAAGACGAGCTCAACGTCGAACAGAATAAAGAGGATGGCCGTGAGGTAGAACTTGACCGCCAGCCGTCCCATCGGCAGCGAGAACGGTTCCTGGCCGCACTCGAATGGCGCGAGCTTCTCCGGTGTGGGGTTCTTCTTTCCCAACGTCGAAGCGAGCAACACCATCAAGGCAGCGATGCCTCCTGCCATGACGAACATGACGGCGACTCCGATGTACTCGCTCATGAGCCCATGACCTCGATCGCAGCAATGTACAGGGAGTTGTTCAAGGCGACACCGCCCAAGCAGTGAGGCTGCCAGGTGAGATCCCGCCAACCAAAGTGACCAGCGCCGCGAGCGCGATCGCCACAGTCACGGCGATCGGAACACGCGATGGTGCGGCCTCTTGCGGATCCTTCATGTACATGAGCACCACGACGCGCATGTAGATAAAGGCAGAGATCACACTGCAGACCACGGCGAGGATCGCCAGCGCGATGTGGTCGGCGCGCACGGCGCTCTGGATGATCACGAACTTGGCGGCGAACCCGGCGGTGGGGGGGATGCCGGTCAGCGACAACAGGAAGAGCAGCATCAGCGCTGCCATTCCGGGGCGCTGCGAAGCCAAACCTTGGTAGCGGTCGAGCTCTTCGCCGCGCTTGCCCAGAGCGATCACGACACCGAATGCTCCAAGCGTCATGAACACGTAGAAGAAGGCGTAGGTCATCATCGCCGAGACGCCTTCGCCGGTGCCGGCCAGGAGGCCGAGGACTGCGTAGCCTGCGTGCGCGATCGAGGAGTAGGCGAGGAGCCGCTTCATATCGGTCTGCGACAGAGCAAGCACGCTGCCGGCGATGATCGAGAGCGCGGCGAGCCCAGCGAGCAAGAGCGAGAGGACCTCGGTCTCAGAGCCGAACGCCACGAGGCAAACGCGCCCGAGCGCGGCGAGTCCCGCCGCCTTGGAGCCGGCGGCGAGGAACGCGGCGACCGGCGCCGAGGCACCCTGGTAGGCGTCCGGCGCCCAGGCGTGGAACGGCACGGCGGCGATCTTGAACGCGAGCCCTGCGGTCACGAGTCCGAGGGGAACGAGCAGGAACGGGGCGCTCGCTAGACCTTCCTTTGAGAGCGCCGCCGCGATGCCCGCGAAGTCCGTGGCGCCCGTTGCACCATAGGTCAGCGCGATTCCGTAGAGCAGCAACGCCGAGGCGAAGGACGCGAGCAGAAAGTATTTGATCGCGGCTTCGTTCGCCAACGGTCGGTCCACCTTGATGCCGACCAGGACGATTGCGCACAGCGTCGTGAGCTCGAGGCCCAGATACAACGTGAGTAGATCGATCGCAGATGCCGAGAACATCATCCCGGTTGCCGCCAGCAGGAGCAGCGCGTGGTAGTCGCCGCGTGGCACCTCTTCGCCGACGATGCTGCGCACCGAGAGCAGCGTCGTCATGCCCACGGTCGCGGCAATGAGCACTCTGAAGAACGTGGCATAGCCGTCCACGGTGATCATGCCGGCGAACCCGGTGGTGGGTTCGGCTGGGGCGAACCAAACAGCGCTCAGTGCTGCGGCGACGGCAGCGGCGACGGTCAGGACGATCGCCACCGGCGTCTTGCGGATGCGCCGGGCGATCAGGATCAGCAGCAACGCCGTTCCGACGAAGATCAGCTCCGGGACGACGAGGACGAGGTCATCGAGAACCGGGCCGCTCGCCTTCTGTGTGACGACGGTGCCGATCATGGCTTGACTCCCGCCAGGAGTTCGGCGACCGGCACGTGCAGATAGGACAGCACGACTTCGGGATAGAGGCCGAGACATACAGCCAACGCCACGAGGGGCACCAGCGTGGCAATCTCACGCGCGTTGAGCTCAAGCTTCAGCCCTCGTAGCCCCTCGTTGGTCTTGCCCATCACGACGCGGTAGTAGAGCCAGACCAGGTATGTCGTCCCGAGCGCGACGCCCCAGACCGCCATCGCGCCGAGCCAGCTCTGGGTCTTGAACGCACCGCCGATGATCAGCACCTCGCCGATGAACGAGTTCAAACCGGGGAAGCCGGCGGACGCGAGACAGAAGAACGCCAGCATGGTGGCGTAGATCGGTGCGACCTTGCCGACTCCCCCGTAATCCTTGATTTCGCGCGTGTGCGTGCGCTCGTAGATCATGCCGACGCACAAGAACAGCGCCGCGGAGATGATCCCGTGGTTGATCATCTGCAGGATCGCGCCTTCGACGCCGCTTTGTTCGAGCGTGAAGATGCCAAGCGTCACGAAACCCATGTGGCTCACGCTCGAGAACGCGATCAGGCGCTTCATGTCCGTCTGCACCAGAGTCACATAAGCGCCGTAGACGATGGCCACGACCGAGATGACGAGCATCGGTAGCAGGAAGGCCTGCACGCCCTCCGGCAAGATCGGCAGTGAGACACGCAGGAACCCGTACGCGCCCATCTTGAGCAGGATCCCCGCCAGGATGACGCTGCCTGCCGTCGGCGCTTCGGTGTGCGCGTTCGGCAGCCAGGTGTGCACCGGGAACATCGGCACCTTGACCGCAAAGGCGGCTAGGAACGCGGCGAAGAGCCAGGCCTGGTGCGCGGCCGGCAAGCTGTCCTTGGCCGCCGCGAGCGCTTTGAAGTCCAACGTGCCGCACGTGTTGTGCAGCACGATCATGCCGACAAGCATCAACACGCTTCCCGCGAGCGTGAAGATGAGGAACTTGACGGCTGCGTAGACGCGCCCGGGACCTCCCCACACACCGATGAGCAGGAACATCGGGATGACCATGAGTTCCCAGAATACGAAGAACAGGAACAGGTTGGACGCTGCGAAGAGCCCGATCATCGCCGTCTCGGAGACCAGGAGCGCGGCGTAGAACTCGCTCGTTCTCGTGCGGACGGCAGTCCACGAAACGCCGACACAGAGGATAGTCAGAAGCGCGGCGAGGAAAATGAACGGAATGCTGATGCCGTCCACGCCCATGCCGTAGGCGATGTTCCAGCTCGGGATCCACTCGTGCACCTCGACGAACTGCAGCGCACTCTTGGACTTGTCGAAGCTCAGGCAGAGCGGCACCGAGACGCCTAGCGTGGCGAGCGTGGTCACGAGCGCGATCCAGCGCGCCAACCGATCGCGACCGAGCAGCATGACCAGGGCTGCACCCGCCATCGGCAGGAAGGTCGTGACGGTCAGTACGGGAAAGTCACTCATACGGCGATCAATGCCAGGGCCAGGAGCAGCAGGATCCCCGCCGCCATGACCAACCCGTAGTGCTGCGCGTGGCCGCTGATCGCGGTGCGCAGAAGCTGGTTCAGTCGCAGCGTCAACCGTCCCACGCCGACGATGAGGCCATCGACGACGAAGCTGTCGAAACCGCGCAGAAGACCCGCCGCGCCGAGCACGGGACGACGAAACACGAACTCATAGATCTGTCCAACGAAGCCGTACTCGAGAACGGTCAGAGGCTTCCGTGCCACCCATGTCAACAGAGCGGCGCCGCGGCGGTAGATCCAATCCGTGTCCAGGCTGATCGTGAGCTTGGGATCGAGGTGCTTGAGCAGCAGAAAGAAACCGAGTGCCGTGAAGCCCAGCATGCCCGTCGTGGCGGTTACGTGTTGCAGCGTGTACGGGGCGTACTCCACTGCTCTTGGCAACGCCTGGTAGAGGAGTCCCGGAAAGACGCCGATGATCGTGCACGCGACGGCAGCGATCGCCATCGCTGCCAGCATGTTCTTTGGCGGCTCCTTGGCTCGGACTCCTGAGTCCTTGCCGAAGAACATGTAGTAGGGGAGCTTGAGCCCCGTGTGCAGGAAGGTGCCGGCGGATGCGAGCGTCAGCATCAGGAAGATCGCCGTCATGTGCGATTCCGCCGAAGCCGACACGATCATGGACTTGCTGACGAAGCCACTGAACAACGGCACGGCCGAGATGGCGAACGCACCGATCATGTAGAGGAACACCGTGAGCGGCATGGTCTTGTAGAGCCCGCCCATGTCGCTCAGCTTGCGCAGCCCGGTGACCTGCATGACGGCACCTGCACCCATGAAGAGAAGCGCCTTGTAGAGGATGTGGGCGAAGGCGTGCGCGCACGCGCCGTTGATTGCAAGCGCGGTGCCGATGCCGACGCCGCACACCATGTAGCCGACCTGGCTAATGATGTGGTACGCGAGCAGGCGACGCGCATCGTTCTCGAGCACGGCGTAGACGACGCCGTAGAGCGCCATGATCGCGCCGAGCCAGATCAAGAGCTCCGTGCCCGGGAAGCCACGGATCAGGACGTAAACTGCCGACTTGGTCGTGAACGCGGTCATGAACACCGCGCCCGTGACCGTGGCCGCGGGGTAGGCGTCCGGCAGCCATGCGCCCAGGGGCGGCACCGCGGCGTTGAGCAGGAACGCAGCGAGGATCAGGTACCACGCCGCGCTGCCCGAGAACGCTTTCAGATCATCGAACGCGAACGACCCGGTCTCGCGCCACAGGAGCACGATGCCGGCGAGCAGCAAGAGCCCGCCGAAGACGTGCGTCATCAGGTAGCGGAAGCCAGCGGCGACCGAGGCCTCCTCGCGGTGCAGCCAGACCAGGAGCGCCGAGGACACGGCCATCACCTCCCAGAAGACGTAGAGAGACAGGAAGTCTCCTGCGAACGTCACGCCGAGCGCGGCACCGGCATACGTGAGGGCGCTGACGTGCTGGGCGTTGTCGTCGACGTGCAGCGCGTAGACCATGCCAATGAGCGCCATGATCGAGAACACGTAGCCGAACACGAGACTCAGGCTGTCGACGCGCCCGAACACGACCTCGTATCCCCACACGCTGACGACGCCGTGCGTCCCGGCCGACATGAGGAAACAGTCGATCAGCGCCGCGGTGGGCACGGCGAGCATCGCGACGCGCTTGGCGTTGCCCTTGAGGAACGGCAAGAGCCACGCGCCGACGATCAGGATCAGTCCTGGATGGATCCACTCAGGACTCATAGTGATCCTCGCGGCGCATGAGCCACAGCTTGCCGATCACCTTGGAGACGATGATGATCACGGCGCACGAGACGAACCCGTAGATCGAGCCCCATCCAGGGAAGTCTTCGAACGAGAAGTGTCCGTGGCTGCCGAAGATCAGCGGAAGAACGATCTCGGCGACGAGTGTCAGGGCCAGGAAGATCAGGCCCCAGCGCTTGAGCCGCGCGAAGCGAACAGGGTCTTCGAGTTGCCGCTCGAGGAAGTTCACTGCAGCGCCCTCCCCGCCAGATCCAGCACGGGTCCCGGCATGACACCGAAGAGCAGGCTGAGGCCAGCGCTGATCGTCAACGGCGCGACGATCCAAGGCACCTCGCGCACTTCGTCGGCCTCGCCTGCCGCGAGCGGCGGTGGCTCTTCGAAGTAGGCCTTGTAGATGATCGGGCCGAGATAGGCCGCGCTGAGCAGCGAACTGGTCAGGAGCACACCCAGCACAACGAAGCTCTGGCTGTCCACCGTGCCGAGCGCGATGTACCACTTGGACACGAAGCCGCTCGTGAGCGGAATGCCGATGATGCTCAGCGACGCGATCGCGAACGCCGCCATCGTCCACGGCATGCGTTTGGCCAACCCTGACAGCTGGCTGATCTCAGTCTTGTGCGTCGACGCGTAGATCGAGCCGGCGCAGAGGAAGAGGGTGATCTTCGACACTGCGTGGTTGGTGATGTGCGCGGTTCCGCCGAGCACGCCGCTCGCATTCAACAGCGCGGCACCGAGGATGATATAGGAGAGTTGGCTCACCGTGGAGAAGGCGAGCCGCGCCTTCAGGTTGTCCTGCCCAAGCGCCAGCAGAGACGCAACCAGGATCGTCACCGAGGCCGCGATCAGGGCCAGTTGGTCGGCGCCGATGCTGCGCATCGCGGTCGGGCCGAAGATGAACAGGAACACCCGCAGCGTCGAGAAGACCCCCGTCTTGACCACCGCCACCGCGTGCAGCAGCGCGCTCACGGGCGTCGGCGCGACCATGGCGGCCGGCAGCCAGCCGTGCAGCGGCATGATTGCGTTCTTGGCGAAGCCGAACAGAAACAGCCCGAAGATCACGAAGAGCAGCGTCGGGTGCTCGGCGACATGCGCCGCCGACAGGATCCCGCCGCTCTGGAAGTCGAGCGTCCCCGTCAGGTCGTAGACCAGGATGATCGCGGCGAGAAGAAACACCTTCGCCGCGCCGAGCAGGTAGATGACGTACTTGCGGGCGCCCGCTTTCGCCTCGGCAGTCTCCTTGTGACCGACGAGCGGGTACGTGACCAGGGTCAGGGCTTCGTAGAACAGGAATAGCGTGAACAGGTTGGCCGAGAACGCGACACCGATCGTCGCGGATAGCGCCAGGGCGAAGCACGAGAAGTACCGCGTCTGCGCGTGCTCCTCGAGCGTGCGCATGTAGCCGATCGAGTAAAATGACGTCAGGATCCACAAGAGCGACGCGCCCGAGGCGAAGAGCAGGCCGAAGGCATCCACGCGAAACGCCAGTGACAGTCCTGGCAGGATCTGGAACAGCACCGCTCCGACTGCGTTGCCGGCGCGGACTTCCGGAATCATGCTCACGACGAGCGCCAGCAACGCGACGCCCGCCGCGATGGACCAGAACTCCCTGAGGTTGGCGCGGCGCTGACCCGTGCACGCAATGAGGGCTGCCCCCAAGGCCGGGACGAGCACAGCGAGCAGTGGCACCAGTGAGAAGGTCACTGTTTGAGATCAGTCAGGTCGCCGACGCCTGCCCCGGGCTTGTTGCGGTTCAGCGCGATGACGATTCCGAGCCCAACGGCGGCTTCTGCAGCCGCGACCGCGATCACGAACAGCGCGAGCACCTGACCCCGCGGGTCGTCGAGGTGTTGACTGAATCCCGCCAGACTGAGGTTGACCGCGTTCAGCATCACCTCGGTCGAGACGAGCATGAGGATGATGTTGCGTCTGGCGAGGAAGCCGAAGACGCCGATCCCGAACAGGATGGCGCTTACCGCCAGGACCGTGCTCATGGGCACGATCATGTGCGTTCTCCCCTCTTTCTGGCGAGCACGACGGCGCCGACGATCGCCGCGAGCAGCACGAGGGACGCAAGCTCGAAGGGCAACGCGAACGGTCCGAAGAGCGCCTTGCCGAGCTCGGCGACGCTGCCCGTGAATGCTGCCCCCGTGTCCGGCAAGCGTCCTGCCGCCGGCGCGACCGCGCCCTGAGCGAGCCAGGCCAGCAGCGTAGTGGCGACTCCGACGCAGGCGGCGAACGGCCAGTGCTTCCCGAAACGCGGCTTGGCCTCCTCGTCCGGGAGGTCGAGCAGCATGACGACGAAGAGGTAGAAGATCAGGATGGCGCCCGCGTAGACGATCACCTGAACCGCCGCCAGGAACTCCGCGCTCAGCAGCAGGAAGATGCCCGCGACATGGAGGAACAGCGCCAGCACCCAGAGCATGCTCTGGACCGGGTTCCTGCGGGTCACCGCGAGTAGCCCACTCGCTACGCTGGCAGCCGCCATGTAATAGAAGACCGCCTGTGCAGTGAGCAAGGTCGTTACGCCTGTCTAATCAGCCGAAGTTCGCTGCGGCGAATGATCCAGGTGACAACCTCGGCCCGCGACAACCATCTCCCACTTTTTTCGGCAGTCCGGAAACTCCGCGCTGTGTCCTTGCGGAGCCCCTGGCGCACCGAACAGGGTAGGAGCAGAACGAGCAGGGCCCCTTTGACCGATTCGGTGGTCCTGGCGGACCGAGAAAAAGGACAGTCGGACCGCATGACCACTTGCAGAAGATTACGCAGGCAGGGGTCGCATAAAGGGGGGCATGAATCTCCCGACAAGGCTGCTTGAGAAGGGTCCGGGAGCGGGCCGACCCCTCCCGGCGCGAAGCGTCCAAGCTATCGCCGCATGAGACTGTCCAGAGGCCTCGCTCTGCGCGTCTGCGCTGACTCAGCGCACACCGATCGTCGCCGCGCCTCCGTTGGAGGTGACAAGCTGGAGCGCGTTCTTCTTCGGATCAGAGATCAACCACTGGTTGTAGAACGCCACCCCTACGAGTCCCAGCGCCAGCGGGAGGGGAATCGGGTGCGAAGCCTTGCCCGCCGTATCCGTGACGGCCGCGCTGAGCCAGTCGAGTGACGCGAGCACCGAGCAACCCGGCGCACCCATCGGCGTCAGGTCGAGGGGCAACTTGAACAAGCCGAAACGCTTGTTGGAATACCCGAACGACATCAGCACCGGCGTGCCAGCTGGTGCACCCGAGAGGTTGACGAAGAGGGTGTCTCCGATCCACGGCCGCGCTCCTCCGACGCTGAGCGTCGGTGTGCCAGCGCTGCTGGCACAGGCCGTCCCGTATGCCGTGTAGGTGGCGACCTCCTTGGTGCCGTAGAGCCATGTCGTGTCAAACACGGCCTGGTTGTTGCCCTCGCCACCGAAACGAACGACGCGCTGGCGCACGCGGTCGTAGGCATAGGCCGCGTTTCCAGCGAGCGGTGGCGGGTTCTTCGGCAAGCGGACGGTCCACGCCTTCCCGTCCCACTCGTGCGTCGTGCCACCCGACCCATAGCCGCCGTGCAGGACGACGCGCTGCCGCAGGTCGTCGTAGACAAGACCGGCGCCGAAGGCACGCGGACCGTTCGTCGCGATCTGAGTCCAGTTCACACCGTCCCACGCCCAAGTGTCGCGGTGGCTCCGACGAATCTTTGGATCGAACCCGCCATGGATCAGCACACGCTTGCTGACCGGATCGTAGGTCATGCCCTGGTAGCAGCGACGCGGCGGGCTCACAGTCGGTTTCTTGCGAGTCCAACTGGTGCCGTTCCATTCCCAGGTATCGTTCATGTCGCCCAACACCACCGACGTGCCAGCAAACATGACGACGACCTTGCGCACGGGGTCGTACGACATCGAGTGAAAGGCGCGACCGGGCGGCGTCGGGTTCGTCGGGATCAGCGACCAGTTCGACCCATCCCACTCCCAGGTCTCCGTGTTTCCGTTCGTCCCGCCAAACAACACCGTGCGATTGCGCAGAGAATCGAATGCCATCCTGTGGCCGCCCCGCGCAGACGGGCTGGTGGTTGGCCTGAGCTGAACCCAGCCGGCCAGAGTCAAACCCCAGGTGTCACCATAAAATGACGGGTTCTGCCACGTGCCGCCGCCGAACATCAGGAAACGCAGGCGATGCGTCTCATACACGGCAGCACAACCGAAGCGCGAGCCCGGCTTGGTCGTCGTGGTCAGCAGCGTCCAGTCGGCCTGCGCCGATGCCGGAGCCGTGAACAAACTGACGACGACAAACACTCGCGCTAGGCAACCCATTGGCTCCTCGTGTGGGTCCAAGATTCCCATTGTAGGCTCAGGCGCGCACGGCTGGGGACCGCAAGGCGACTCTGCACGATTTTCGGAATTCACTCCCATGACAGGGGCGTGACAAAGCAGGGGCCCCGGCGGCCGAAAGTGCGGTCATGCGGCTTGAGATGTTCGGCAGCGACCACCACCTGGCACCCCCTTCGCGTATGCGCGCGCTCACGGTGCGGACTGAGCCCATCCGCGCCATGCTGGCGCGACTGCAGCGCGAGGGTGTGATCAGCGGTTCGGTGCTGATCGAGACCTGCAACCGCTTCGAAGTCCTCGTCGAGGCGCCCGCCCCCACAAAAGCCGGCGCGCCCGACGACCTGGCCGCGCTCGTGCTCGGCACAGACCACGGCGTGCCGCTGCACCGCCACAAGAACGTCGACGCGATTGCACACCTCCTGTGCGTCGCAACCGGGCTCGAGTCCATGGTCATCGGCGAAGAACAGGTCCTCGGACAGGTGCGGCGCGCTTTTCAGGAAGCCGAAGAAGCGCGACTACTGAGCCGCGGTCTGCACATGCTCTGGACGCGCGTCATCGCTGCCGCCCGCGAACTGCGCAGCCGCTGTGACCTGTGCGGTGGACAGCCGTCGGTTGCTTCGGTCGCGGCGGGACGATTGGCGCAGGCGGGTGCGCGACTGGCCGTCGTGGGTACCGGTGAAACAGGCCGCCAAGCGCTCGAGTTCCTGACGCGACACGGCGTGCGAAACCCAGTCGTGGTCAACCGAACGCGCGCGCGGGCCGAGGCGCTCGCAGCCCACTTCGGCGGCACGGCTCAGGGCCTCGACGACTTCTTGAGCGACCCACCGGAGCTCGACGGCGTGCTGTTCGCCGTTCGCGGCGGCAAGCTGGCGCTGCGCCCGGACACGGCCAGTGTCCTGATCGACGTGAGCCAGCCCTCGGTGCTGCCCGATGACCTTCGCTCGCACCCTGAGCTGACCGTCCTCGATCTCGACGACGTCGCCGGTCTCGCGGCGGTGGAGAATGCACGGCGTCAGCAAGCCGCGGACGACGAACGAGAGCTAGTCCCGGGCCACGCGGAACGTATCTTCTCGGAAGTCAGCGAGAAGCGCGCAGAGATCGGCAAGCTCGTCGATCTCCACGTCGAGAACGCTCTGGCAGAAGTCGACCGGGCGCTGCACGGCAAACTGAGCCACCTGTCCGATACCGATCGCGACTTGTTCCGCGATCTGGTCCTGCGGGCCGCCAAGCGCCATGCGCACTTGCACATCAAGGACGTCAAGCTGCTGTCGGCGGGATGATCACCTTTGGCAGCAGGGGCAGTGACCTCGCCCTGACGCAAACCCGCATGGTGGGCGAGGCCCTGTCGCGACAAACCGGCCTCGACCACCAGATCGAGATCATCGAAACACGCGGCGACCGTGACCTCGTTTCTCCGCTGCCTACCATCGGCGGCAAGGGTGTCTTCACCGCCGAGCTAGAGGAAGCATTGCGCGCAGGTCGCATCGACGCGGCGGTGCACAGCCTCAAGGACCTGCCGGTCGACGATCCTCAAGGCCTCACCATCGGAGCGATCCCCGCTCGCATCGCCGCGAATGACGTGCTCGTCGCGAATCCGGCCAGGATCGAGAACGGGGCGCTCCGGCCCGGTGCACGCGTCGGCACGTCATCTCTGCGTCGCCGCTCGGCGTTCTTGGTGGAACGGAGCGATCTGGTGCTGACGAACATCCGCGGCAACGTGCCGACGCGCGTGGACAGGGTGCGCCGCGGTGACTACGACGCAACCGTTCTCGCCGCGGCAGGCCTCGATCGCCTGGACCTCGACCTCGGCGGACTGACGCGCATGACGCTGCCCATCGACCGCCATCTGCCAGCGCCGGGGCAAGGCGCTCTCGCGGTGCAATGTCGCGCGGACGACGAAAAACTACTCGGCGCCTTGCGCAAGCTGCACCACCCGGGGACGTCGCGCTGCGTCGGCGCCGAGCGGGAGTTACTGCACCGGCTGGGCGGAGGTTGCTCGATGCCACTGGGCGCGCTCTGCACGCCGCACGGCGACGACTATCGGCTGCGCACATCGCTGTTCGGGCGCGTGCACGCTGGGTGCGGCGTCTTCACCGAGCGGACAGGGACAGACCCGACGCTGCTCGCCGCGGATCTCGCCGCGGACCTGAGTCCGTTGGTTGGCGACCCTCTCGAAGGCCTGCGCGTCGCGCTGCTGCGTCCGGATGGCAACGGCGGCCGCCTCGGTCAGGCGCTCGGTGTAGCTGGAGCAACGGTAGAGACCATCGCCATGACTCGCACCATCCCGGTCGAGGCGGCGCTGCACACCGAGCAAGCCGCCGCGATCGCGTTCACGTCCGCCCGAGCCGTTGCCCGATTCCAGGAACAAGTGAGTGGACCGGTCGACGCGCCGATCTTCGCGATCGGTCCCGCAACCGCAGCAGCGCTGCGTTCACTCGGCTTCGAGTGTCGTGTGCCGCAACCACCGAGCGGCGGTGCGACGCTGGCTCGTTTCCTGATTGATAGCGGCATCACGTCCGGCCGTGTGCTGTTCCCCTGTGCAGCGGATCGGCAAGGCGATCTCGAGCGCGTGCTCGGCGAGAACGGCGTCGCGGTCGATGCAGTACCGCTCTACCAGACAGAGCGGATCGAGCAGCCGGCAATCACTCGCACCGACGACTGGCTCGTGTTCTCGTCCCCGTCAGCCACGGGTGCGTGGGCTGCGAGCGGCTCCCAGCACGACGGACAGCGGCTCGCGTTAGGGGAGACGACCGCAGCGGCGATGGTAGAGAACGGCATTCGCTGTGATGCTATCGCCGCAACTCCGTCGGCCGGGGCACTGATCACGGCGATGAAGGAGGCCCGACAGTGACCGATCGCCCGAGACGCTTGCGGCGCACCGCATCGCTACGCGAACTGGCTGCCGAGACACACATCGCAGCCGAAGAACTCATACAGCCACACTTCGTGATCGGCGACGAAACGCGCACCGAGCCGATCGCCGCGCTGCCCGGCATCTCGCGCATGGGCCTCGATCCACTGCTGGCACAAGTGGAGTCCGACCTTGAGCACGGAGTTCGGCACACGCTGCTCTTCGCCGTGACCGACGCCAAGGACGCGACCGGCAGCGCCGGTGTGCTCGCGGCCTCACCAGCTCACCGTGCCTGCACGGCACTGGCGAAACAGTTCGGGGACGACCTGACCATCATTGCTGACGTGTGCCTGTGCACCTACACCGACCACGGGCACTGTGGCATCCTGCGCGACGGCAAGGTCGCCAACGATGAGAGCCTGCCGCACCTCGCACGCCAGGCGGTGTCGCTCGCTGAGGCCGGCGCCGACGTCATTGCGCCTTCCGACATGATGGACGGCCGCGTGCGCGCCATCCGCGAAGCGCTCGACACGGCGGGGTTCGGCGACCGTGCCATCCTCAGCTATGCAGCGAAGTACGCGTCGAGCTTCTACGGACCCTTCCGCGAAGCCGCCGACTCGGCGCCCAAGAACGAAGGCCCGAAGGACCGCAAGGGCTACCAGATGGACTATCGCAACCGCGGCGAGGCGGTGCGTGAAGCGCTGCTCGACATCGCGGAAGGCGCCGACATGGTCATGGTGAAGCCGGCGCTCGCGTATCTCGACGTCATCTCCGACGTCAAGGCGGCGGTCGATCGCCCGGTGGCGGCCTACCTGGTCAGCGGTGAGTACGCGGCCGTCGAGTTGATGGCGCGCGAAGGTCTCGCGCGCCGTGAGGACCTCGCGCGCGAGCACATGTTTGCCGTGAAACGCGCCGGCGCCGACATGCTGATCACATACCACGCGCGCGACGCACTCGCCGGAGGCTGGCTGTGACCACGAACGCGGAGCTCTGGCGGCGCGCGCAGAACGCGTTGCCGGGCGGCGTGTCGTCGCCGGTGCGCGCCTTTGGGGCAGTCGGCGGCGATCCGTTATTCGTGCACGAAGCGCAAGGTGCTCACTTCGTCGACGCGGACGGTCGACGCTTTCTCGACTTCGTCATGTCGTGGGGACCGCTGATCCTCGGACACGCGCACCCCGAGATCGTCGACGCCCTGCACGAGGCGACACCGCATGGCCTCAGTTACGGGGCACCGCACGAGAGCGAGCTCCTGCTCGCTGAGAAGGTGCTGGCCTGGTATCCGGGCGCCGAGCGTGTGCGCTTCACGTCCTCCGGGACCGAGGCAACCATGTCCGCGCTGCGGCTCGCGCGCGGCGCGACTGGACGCGACCGCATCGTCAAGTTCGACGGCTGCTACCACGGGCATTCGGATGGACTGCTCGTCGCCGCCGGTAGCGGCGCCAAGACGTTCGGCACGCCGTCGTCGGCTGGCGTGCCCGGACCCATCGCCGAACTCACGTCAGTGTTGCCGCTCGACGACGAGGGACGACTCGACGAGTTCTTCGCGCAGCACGGCGCCGAGACCGCGGCCGTGATCATCGAGCCGGTCCCAGCTAACAACGGGCTCTTGCTACAGCGACCCGTCTTCCTTGAACGGCTACGCGCGCTCACGAGTGAGCACGGCGTCCTGCTGATCTTCGACGAAGTCATCTCGGGCTTTCGTGTCGCCAGGGGCGGCGCCGCAGAGCTCTACGGTATCGAGCCCGACCTCGCCACGTTCGGCAAGATCATCGGCGGCGGCCTGCCGGTCGGCGCCTTTGCCGGACGCGCCGAGCTGTTCGAACATCTCGCGCCGAATGGGCCCGTGTACCAGGCCGGTACGCTGTCGGGCAACCCAGCGGCCATGACCGCCGGTCTGCGCACGCTCGAGATCCTTGAACGCGACGATGCATGGTCGCGCCTCGAGGAGCTCGGCAGTCGACTCCAGGAAGGCGTGCACGGACTCCAAGGCTTCGTCCGTCAGGGATCGATCTTCTGGTGCGATCTCGGCGCAGGCGCGGCGGACCGCTACCGGGACCTCTTCCACGGCTGCCTCGAACGCGGCATCTATCTCGCGCCGTCAGCATTCGAGGTCGGCTTCCTGTCGACGTCACACACGGAAGCACACGTAGACGAGCTCGCCCGCGTTCTGACCGATGTGCTCGCGTGAAGCGCGGCAATCCTAACGGGGCCTTCCTCGCGACCGCACGGGGCGAACAGGCGGAGCGACGACCACTGTGGATCATGCGGCAGGCGGGTCGCTACTTGCCCGAGTACCGCGAGATGCGCAGCAAGCTGTCATTCCTGGAGCTGTGCCGGAACCCTGAAGCCGCGGCCGAGGTGACGCTGCAGCCGCTGCGGCGCTACGACATCGACGCGGCGATCCTGTTCACGGACCTGCTGGTGCCGGTCGAGCCGATGGGGATCGAACTCGCTTACGAGCCTGGTCCGGTGCTCGCCAAGACGGTCGCCACTATCGAGGACGTCGCCGCGCTCCGAATACCCGAACCGGAAGCGGACCTTGCCGCGATGCTGGGCACTGCCACGCTCGTGCGCGAAGAGCTCGCCGCCGACAAGGCGCTGATCGGCTTCGTCGGCGCGCCGTTCACGATGGCCTGCTACCTCGTCGAGGGTCGCGGCTCGAAGTCGTGGGACGGAGTGCGGCGGCTCATGTTCGAGGCGCCGGACGTATTCGATGCGCTGCTTGTGCGCATCGCTGAGTGTCTCGAGCCGTTGGTCGGCGCCCTCGTCGAAGCCGGCTGCGACGCGATCCAGGTCTTCGACTCTTGGGCGTCGGCGCTATCGCCCGGGGATTGGGCCGAGCGTTGTGCGCCGCACAGCGAACGACTACTGGCCGCAGCGCGCCGCGCAGGAGCGGTGTCGATTCACTACGTCAACGGCGCCGCCCAGCACTTCGGACGCATGCGTGAGGCCGATACGGACATCCTTGCCTTCGACTGGCGATTGCCGATGCGCCAGGCACGCGCGATGGCTCCGCTTCGCACCCTGCAGGGGAACATGGAACCGGCCGCACTCTTCGCCGATGAGTCGCTGCTCCGGCAAAGAGTCACCCAGGTGTGCGCCGATGCCGGAGATCGACACGTGTTCAACCTTGGACACGGGATCTCGCGCCACGCCGACCCGCGCGCTCTCGAAATCGTCGTGGACGAAGTGCGGAGGTCACGGTGAAAGTCTCGCGCGAGCTCATCGCCCGTTACGACACTCCGGGTCCGCGCTACACCAGCTACCCCACGGCTCCCTCGTGGTCGAACGACTTCGGCGAGGCCGACTACCGCAGACATCTGATCCGGGCCGGCTCGAGCGCCGAGCGGCTGTCGATGTACGTGCACGTGCCTTTCTGTGAACGGCTTTGCCTCTACTGTGGATGCAGCGTCGTCATCACGCGCCAGCGGGACCGGATGCACGATTATGTGTCACGCGTCCTGCAAGAAGCACGGCTGGCCCACGATGCGTTGGGCAGCGCGCGACCGGTCGTCCAGCACCACTGGGGCGGCGGCACGCCGACGTTTCTGTCGCCGACCGAACTCGAGCGATTGTTCACGGGCCTCGTTGCACTGTTCCCGCTCGACGAGAACGCCGAGGTGAGCATCGAGATCGACCCTGCCGTCACGACCATCGAGCAACTCGACGTGCTGCGCACCTGCGGCTTCAACCGCATCAGCATGGGCGTGCAGGACTTCGACGCGAAGGTGCAGGAGACCGTGCACCGCATCCAGAGTGTCGAGGCGACGCGTCTGCTCGTCGATCACGCGCGTGCACTCGGCTTCTTGTCGGTCAACCTCGACCTGATCTATGGGTTGCCACATCAAACGCCCGAGTCGTTCGGTCACAGCGTCGACCAAGTGCTCAAACTGCGGCCGGAGCGCATCGCCTGCTACGGATACGCCCACGTGCCGTGGCTCAAGAAGCACCAACGTGCCCTGCCCGAGGACGCGTTGCCTCGTGGCCACGACAAGATCGAGCTGTACCTGACGGCGTACCGGAAATTTCGCGAGGCCGGCTACGAAGCGATCGGCATGGACCACTTTGCTCTACCGCAAGATGCGATGATGCGTGCGCTCGCTGATGGAACGCTACACCGAAACTTCATGGGCTATGCAGTGCACCCGGCCGAAGACATGCTCTCGTTCGGCGCGTCTTCGATCTCCGAGATCAACGCGGCATTCGCACAGAACCACAAGGGCCTCAAGGACTGGAGCGAGGCGATCGACACGGGTCGACTGCCGATCGACCGCGGGCTCACGCGTTCTGCGGACGACACGGCGCGGCGTCGCATCATCCTCGACCTGATGTGTCGGTTCCGCCTCGACTACGACGCGCACGGTGGCGCTGCTGCCTTCCGCAAACGCTACGCCGATGCCCTGGTGCAGCTGGAGCCTCTCGCCAACGACGGCGTGGTCGAACTCGACGACAACGGCATTCGCGTCACAGAACTCGGCCAGCTATTCGTGCGCAACGCGGCCATGCCCTTCGATGCCTATCTGGCCAAGCAGCGAGCCCAGGGTGGGCCGATGTTCTCGCGCACAGTCTGAGGGCACACCTCATGACCCGGCATGGGACATCCTCGAATCGCGCGTGGCGCGAGCGCTGATAGGCGGACGGGAATCCACGCTTGCGGCCTCGCGCCCACGGGCCACGATGACCGCATGAAGCACCTTGCCTGCTCGGCCGTGCTCTTCGCGGCCTCTTGTGTGAATGCGCGCGTGTTGTCCGCGCGGGACACGACCGTCCAGGAGTCCCTCGATCCGCAGCCCCAGCCCCTGGACGCGATCCTGCGCGCCGCGGGCGTGGAGTCAGCAAAGCGATGATCCGAAACGGCCTCGCCCTGCTCTTGCTCGCTTGTGCAATGCCGGCGCAGGACAAGTTGCAGATCCCAAAGGGCCTGCCCATTCATGCCACTGAGCTCGTGCGCAACCATCCGCGACGCCCGCACGGGCAGGGCTTCCCGAACACTATCCGCAACCGGCTCTCCATCGCCCAGGTGCGCCGCGCGATCCGCCAAGGCGCTCAGGTGAACGGTCTGCCGCATCACCTCGAGATCAACCTCGGTCACATCAAGCAAACGCTCGACGGCATGCCACTGGACCCGGCGCGGATCTACGGAACCGTGGTGATCGGCCCGTACCCGTTTGAAGCGAAAGAGGCACGCTTCCCGTATCCCCGTTGGCGCCTGCAAACCGCGGTCGACAAAGGCATTTCCAGGGTCGATGCAGCTGCCCTGTTCACTGGGAATCTGAACAGCGAAGACTGGACCAACCACGGTCAGCTGGCGGTGCGGCTACGGCTCAAGCAACAGGAGAGTGGTCGCGACCTCGACCTCGGCACCTATGACACATTCGTCTGGGTCGAGCGCAATGGCGCAGAGATCAAGGTAGTGCCGTCGATCGTCGAAGGCCCACTGGTCAACCTCGTGACCAGCGACGATCCGACTCGATGCGTTATCACTCTCGTGACGAGCGAACCCATCAGCGCTGGCATCGTACTCGACACCGGTGACTCGTTTCGCTCGCCGAAAGCCAACGTCCGTCACGACATCCAGCTGACGGGGCTCGAGCCGAACCGTGAGTACGAATACTCCGTGACCGTCGGCAGCCTAACCACGCGGAAGTACCGGCTACGCACCGCGCCCGCGAAGGGCTCTAGCGGCTTCCGCTTCGCCTACGGCGGCGACAGTCGTCAGGGTCCCGGCTTCGGTCTCGAGTCGCACATGGGCTGCAACTACGCAGATCTGCATCGTCTGACGCAAGTCGCGTACGCGCGGGGCGCACGTTTCCTGCTGCAGGGGGGTGACCTGGTCAACGGCTACACGACCTCGCCGGACGACTACCGCACGCAGTTGTACGGCTGGAAGTACGCCGTCATGGGATTCGCGGCCGAACGACCCGTCTACCCGGTGCTCGGCAACCACGAGTGCCTCATCTACAACTTCGACGACGGTACGACCTACGGCATCAGCGTCGATCGCTGGCCCTATGCGACCGAGTCGTCGGAAGCGATCTTCGCCGACGAGTTGGTCCTGCCGACCAACGGCCCGAAACGCTCCAACCCTAAGCTGCCCCCGTACCGTGAGACGGCCTACTCGTTCCAATACGGGTCGGTGCTCTGCATCGCCGTGAACAACAACTACTGGATCTCGTACGCCTCGGACCTGTTCGGCGGATCACCGGAAGGCTACGTGATGCGTGATCAGATCGACTGGCTCAAAGCCGAACTGGACCGCGCGGCAGCAGACTCGACGATCCGCTACGTGTTCATCTACATGCAGGAGCCGGTGCTCCCGAACGGCGGCCACATCCAGGATGCGATGTGGTACCTCGGCGACAACAGGGTCCGCGCGCACATCTTCGACGGCAAACGAGTCGTGCCGATGAAGGAGGGCATCATCGACGTGCGCAACGAGATGATGCTCGCGATCCACGCCAACGCGAAGGTCATCGCCGTTCTCGGCAGTGACGAGCACGCATACAGCCGCCTTCTCGTCGATAACAAGGTCCCGCTCGGTGTGCCCGCCACGGATGACAAGAACAAGGACGGTGTCATCAACTGGCACGACGCGGACGTCAACGGCGACGGAAAACCCGACGCTCATGAATCGGCATCGCCACTGCCACTCGGTCACCCGATCTGGTACTTCATCGGCGGAGGCCTTGGCGCGCCGTTCTACGCCCGCGAAAAAACGCCCTGGAACGAGCATTGGTCAAAGCGCGCTGACGGAGCGACTTTCTTCCGCTACTCGTCACAGCCCAACATCATGCTGTTCGACGTGACGGATGACGGTGTGGCAATCAGCGTCGTCAATCACTACGGCGAGCTCATCGAACACATTCCCAACCTCACGGTCTTCCCCAAGCGATGATCATGCGAACGACGATTCTGATTCTGCTGTCCGCGGCTCTTTCTTGCGCGGAAACCGAGTCGCAGGGCGCAAGCAGTGATCCACTGCACACGATCGCGTTCGGATCGTGCATGCGCGAGAACCGTCCACAGCCGGTTTGGAAGTCGATCATCGCCAACAAGCCGCAGCTGTTTCTGTTCATCGGCGACAACATCTACGCCGACACGCTGGACATTTCGGTCATGCGTGACAAGTGGAAGAAGCTCGGTGCCAGCGAAGGCTACGGTGAACTCAAGAGACTGTGCCCAATCCTCGCAACGTGGGACGACCACGACTACGGCCAGAACGATGCCGGGCGCGAGTACCCGATGAAGAAGGAGTCGCAGCAGGCCTTCCTCGACTTCTTCGACGAACCCGCCAAATCGCCACGGCGCACCCAGGAGGGGATCTACACGGCCCAGGTGTTTGGCCCGGTGGACAAGCGCGTGCAGGTCATCCTGCTCGACACCCGCTACTTCCGCAGTGCGCTCAAGAAGCACTCCAAACCACTCGGCGGCCAGGACCTCGAAAAGCGCGAAGGCGCCTTCGGTCCGTACGTCCCGACCCATGATCCGGCTGCGACCCTCCTCGGCGACAAGCAATGGAAGTGGCTAGGCGCACAACTGCAGACTCCCGCCGAGGTTCGCATCATTGTCTCGAGCATCCAGGTCGTGGCGATCGACCATGGCTGGGAGGGGTGGGGGACGATGCCAGCCGAACGTGCCCGGTTGTTCCGCTTGATTGCAGACACCAAGGCGCACGGCGTGGTCTTCATCAGCGGTGACCGCCACGCGGCCGAGATCTCCGTTTGCCGAGAGGACGCGCCGTACCCGCTGTGGGACGTAACCTCGAGTGCACTCAACCAGGACCTCTCCTGGCAGAACGAAGTCAATCGCTACCGCGTCGGCTGCAAGTACACCAAGGCGAACTACGGCCTGATTCAGATCGACTGGAATCAGAAGGACCCGCTCCTGACTCTCCAGGTCGTGAGCCAGAAGGGCAGCGTCGTCCTGCAAAAGCGCGTGCACGCAAACGAACTGCGGCCGCGCAACTGACGGACGACTCGATCGAACGGAACCGGCAACGTGTCGATCGACGGCAGTCGATCTCGATGCTGGTCCCAGGCGGCGTATTCACCGCACACGATCGCGTAACGGCGCTACTCGAGTTGCCCGATGACCGCCTCGACCGCGGCGAGGATCGTCCCGCTCGACACGAGCTCTTCGGCCACGACCACGTCGGGCGCTAGCCAGCGGTCGGACTCGAGCTCCGGCACTCGTGCGCGCACGGCAGCAAACGCTGCTTCGGGCCCCGATCCCGCGCGCAGTCCGCGGTCGAACGAGAGTCCCTGAGCGCCACAGATCACCTCGATACCGAGCACCTTGGCCGTGTTGGCGCAGATGTCCCGCGCGTGCCGCGCCGCAGTCACGCCCATCGACACGTGGTCCTCACGGTTGGCAGATGTCGGAATCGAGTCGATCGACGCGGGGTGCGCCAAGCTCTTGTTCTCCGATGCGAGACTCGCTGCGACGACCTGCGGAATCATGAAGCCCGAGTTCATCCCCGGATCGTGGGCAAGGAAAGCGGGCAGTCCGGACAAGTCCGGGTTGACCATGGTCTCGATACGGCGTTCGGAGATGTTTGCGAGGGTCGCCAACGCGATTCCGAGCAGGTCCATCGCTTGAGATACGGGCTGTCCGTGGAAGTTGCCCGCCGACACGATGCTGCCACCGGACATCACGAGCGGATTGTCAGTGGCCGCGTTCACCTCCACCTCAAGCACCTTCTGGCCGTAGCTGAGCGCGTCCCGCACCGTTCCGTGCACCTGCGGCACGCACCGCAGGCTGTATGGATCCTGCACCTTGTCGCACCCTAGGTGCGACAAGGTGATCTCGGATCCTTCTAACAGTCGGCGCATGTTCGCCGCGGTCGCAACTTGACCAGCGTGCGGCCGCGCAAGGTGCACTTCCTCGCGGAAGGGCTCCGCCGAACCGCGTAAGGCTTCGAGCGACAACGACGCGGCGACGTCGGCGGTCTTCACCAGCGTCGTAGCGTGCAGCCAGGTCGCGACGCCGATCGCGGTCATGCACTGCGTGCCGTTGATCAGGGCCAATCCCTCCTTGGCTGTCAGGGCGAGGGTGTCGACGTTGGCTTCGCGAAGTGCTGTCTCGGCGGACCGGCGCTCGTCGCCGCTCCAGACTTCGCCTATCCCGAACAACACCAGCGCCATGTGCGCTAAGGGCGCCAGGTCACCGGAGGCACCCACACTGCCCTGTTCGGGGATCACGGGGATCAGGTCGTGCGCATAGAGCTGTAGCAGGCGTTCGACGAGAACGCGCCGAACGCCCGAGCACCCCTTGATGATCGCCTGAATACGCAGAACGAGCATCAGGCGCGACACCGCCAGCGACAGCGGCTGCCCGACGCCCGTGGCGTGCGACAGGATCAGGTTGCGCTGTAGCTCCTCGAGCCGATGGCTGTCGATCCGGACGCGCGACAACCGTCCAAACCCGGTGTTTACGCCGTAGACCGTGTCGTCGCACTCGAGAACGCGCTCGACTGCTTCGCGTGAGCCATCAACGCGCTCCCAGGCATCCTCGGTGACCACCAACTCGGGCGGGTCGTCAGACAGGACGGCCGCGAGGTCTGCCAGCTGGAGTCCGTCACCGTCGAGTCGCAAGGCGCCCATGACGAGAGCATGGCTGGGTAGCGCGTCGTCTCCAAGCCCTCTCGCGAGCGTCCGGCCAGCAAAGCGTTCCGTTCCTGGGCTCCACCGATTCGGCCAAACAACATGGCTGCCAGGTCTCGGGCATGTTGCACCGGCCCGACCAGTCCGTCCGTCCACCCACGGGGGGCCGGTGGCCGGAACTGAAGCGGGCGAGGCACCCCCGATGGATGCCTCGCCCGCTCGTTGGCTGAATCGCTAGAGGCTAGCGACGGCGGCGCTGGAACATCTCCGAGCGCACCTTCTGCGCTTCTTCGAGCTTTCCAGCGTTGACGAGCTCTTTGAGCTTCTTGTAGGTGCTCTCGAGCTTCTTGGCCGCGTCTTCGTCAAGGCGCTCAAGCATCCGGTCCAGGAAACGACCCATGTTCTCGACCGACTCGACGGCCTCTTCCTTGGTCATTTCAGCCAGGGAGCTACCGAAGCCCCCGCGCCGGCTGCCGCGACGACTCTGACGGCCGCCTTCACCTTGACCACCACGGCCTTGCTGACCACCGCCGCCCTGCTTGGCGGTTGCGAGCTGCTTCTTGATCCGGTCCAGCTGCGCCGTCAGACGCTTGACCTGCTCCTCGTTGCCGGCTTCTTTCTGCTCGGCGAGGCGCTTGTCGAGGTTGCTGATCATGCGCTCGTAGCGCTGGACACGAGCCTGGTCGACCTGGCCGGCACCGCCGCGACCACTGCGGTCACCGCCACGGCCCATACGACCACCACGCTCGCCACCACGGTTACCACCACGGTTACCACCACGGTTACCACCACGCTCGCCACCACGGTTACCACCACGACGGCTGGGCGCCTTGGCCAACAGGTCCTTGAACTTCGTCTCGGCTGCCTTTGCTTCGTCCAGCTTCTCCGTGCGATAGAGCAGGTTGACGAGCTGACGGGCAGCGCGAGGTGCGTTCTTGGACGTCGGAGATGCGGCGAGGAACTGCTTGTAGAGCACCGTCGCCTGGTCAAACTTTCGGTCGCCGACATCGAGCCAGAAGGCCTTGTAGAACAAGTTTGCAGCTGCCCCGTCTTGGCCCTTCTCGGTCCCGGGCTTGGGGGTCTCGGTCTCGGTGATCACGATTTGGGCGGACGCGACGCTCGTGAGCGCCAGGACCGTGGCAAGGGGTAGCAACACGCGCATCTTGGTCTCTCCTTCGAACCTATTTGTTGGCGACGTCCTTGAATACGGCGCCCGCCGCCGGGTTGGGAGTAAACCGAGGTAAATCCGGCGTGACAACCGCGGACGCTAGTGCCTCTCATACAGGATCTGGCCCGGTTGGCCGCTCCCAGACTCGCAGTCTTCAGCACCACTTCAAACAGGGCCGCGGAAGGCGTTGTTTTCCAGTCGAACTGTATATACGGTAGGGAGTATTCCCTGGCCCATCACCAAGGACCAACCATGCGTGAGACGAAAACCCCTGGCACAACGACCCGTCCTGGACCGACACGGCCCATCATCCATGTGATCCGCGGTGGAGCGACCGCGCCGATCGCCACGCTTGGCACGTTGCGACGCCGTTAGAGACGCACGCTGCTGCGTGGCGCATGGCGTGCCGGTACTAGTTAGCCACCGGGCTCCTGATTCCGTCGGCCACGAACGTGCCGATCTCGTCGGTCCCGTGCACCCCAGCGCTCAGCGAGCGGATCCGGCCCGACCGCAGCAACTCCACGGTCACGGTCTCCACGGCGGCGGCCGCCTCTCGTTCGCCGAGGTAATCAAGCATCAGTGAAATCGCCATGATCGTGGCGAGCGGGTTGGCCTTGTTCTGCCCCTGGTACTTGGGCGCGGATCCGTGGATCGGCTCGAACATCGAGACCTTGCCGGGGTGCAAGTTGCCTGAGGCAGCGATCCCCATGCCGCCTTGGATCATCGCACCCAGGTCTGTCACGATGTCGCCGAACAGGTTCGGCATGACCGCGACGTCGAACCACTCCGGATTCTTGACCATCCACATGCACGCCGCGTCGACGTAAGCGTGGTCCGTCTCGACATCCGGATACTCGGCGCCGACCTCGGCGAAGGCACGCGTCCAGAGGTCCTGTGAACGCAGCGCATTGGCCTTGTCCACGAGCGTCAGCTTGCGTCGCGGTCGTTCGAGCGCTCGCTCGAAGGCGTAGCGGATGATCCGCTCGACGCCCTTGCGGGTCCAGATCATCGACTGATGGGCGACCTCGTCCGCCGTGCCGTGCTTCATGTGGCCGTAGATGCCGGCGTAGGCCCCTTCTGTGTTCTCGCGACAGATCAGCATGTCGACGTCCTGGGGCGTCTTGTCCTTGAGTGGACAGAAGCGCGCGTCGTACAGCTTGATGGGGCGCAAGTTGACGTAGAGGTCGAGCTTGAAGCGCATGCCCGCGATGATCGCGAACTCGAGCTTGCCCACTTCGATGCGTGGATCGCCGATCGCGCCAAGCACGATTGCGTGCATGTCACGCAGGCGATCGAACGCAGCCTCGGGCATGGTCTCGCCGGTCGCAAGGAAATGGTCGGCCCCGTAGGGCAGCCGTTCTCGCTTGGTTCGGAAGCTGAACACTTCTTCGACCGCGTCGAGGACCTTGAGGCCCTCGCGGACAACCTCCTCCCCGACTCCGTCGCCAGGGATGTAGGCAATATCGTATGTCTTGCTCATTCTCGGTGTGTCGGCAGTGATGCTGGCTCGCTATTGACCGGCCGGAGCAAGGTTACTCGCCGCGAACAGTTCGTCCGCGGAGCAAATGTGACCCGCAATAGCCGACGCCGCAACAGTCAACGGGCTAGCCAAGTAGACCTGCCCTGGTCCAGAACGACCCGGGAAGTTGCGGTTGATCGCTGAGATCGTTACTTCGTCCGCACGCTCCGAGACTCCCGGGCCTGCCTTGATGCAGGCGCCACAGGAAGGATCGATCAGTTCGACCCCCATCTCTTCGAACAGGGCGTAGAAGCCCTGCCCGATCGCGTCCGCGCGGATCTCTTGCGAGCCGAACTGGATGAAGAAGCGGACACCATCGGCGATCTTCATGCCGGCCTGCTTCGCTTGCTCGAGCACGTTGGCATACATCGCCATATCAGCCTTCTTGCCCCCCGTGCACGAGCCGCCGTAGGCGATGTCGATCGTCACGGAGTCACCGAGTTGCGTCAGTCGAACGCCGTTACGCGGATCGCCCGGAGTCGCAACCATCGGCTCGAGATTGGCCAGGTCGACGTCGAAGCTCGCACAGTAGCTCGCGCCTTCGTCGGCGCGCACGATGCCCGCACGCAGCTGCTCGACTGACAGCGAGCGTCGATCCTTCAAGTAGTCGACGACCACCTCGTCTGCTTCGACGATGCCGGTGAAGCCGCCAGCCTCGACAGCCATGTTGGTCAGCGTGGCACGTTCGTCGAGTTCCATGTCGCGTACGGCCGGACCGGCGAACTCCAGCACCTTGCCGATGCCCTCACCGCTCTTGAAGAAGTCCATCGACAACAACTGCAGGATCACGTCCTTGGCAACGACGCCGGGACTGAGCTTGCCGCGCAGCACGAACCGCGCTGTCTCGGGAACCCGCACCCGCACGTCGCGGGTGAACCAGGCATTCGCCATGTCTGTCGAGCCGACGCCGAACGCGAAGCATCCAAGCGCGCCAGCCATGCAGGTATGCGAGTCTGTGCCGGTTACCAGGTCGCCCGGGTTTGCGAGCTCCTCGATCACCTTGTTGTGACAGATCGCTTCTGAGCCGACCAGCTTGCCATCGCGAGTCACCTCGCCGTACAGCTTGATGCCCTGCTCGGCGCAGAACTCCTCCTGCGCCGTCGCCAGGCTCGCAGCCTGCACGTCGAGCCCGAGCTCGCGGTGTGCGGCCGGCATGACCGAATCGAGGAACGTCAGGTGATCGCGGAACGCGAACACGCTGCCGGGTTCGCTGACCGTCGCATCGTCACCGAGCCCCGAACGAAAAAGAGCCGCCGCCATCGGCGTCACGTACTCGTGCGTGAAGCGCACGTCCGTCCGCGCGAAGAGGGAGTCGCCGGGCACCACGGCGTCGACGCCGGTTTGCCCTGTGCTCGCATCGCTGATCGCGTGGGCTGCGATGATCTTCTCGCAGATCGTCATCGGCCGCGGCGAACGCTTCGGTATTGGTGGCGCGACGTGACCGGCGAGCCGAGCCCGGTTGTATGCGAACAGTCCACCGTGCTCCACGACCTGCGCTGAGATCTCGTCGAGCCCGTCGGTGAACGCGTCAATCGGCAGCTCTTCGCCACGCTTGATGCAATCGAGTAACCCGAAGTCCGTCGAAGTGAGCAGCCCGATGTTCTGACAGTTTTGCCTGTAGATCTTCTCGATGCTCCGCGCAACGACCAGATGCACACCAGCCTTGAGCTCGCTGAACGGCGCTGTCTCGCGAGAGCTGCCGCATCCCTTGGAGAGCCCGGAGACGATGACTCCGAAGTCGCCGTCCTTGATCGCGTTCGGCTTGATCAGGCCACCGCGGAGTCCGATGAGCGCGTAGTCCGCCAGCTTCTCGTCGTAGTAGTAGCAGATCCAGCTCGGCGTGATCTCATCGGTGGAGATGTTGTCGATCAACTCGATCGACTCATCCCATTCGAGGTCCTCGCCGTCCAGTTGCCTTTGCAGCAGGTCGGGATCCCGGGTCAGGTAGAGAATCCTGCCGGTGATCCGCACGGATGTTCTTCTCGTTGGCTGCATTGATTGTTTTGCCTCGGAAGGGTGAGCACGCCTTCCCTAACGCGCTCGCGCGGACGTCTCTGACGTCCCAGAGGGACAACTCGGAAGAGGCTACAGGGATTCGAGGATCATCGCGATGCCTTGGCCACCGCCGATGCACGCAGAGGCGCACCCAAACGACTTGCCCGTGCGGCGAAGCTGATAGAGCAGGGTGAGTAGCAGTCGCGTGCCCGTCGCACCGAGCGGATGGCCCAATGCGATCGCGCCTCCGTTGACGTTGCACTTGTCGCGATCGAGACCGAGATCCTTCTCCACTCCTAAATACTGGGCAGAGAACGCTTCGTTGATCTCGAAGTAGTCGATGTCTTCCAGCGACAGCCCGGCACGCTCGACAGCGATCTTGATCGCGGGCACGGGCCCCATGCCCATGACGTCGGGCGCAACGCCGGCCATGCCCCATGAACGGATCTTGGCAATCGGTTCCTTGCCGAGTTCGCACGCGTGATCCGCAGTCGCGAGGACCAGTGCGGCGGCGCCGTCGACGATGCCAGAAGCGTTACCGGCAGTGACCGTCCCTTCCTTGCCGAACGCCGCGCGCAGTCCGGACAGGGCTTCGAGTGTCGTGTCGGGCTTGATGTGATCATCTGTGTCGACGACGAAGGTCTTGCGTCCCTTCTGGACTTCGATCGGCGCGATCTCGTCGGCAAACACGCCGGACTGAACGGCCGCAGCGCCGAGTTGGTGCGAGCGCAGCGCGTAATCGTCTTGCGCCTGACGTGAGATGTTCGACTGCCGGGCGATGTTCTCGGCCGTCTGCGCCATGTAGAGACCGCAGTAGGGATCCATCAACGATGAGAACAGCGAGTCCTCGAGCTGCGGTTGCACGCCAAAGCGGATGCCATCGCGGATGCCGCGCGCGACGAACGGCGCCTGGCTCATGCTCTCCATGCCACCCGCGACCGTCAGCTTCGCCTCGCCGAGCTGCATCATCTGCGCGCACGTGACCGCAGACTGAATGCCCGAGCCACACAACCGGTTGAGCGTGACCGCTGGCGTTTCGATCGGCAGGCCAGCCTTGAGACCGACGTGCCGCGCGCCGTAGATCGCATCGGTCGACGTCTGCAGCGCGTTGCCGACCGCGATGTGCTCGACTTGGTCAGCAGCGATCCCGGTGCGCTCGAGCGCGGCCTTCGTGGCATGCACACAAAGATCGATGGCGCTCACGTCCTTCAACTTGCCAGAACCCGGCGTGCCGGAATACTCAGCCATCGGCGTACGTGCGCCGCCGAGGATGACGATGTCTTGACTCATTTGGAAACCACAAGCTTAAAAGGACTTATGGCGCGGGTCTGGCGCCGGAACGCCCCGGTCGCGCGCCAGCCGATGCCTTAGACCACGCTCAGACACGGTTCAAGGGCAGCGCAGAACTGGTCTGATTCGGCCTTCAGGCAATGTGAATCTTTCCGGCTTTGCCTGCGCATTCTCTATGCCTGCAGGTGCTGCGGGCCCACCCTCTCACCCTTGAGGAGAAGCACATGAGGATCGACTTCAAAGGCGGCACGATGCGACTACCGCTACTACCCATCATGGCCGCCGTCGTCGTCGTCGTCGGCTTGGTGACCTCAGTCAGGCTGGGTCGGGTAGACGCGAGCGACGTCGGCATCTTGATCAACAATCTGACCGGCAACGTGGCCGTGCGGACCCAGCCCGGATCATTCTTCTACAACGGTTGGATGACGGATCTGCACACGATCGACAAGACCATCCACACGCTCGGGATGAGGGGCAAGGAAGGTGAGGTCAAGATCAAGACCAGCGAAGGCGCTGACGTATCGCTCGACGTCGAGGTCAACTACCGGTTGCTACTCGACGAGAAGACGATTCTGAACAAGCTCGTGGGAGAGTCCGGCGTAGACCGCGTCCGCATACTGGAGTACGGCCCGCGCGGCCGCCGCGGCCGCCGCCGCCTCCGCGGCGAGCCGGTCGACGCCTACCGACAGAAATGGATTCGCGACTACAGTCGTGCCGTCGCGCGATACGTGTTCGGTGAGCTGGAGGCTGAGGGCTTCTACGATGCGACCGCGCGCGACGAGAAGGCGCGTGTGTGCGAGAAGGAGCTTAACGCCTTGCTCAACGTGCACGGCATCGAGGTCCTCAAGGTCGTGCCCGATGAGTTCCGTTTCTACAAAGAGTACGAGGACAAGATCGACGAGAAAAACCAGGCCAAGCAAGAGGTCGAGCGGCAGAAGGTCGCCGCCGAAACAGCTAGGGCTTTCCAAGAGCGACAGATCGTCCAGGCCGACAAGGACGCCGAGGTCGAGATCGAGAAGATCAAGGGCACGCTGCAGAAGGAGCAGATCGAGGCCACAGCCGTCGCGGTGAAGGACAGCAAAGGAGCCGAGGCCTACGCCTACACGACCAAGGTCGAAGCCGAGGCGATCTTCTATCAGGCCGAACGTGACGCCAAGGGCGTCTTGGCGGCTGCCAAGGCGGAGGCCGAGTCGCTGAAGAACCTCGTCGCAGCGCTCGCCGGGGAGGGCGGTCACAACCTCGTGATGCGCGCCGTCGCCGAAGCGCTGGGGCGGGCAGAGATCGAAGGTCTGCCCTACGCGACGTCGCCAGTCGTGCAGAGGCTGTCGGTCGAAGGCGCGCCAGCTGCAGTGAAGGGAGGCAAACGATGAAGGTCACGGCCATCGCCTCCTCTGGTCTTCTTCTACTCGCCGCCACCGGCATCTTCGCACGCTTGTGCGTGGTCAAGGTCCGGATCGGCCAGGTCGGCGTGCTCACCGAAGAGTGGGGCTCCGGTCTGCAGCAGGAGGACTACCCTCCGGGTTTCCACTTCGACCTCGGCCCCCTGCACAGCTGGGAGCTGTTCGACTCGACCGTTCAGACCCTGTCGATGATCGACGGCGACCCTAACGGGCCGCTCAACGTCAAGTCGCGCGACGGCCAGACCGTCATCCTCGATGTCACGATCAAGTTCCGCATCAAGCCGGGCGAGTGCTGGAAGCTGCGCCAGGAACTCGGCACCGGCGATTACTACAAGACCAAAGTGCGCAACGAGGCCATCGATGCGATGCGACCCGTGTTCGGCAGCATGCTGACCGAGGATTTCTACGATCCAAAGAAGCGCACCGACAAGGCTGCTGAATCCGAGACACTGCTACGCCGCCGGCTCGCTTCGCTGCACGTCGAGCTCGTCGCAATTCTCGTGCGCGACGTCACGTTCAACCTGACCTATGAGAAGGAGCTCAAGCTCAAGGCGCTGAAGGATCAGGAGCGCGAGGTCAACAACGCGCAACGCGAGGCGGCGCAGTTCCGCGGTAACACGCAGATCATCGAGGCGGCCACGCAGGCAAAGGTGACCGTCATCAAGCAAACGCTTGAGAAGACGCGGCGCGAGCTGACCGCCGACAACGAGAAGGAAATCGCCAAGATCCGCGCCGATGCCGCTCGCTACGTCGTCGAGACGCACGCCGACGCCGACCTGTTCAAGGCCGAGAAACAAGCGTCGGCCAACCTTCTGACAAAGAACGCCGAGGCCGAGGCCCAGCGTCTGCGACAGACCGCGCTGCAGGGCAGCGGCGCCAAGAACCTCGTCGCGCTCGAGGCTGCCAAGAACCTCAACCTGACCAAGATCATCATCTCGACGTTGGACAACAACGTCCTTGACCTGCCAAGCCTGGCCAAGAAGCTGGGGTCGGTCACCGGCAAGTAGGCGCTGCCCCCTGCACACTGGGCTACCCGCTTGCTCGAGTCTTGGTCAGGCTCGCTCGGCAGCGCGCAACGTGTTCTGCATCAGCATGGCGATGGTCATCGGGCCAACGCCGCCCGGCACCGGCGTGATCGCGCGCGCGACTTCGGCTATTTCGTCGTAGGCGCAATCGCCGACGAGGCGGTAGCCGCGCTTCCTGCTCGCGTCATCGACGCGGTTTACGCCCACGTCGATGACGACGGCGCCGGGCTTGACCATGTCGGCAGTGACAAACTCGGCGCGGCCGATCGCAGCCACGAGCACATCGGCTTCGCGCGTGACGTCAGCCAGGCTCGCCGTGCGTGAGTGACAAACCGTCACCGTCGCGTCCTCGCGCAGCAGGAGCAGTGCGGCGGGCAGTCCGACGATCTTGCTGCGCCCGAGCACGACAGCGCGGGCACCCGAGAGAGACACGTCGCTACGCTTCAGGAGCTCGATGATGCCGGCCGGGGTGCAGGGCACGAAGCTCGGTTCCGCGCCCTTGACGCCGAGCAACCCGACGTTGTGCGGGTGGAACCCATCGACGTCCTTGTCGACGGGGATCACCGAGAGCACGCGGCGTTCGTCGAGGTGCTTGGGCAGAGGCAGTTGCACCAAGATCCCGTGCACGCTCGAGTCGGCTGCAAGAGCGGCCAGCAGAGACAGCAGTTCGCCGTGCGTCGTATCGGCAGCGAGTTCGTAGCCGAACGGCTCGATGCCGTCGTCGACGCACGCCCGCCGCTTGGCCTTCACGTAGGAGCGAGACGCTGGATCGTCGCCGACGATCACTGTGGCCAGCCCCGGTACGACGCCGGTCCTGCTGCGCAGTTCGACAGCACCGCTCCGGACCTCGTCATGGATCGCCACCGCGATCGCCTTGCCGTCGATCTTCGTCGCCGTCATGCCCGCATTGTGTCGGCGACTGTCGGTCCGTCCAGCGAAAGCCGCGCCCGGTCGCCGGTCCCAGACGAACCACTGGAGCCCGAACGGGCTGGTGAGCCGCAGGAAACCGACACCGTTCGGCTGGCGCCAAGGTCGAAATCCTGCCCGACCTGAAGAAGCGCGTGCTCAGGAGCCGCCAGTCGTGACAATGCCGATCGATATGGCGGCTCGCCACACCCACCGCCCGATGCGCTCATTCCTGATTGCGACCTGCGTGTTCCTGCCTGCCTGCGCCGCGAACAACTGGGACGCGATCGAAGCCGACTCTCGGGGCTGCGCTGGCGACGAGATCTCGGTTTGCGGACGGCTGTTCCATACCGGGACGCGAGTAGTCCTCTGGTCCGAGCCTGGGGGTTATGACGCTTACAGCGACGCTCCTGCTTTTCCGGACGAACTGCGTGGATGGAGTTTTGCTCCAGGTCGGCGCTACAGCACGCGGCGCACCGCGCCGGCGGTGGTCAAGGCCAGCGGTGTGTGGCACATCCAAGACCTGCAGGCCGTCGTCGATCAGTTCGTGATCCACTACGACGTTTGCGGAACTTCGCGCCAGTGCTTTCGGGTGTTGCACGACCTGAGAAAGCTCTCCGTCCACTTCCTGCTCGACGTCGATGGCACGATCTACCAAACGCTCGACCTCGCGGAACGAGCTTGGCATGGGACCAGGGCTAACGACCGTTCGGTCGGTATCGAGATCGCCCACATCGGGGCATATCCGCGGGCGCAGCACCGCGCGCTGCTCGAGTGGTACCGGGTCGACGAGAACGGGCCCTACGTGCGCTTCCCGAAACGGATCAAGAACACCGGCGTGCGCACACCGAACTTCGTAGCTCGTCCGAGCCGCGCTGAACTCGTTGCCGGCAACATTCAGGGCCAGGATCTCTGGCAATACGACTTCACCGACCAGCAATACGCCGCCCTGGCAAAGCTCACCGCAGCCCTGGCGAAGATCTTTCCTCGGCTCCGCGTCGACTACCCGCGGACTCCTGAAGGCCAACTGCGAACGACGGCCCTGGGCGACGACGAGTTTCGCCAGTACTCCGGTCTCATCGGCCACTACCACGTCCAAACCAACAAGACCGATCCCGGGCCAGCCTTCGACTGGGACCGCTTGCTCTGCGAGGTCCGGCAATAGAGCCAAAAGGCGATCCCGGGCGCGCTCTTGTCATCGGGATGTCGGCGCTTCTAAGGTGCCTCGCCCTTTGCCCGGCGCCTCTGGAGACAAGCCATGGAGATCCTCGTCCTCGTCAAGCGCGTCCCCGCGACCGACAGTCAGATCAAGATCGCGGCGGACGGGAAGAGTTACGACGCCCAAGGTGTCGAGTTCGTCCTCAATCCGTACGACGAGTTCGCGGTCGAGGAAGCGCTGAAGACCAAGGAGGCCAGGGGTGGCACGGTAACCGTCATGACGCTCGGCACGTCGGCGGCGCAAAAGGACCTACGCACCTGCCTGGCCATGGGCGCCGACAAGGCCATCCTGCTGACGTGCGAAGACCACCCGGACAGCGCGGCTGTCGCGAGCGTGCTCGCCGAGAAGAGCAAAGAGCTGGCGCCGGACTTGATCTTCTGTGGCAAGCAAGCGGTCGATGACGATGCCGGCCAGGTTGGTCCGCGCGTGGCAACGTTGCTCGGCTTCGCCTGCGCCACCGACGTCAACTCATTGGAGATCGGCGACGACACGTTCGCCGCAACGCGCGACATCGAAGGTGGGCGGGAGACCATCGAAGGCAAACTGCCGGCCGTCATCACGTGCCAGAAGGGTCTCAATGAACCGCGCTATCCGAACTTGAAGGGCATCATGGCCGCCAAGAAGAAGCCGCTCGACGAAGCTGCGGCGACGCCGCCCGACAACAAAGTGGAAGTCGTGGCGCTCGAGCCGCCTGCGGAGCGCCCGGCGCCGTCGATCTTGGGCGAGGGCGCAGCCGCGGTGACGACGCTCATCGACAAGCTCCAGAACGAAGCCAAGGTCCTTTAGAGACTAGTTGAAGGGAAGAGGGCAACGCAGATGTCCAACGACGTGCTGGTTTTCGTCGAACAGCAAGACGGCCAGATCAAGAAGGCTTCGTTCGAGGCACTCGCTGCCGGCCGAGAAACGGCCGGCAACCTCAGCGGTGCAGTTTCGGCGGCAATCGTCGGTGCGGGCATTCGTAATCTCGCGACACAGGCGGCGCAGCACGGGGCGACCAAGGTCTTCGTTGCTGAGAGCGATGTCCTGGCTGCTCACAGCGGCGACGGCTGCGCTCGCGCCATCGCTGCATGCGCCGAACAGTCCGGCGCCGGCACGGTGCTGTTCGCGCACACCGCAATGGGCAAGGACCTCGCGCCGCGCGTCGCCCAGCTCTTGGACGGCGCTTGCACGACGGACGCGACCCAGCTGTCGGTGGTCGACGGTGTGCTGCAAGCGAGCAAGCCGGTGTTCGCCGGCAAGGCCATCAAGCAGCTGCGACCGAACGCAGCGCACTATTGCGTGACGCTGCGTCCGAATGCCTTCGCTGCGAGCGAGGCCCCGGCCGCTGGCGAGGTCGTCAACGTGGCCGCTCCGGACGGGGACCTGCTCGCCATCGTCAAGGAAATCTCTGCCGCCTCGGTGAACCATGTCCCGCTGCAGGAAGCCTCCGTCGTCGTCTCCGCCGGTCGTGGCCTCAAGGGCCCTGAGCACTGGACCTTGCTCGAGCAACTCGTGGAGGCCTTCGGCCCCGGCGTCGCCGCAATGGGCGCCTCACGCGCGGTCGTCGATGCTGGCTGGCGACCGCACTCGGAGCAAGTCGGCCAGACCGGCAAGGTCGTCGCGCCGATGCTCTACATCGCGGTCGGCATCTCTGGTGCGATCCAGCACCTCGCTGGCATGGTGACGTCCAAGTTCATCGTGGCGATCAACAAGGACCCGCAAGCGCCGATCTTCAAGGTCGCCAACTACGGAATCGTCGGTGACGCGTTCGAAGTTCTTCCGGCGCTGACGGAAGCGATCCGCACAACGCGTCAGTAGCGCGCGCCTGGCTGCGGACCGTCTCGCCAGTGCGACGTGAGCGTTGCCGGAAACAATCGCCTGCCCTCCGCCAGTACCTGCAAACGTGCGGGAAAGTCGAAGCTCGTCAGCAGTACGTCGAACGCTTCGTAGTCCTTGTGTGTGCGCAGCCACTCGAGGAGCACGTGGCACATGCGCGGGTCGCCGTCGAAACGCTCGCCGAGTTGACGACAGAGGCTGCCTGTAAAGCCCAGCGCCTCGTCGTTGAGCTGGCGCTGACGCTCCACCGTGAGGTCACTGAGTGTGCGCCGCAGCTCACCGGTGGAGACCGACAGCTGCGACGCCAGGAAATCCCTGAACAGGTCGTGGATCGACGCGCCCAGGCGGATCTCTTCGACAGCCTTCGCGATGTCCATCGTTAGTGTCGGAAGTGTCGAACGCCGGTCAGGACCATCGCGACATCGTGTTCGTTGGCGGCCGCGATGACGTCCGCGTCCTTGCGTGATCCGCCTGGTTGAATCACGGCGGTAATACCGGCCGCGGCAGCGGCTTCGACGCCGTCGGGGAACGGGAAGAAGGCATCGCTCGCCAGCACTCCGCCAACAGCGTTGTCCCGGGCCTTGCGCACCGCGATCTCGACCGAGTCAACACGACTCATCTGCCCAGCTCCGACGCCGACTGCACGGCCCTCGTTTGCGATCACGATGGCATTGGAGCGGACGTGCTTGCACACCACGTGCGCAAACCGCAGGTCCTTGATCTCCTCGTCGCTCGGCCGACGCTGGGTGACGAACTCGAGCTCCAGTTCCCGGCGCGGCAGATCTTCGGTCTGCACGAGGAAGCCCCCCGAGACGGAGCGAATCGCCAGCCCCGGCGCGTATTCGGACAGGTCACCGGTGGCCAAGATGCGCAGGTTCTTGCCGAACTTCGCTCCACGCAGCGCCTCGATGGCATCCGCGGTGAATGACGGCGCGATGACCGCTTCGATGAACTTCCCGGGAGCCGCCATCTGCTGCGCCGCGACGCGATCGACTTCGACGTTGCACGCAACGATCGAACCGAATGCAGAGAGTGGATCACACTCGTGCGCACTCGCCCAAGCCGCCGCCAGGTCGCCGTCGGAAACGGCGGCGCCGCACGGATTACCGTGCTTGACGATGACGCACGCCGGCATCACGGGCGGAAACTCACGGGCGAGGCCGATCGCCGCATCCAGGTCGAGAATGTTGTTGTACGACAGCTCTTTGTTGCCGCCGAGGAACTCGGCGGCCGCCATGGTCGCGCCCGCTGCGCCAGTGAAACCGTAGAAGGCCGCCTCTTGGTGTGGGTTCTCGCCGTAGCGCAGGGAGCGGATCCGATCGCCGCTGACGTGGAAGACCTCACCGAGACTGGATTCGGGTGCTTGCGCGGGCTCGACTGCCGCTACCGGCGACGCGGGCGTAATGCGCGGCAACGAGGATTCGCCCGCGAGATAGCACGACACCGCAGCGTCGTAGTCCGCGGTGATCGAGTATGCCTTCGCTGCAAGGTGCGAGCGCAGTTCCTGCGTCACCGCGCCCACCTTGAGTGCCCTGGTCACCTCGGCGTAGTCGCTCGGGTCACAAACGACACAGACGAAGTCGTGGTTCTTCGCAGCTGCACGGATCATCGACGGCCCGCCAATGTCGATCTGCTCGATCGCTTCCGCTCGAGTCGTCCCCTCGCGTAGCACGGTCTCGACGAACGGATAGAGGTTCACGACAACTAAATCGATGCTCTCAATCCCGTGCTCGGCCATGGCGTCGCAGTGGTTCTCCTTGTCGCGACGCGCGAGCAAACCGCCATGGATCTTCGGGTGCAGGGTCTTGACCCTCCCGTCCATGATCTCCGGGAAGTCCGTGTAACTACTGACCTGTCGGCAAGCGATGCCAGCGTCTCCGAGCACCTTCGCCGTTCCCCCCGTCGAGAGGATCGCGTACCCGGTCTCCGCAATCGCTCGCGCGAACTCGACGACATCAGTCTTGTCGGACACCGAGATGAGTGCGTGCGGTGTCGTCATCGTGCTACTTGTCCCCTCTGCGCATCTTGAGCCACGCTTCCATGAACGGCGTCAGGTTGCCATCGAGCACAGCCTGCGCATTGCCGTTCTGGTGAGTGGTGCGTAGGTCTTTGACCATCTGGTACGGCTGCAAAACGTACGAACGGATTTGGTTGCCCCACGCGATCGACCCGCGATCGCCATAGAACCCCTTCAGGGCATCCTCGCGTTTGGCGAGTTCGAGTTGATAGAGCTTGGCCCGCAGGACCTTCATCGCCGTGGCACGGTTCTTGTGCTGACTACGCTCGTTTTGGCAGCTCACGACTATCCCAGTCGGGAGGTGCGTGAATCGAACCGCTGACTCAGTCTTGTTGACATGCTGACCGCCTGCGCCGCTCGCGCGGAACGTATCGACCCGGAGCTCCTTCTCCGGGATCTCGATCTCGATGTCGTCGTCGAACTCGGGCACGACTTCCGCCGAGGCAAAACTCGTTTGCCGCCGGTTCTGTGCATCGAACGGCGAGATGCGCACGAGCCGGTGCACCCCCTGCTCGGCCTTGAGCCAGCCGTAGGCGTAGGAACCCTTGATCAGCACGGAAGCCGAACGGATGCCGGCTTCCTCCGCCCTTTGCAGGTCGATCTCCTCGAAATCGAAGTCCATGCGCTCGGCCCAGCGCAGGTACATCCTGAGTAGCATCTCGGCCCAGTCGCACGCATCGACACCACCTGCACCCGCCTGCAGGTTGAGGATCGCGTTGCGGTGATCGTGCTCGCCACCGAGCATCAACTGGAACTCGGCCTTGTCGAGACCTTCCTCCAGCGCTGACAGCGCCTCCTCGATGTCCGCTGTCACCGCAGCCTCGTCTTCCTCGGCAAGCTCGAGCAAGACCTCAAGATCCTCCATCGTACTGTCCGCATGACGCATCGGACCCACGATGGCACGTGCGCGCTTTTGGGCCGCGACCACCTTGCCGGCGGCTCCCTGGTCACCCCAGAAGCCGGGCTTGAGCATGCTCTCTTCGGCCTCGGCGAGGCCTTTCAGATTGCCGTCGAAGTCAAAGCCCCACCTTCAACTGCGCCAGACGAGTCGTGGCGAGCCCAAAGCGGTCTTGAAAGTCGGCAAGAGACATGTTTGGGACCGTAGCATGGGCCACTCGCACAAGGAAGACGCCCGACCGGACTTCCGCTTGACCCTGAGTGCGTCGGCGCAGGGGCAACGCGTCGTGCGTCTCAGGCGGCTTCGGTCCGATCGAGGTCGCGCTGCGTACGAATGCCAGCCTCTTCCCCAGCGGGACGGGCCGCAACGTCGTGTTCGACCAGTTGACGCGCCACGAGCCACGACGCAGCGATCGCTACCTGGTACCAGACCAGAGCAACGACGCCGACAGCGAGAGCAAGGCCGTGATGTTCGGCCTGCAGCAGTCGTTCCAACCCCATCCCCGAGACTGCCAAGCCCAGCGCCCACACCGCAAACAGACCGAGGAAGGCCGCCAGGGTGCGCAGCGGCCGCCGCACGATGAGCAGCGCCGTGTGCATGCAGGCGAGCAGAGCCGAACGGCGATCGGTCACGATCATGTGAGCCAGCGACAACCGCCGGTGTGCCCACAGCTTCGCGAAGCCCACCAACCAAGTCACGTTGAGACCCAAGGCGAAGCGTTCTTGGGAGCCCTCGTTCCCGACCTCGACAAGGGCCGCCTCGAGGTAGGGCTTGGCGACGCCAAGCAGGAGCCACGACCAAAGGGCCAGTAGGGCCGCGAACACGACCCAGCAACGGATCGAGCGCAGCAGCCAGCGCGCACTGGCGCCGATGAACTCATCGAAACGTCGTCGCTTTCCCTTGCCGACGCATACGAGCACTCCACCGGCGAAGAAAGACCACAGCAGAATCGATGCGAGCATCGATGCGCCGAGGCTCAAGTTGGTCGAGGGCTGCAACCGCTCCAGGTCCGCGTAGAGGAAACGTCCGAAGCGGTCACCGGCGAGCGGATGATGATCCAACGCCTCGGCAACGGCGCGCCAAACCGGCAACACGAGCAGGAAGGACACGATCGCTACAGCTAAGACTGGAATGCCCACCTTGGCCGGAGACAGCAGCACGCGACCGATGGCCTTCGGTCCAATCGCTAAGCATCCAACGAGATTCGGGAAGGCGCTCATCCAATCGCCCCGAAGAAGCTCAGCACGGTGTTCACGTAGACCCACACTCGCAAACCACGGCGGCGCGACGCTGAGGGGTTCGGGATCTTCTGCCAAGCGTTGTTGAGAAGGTTGGTGTCGACGACGTAAACGCCTGCCGGGCCATAGCCGACTTCCCGCGTCGCATCGGGTGGGTCGACCAACACTTGCAGCAGTTCACCTCGCCCGGCGAGCACCGACGGGCCGAAGCGAAACCCGCGCCACGCACCCTGACCCTCGCTAGGCCACACCTCATCGACAGACTCCTTCTCGAAGACGAAGCGTACGACCACAGGTGCAACGATGTCGCCGAAGCGGCGCACCTTGACAACGACCGCATCGCCGCGCTCATCGTTCGACTCGGTGTCGTCGAAGCGACCGAACGCCTTCGGATCAGCCACGCGTTCCACCGACTCCACGCCGTAGTCGAGGGTCTTGGTCGTCAGCAAGAGGTCGCGCGCGAGAAGTTCGGCGGCGGCGCCACCGAAGGCTCTCACTTCACGCAGGAAGTCCTCGGTCGTCGGGTGGGCAAACCGGGCGCGCTCGTGGAATCGCCGCAGGCACGGCCACCACTGGTCAGGCCCCATGACGCGTTCGAGCGTCGACAGGATGGTCGATGGCCGTTGGTAAGAGTTGACCCGGTAACTCTGACGATCGAGATACGTCCAGGCCGGTTGCACGACGGGGTCCTTGCTCGGCGCACCGAGATAGATCGCGCGGTCGCTGTACAGGTTGCGTTGCGGCAGGTCGCGTTCGTAGGTCAGGAAGGGTAGGTCGCGCAAATAGTCGAGGAAGGGCAGGTCGGGCAGCAGCACACCGCGGAACTCGGCATCCTTGTCGACGCGATCGACCCAGGTCGGCGACGCGCCGAACAGGGTCGACACGCCACGCAGCATGCAGGGCACATCGATGCGCTCGAGCCTGGTGGCTGCGGCCCAGCCACCACTGCCGCTGCCGGCGAGCGTGGCCGGGACACGGCCGATGACGGACACCGGGCCGAAGGAGGTCACGAACACTGGATCGCCCACCGCGGGAGCCCCTTCCTCCGTTGCGCGCAACTCGTGGTAGGCCAGATCCTGTGCTCGACCCTCCGTGTAGGAACACACCCCCTCATCGAGCCAGCTCTCCTGGAACTCGTTGTTGCCCGACAAGCCGTACCAGTACTGGTGTCCGAACTCGTGAACAGTCACACCCTCTGGGCGCAACTGCCGTCGGTGCGGGTAGAGGCGCGTACCACAAGTGATCAGCGTCGGATACTCCATGCCGCCGCCGAGGCGATCGCCGTTGTCATCGATCGCGGGATCGACAACTGTCAGGGTCTCATACGGATACCGGCCGAACCGCTCGCCGTAGAACTGGATCGCAGTCTCGACGGCGCGCTGGTGGCGATGCCGCTGCTCAGCGGAATCGTGCTCGGGATGCAACAGCACACGCACGTGCACGTCGGTCAACTCGAGTTGTTGCGGTCCATGGCCGAGCGCCTTGCCGAAGATCGCCCGCATACGCGGTGAGATCTGGTTGGCGCCGACGAACGTGAAGCGATGCTCGACGTAGTCGGGATCCGTGACCCAGGCGAAGTCGTGCACGTCCTGCTGTACGAAGCGCCGCACGTCGTATTCTCCGCTCGATGCAACCGCGCCGACGAGCTTGCCGGTGGCGCCGACCGGCCAGCCCTTCGGCGTTTCGATCGTTACGTCATACGTGCCGTAGTCGGCGAAGAACTCGGTCCAGGCGTGGAACTGGTGACAGTTCCACCACGCCTTGCCGCTGCCCGCGTCCTCGAGCACGCCGAGTTTCGGAAACCACTGCGCGACCATGAAGAAGTTGCCTGGCCCCCAGCCAGTGCGCCGGTAGGCCTTGGGCAACTTGGCGACGAACTCGGTCTCGAGGTGGATCGTCTCGCCCGGCTCGAGCGTGCCGGGCAGTGGCACGACGCAAACGGTGCGGTCGTCAGGGTTGCCGTCATCGGGTTGCACCCAGCGCAACCCGGGAAGCAAGTCGTGCTCACGACCGTGGTCGACGCTCGTGAGGCGGAGAAAACGCACCTCTCCGAACTCGATCTTGGTCTTGTACCGCTCGCGCGCGGCAGCGTCCGACTCGCGCAAGTGCGTAGAGCGAAGGTTGCGGAAGGCATTCAGATACATGTGCCACCGCAGCTCGTTGGTGCGGCCGCGCGTGATGTTGCGGTATCCGATCTGCTGCGTCCCCGTGACCTGCTTGGTCACGGGATCCAGACGGACGCGCATCGTGTACGAAACGACCTTCGCGCTGCGCTCGGGGAGACCGGTGCGGGACGCGTCGAATCGCTGTGCACCCGCCAAAGTGCACAGCGACAAGAGTGCGAACGTGGGAAGCGTGCGGTGCATTCCCTGAACGTATCCGTCGCCGGCGGGATACGCTACGGTCGTGATGCCAGGCACCGACGCAGCTGCGGTTCTGGAGCAACTCGAACGCAACCTGGTCCATAATGTGCTCGCTGTGCGCGCTTCGCGCATCGGCGACCTCTTGATGACAACGCCAGCGCTCGCCGCGTTTCACGAGCGATGGCCACAGGCGCGAATCACCCTGCTCACCAACGAGTATAGCCGTGCGCTCGTTGACCATGATCCGATGTTCGACCAGGTGCTCGCCTTCTCAGGTCGCGAGAGTGCCCTCGCAGGTCGGCAGGGCAGCAGGTTGGCGCAGCAGATCGAAGGCAAGTTCGATCTATTGCTCGCACTGCGTCCGCGCAAGGAGCTGTTGTACTTCGCGCGCTCGGCGCGCATCCCGTTCGTGTTCCCCGCCAACGACCCGACACCAACGGACCGCACGCATCACGTCGTCGAGCAGACCCTGGCACGCCTCGGACCGATCGGCCTTCCGGAACCCCCAGGACCCCTGCGCCTGGCACTCCCCGAGGCGGAGCTCAACGCAGCTCGCGCATTCCTGCCCGCGCGTGGCGTGCCGTTCGCACTGCTCCATCCCGGTTGCGACGAGACCTTCCGCTTCAAGCTGCGCCGCGGTGTGCGACGGCGCGTTTGGCCCGTCGAACACTGGCGCGTGTTGATGGATCGGCTGGCCGACGAGTTGTCGCTACAGGTCGTCGTCAGCTCGGGCAGCTCGGTGGAGACGCGGTGGGTCAACCACATCGTCTCCGGCTGCACGAGCGCACCGCTGCAGTTGATACGACCACCACTGTCGCGTTTGGCGGCCGCCGCAAGCCTCGCCGACGTGGTCGTGACCGTGGACACGGGCCCGCTGCACATCGCCACCGCCGTCGGCACGGCTCTGATCGGTCTGTACGGACCGAGCCCGGTCTCTTTCACGGGTCCATGGGCACCGTGCTCTTACACAGCGGTCCTCCGACGAGACCTACCCTGTGCGCCGTGCCAGGGACGCGACGTTCGTTGTCCACGTAACGTCTGCATGGAGGAGATTGCACCCAGCGCCGTCTTCGATGCGTGCCGGGAGGCTCTTTGACCGTCGCTCCGCCAGTCGGCGGCCCGCCCGCCTTCAGGCGGTGGTTGAACTCTGCTCCAGGCGTCTCAAGCGAGCCTTCTCGCTGGCCTGGTAGCTCTTGAGCTTGTTGTAGAGCGTCTTGGTGTCAATCCCGAGGATCCGCGCCGCCCGCGTCTTGTTGTTCCGCGTGCTCGCGAGCACTCGCAGGATGTGCCGCTTCTCGAGTTCGGCGAGCGACATCGAGAGCAAGCGCTCCGGGTCGGGTTCACCGAGACGCTTGAGGAGCTCCGCCCCGGTGGCTCGACCGTCCAGAAGTAAACAGTCCACCTGTCCGCCCTCGAGCTTCGCCATGAGCTCTTCGAACGAAGCGAGATCCTCGCTCGGTACGGTTCCACCTCGCTCGAGGATGTTCACTAGCCGACGAAGAGACTCGCGCCCGGCTTCTTCGGGAGAGAAAAGGTAGAGGGTTCGCGCCATTGCCATTCCAGGGAACTCCCCGGCAGGTCAGCCTGCCTACACGATCGTCTTTCAAGCGTCCTGTGGAAGGGGGGGGGGACCTTCCGGTTGCCCACATGGGCGCGGGCACGGGGGCCGATGTGCGTTCTACGCACGAGTCCCCGGAAAGATTGGGCAAGCCTGAAAGTTTTTTGAAGGCTCCACTGTCCCCCGCCAGGGACCGGCAGCGCGGCGCCGGTGATGGCGATTGGTAGCAAGCGCTTGATATAGAGCCCAACGAAATCGTGGATGTCGGCGATCGTGGATGTTCGGCAATAGACAACGTCACCGGGCAGAACCAAGAAATTCGGCTCCTGCGCGAGCAACACTCCGCTCATGTTCACGCGGTGCCTCTTGACCGTGTCCTTCCCGTAGTAACGGAGCAGTCGCACGTCGTTCCACTTGGCGCAGCGATCGAGTCCCTCCGCCACAGCGATCGCCTGCGCCATGGTCATGCCTTTCGTGTACAGACCGGCCCGGCGACCGGCAGCGGACCGTCCACCGCGGCCCCTGGGCGAACCCCCGCCCTCCGCTGGACCGGCGCATCGTCACCACGACCCCCGTCGATCCTGACGGCCCCGTGGGTCACCCAACCCTAGGCAATCACGGAAGTTGGGCGAGAATCGACCTCGGCGTGCCGATCACCACTCTGGAGTCGCCACCTGCAGGTAGGCTGGGAATGGTGTGGATCAGGGAGTTTTGCGCCGACCGCGGCGTCCCACACGGCCGCCCTCGCGTTCTATGTCCTCCATGACTCATCAAGACTCGGTCCTGCTCTCCGCCTACCAGGGCGCGGTGCACGACTATGCGGAGCCCTTGTCGACGTTCGCGGCCCGAATGCTCGGGGACGACGGGGACTGGTCCGAGGACGTGGCGCAGGATGCGCTCCTGGCGCTGTATCGCCACCTGCACCAGGTGCCAGAGGTGGCATGGCGGCCGTGGCTCTATCGCGTCGCGCGCAACCTCTGCCTGGACCGTCTGCGGCGCCGCAAGCACAAGCCGCGCAACTTCCGCGACCTGGCCGATGACGACGACCGTGATCCGACGCCTCCCGATCGCCCGAGCGCCTCACCTGACGTCCGAGCACAAGAGAACGAGATGAGCGTTGATCTGCAGCGAGCGATTCGTGAGCTGCCGAACAAGTTTCGCGAGGTCTTCCTGCTCTGCGAAAGCCAAGGTGTCTCGTACGAGGAAGCAGCCACCATCCTCGACATCCCACTCAAGACTGTCAGCACCCGTCTTTTCCGTGCACGACAGAAGCTTCTCCGGACATTGCGCGTTCACCTCGACTCCAGATGAGCTCCCAGTCAACGCTCAGCTGCAGGCAAGCCGCCAGTCTCGTCAGCGAGGCTGTGGATCAGCGTCTCGGCCAGCGGGAGGCACAAGCCTTCCGCACCCACCTCTTGGTATGCCGGACTTGCCGCAAGGCGTTCGATAGCTGCCGCGAACTGCAGACAATGACGCGAGCCTTGCCAGTCCACGAGGTGTCGACTGACTTTCAGGCCAACCTGTTCGAGCGAATCTCTGCGGGCGAAGGCGCTCGACCAGAGATCCTGCGCGGACCGGTCGCGCTCAGCCATCGCATCAAGCTCTTTGCTTCCGGTGCCGTGACCGCGGCTGCGCTACTGCTGTCGTTGGGGCTCATCATCGACGAGTTCAACAAGGGACAGCCCGTCACGAAGAACCCTGCGAGCACCAGGTCGGCCAGCAACTCAGGATTGGGCGGGCTCGAGCGTGTGTCGCTGCCGATCCCGAGGCCAATCGATCCGGTCTCTTTCGGCAGGAACAGCGTCGAGAACTGCGTACATCAGGTCGTCGAGTTGCAAGAAGCTGCACCGCGCTACCGGCGAATGCAGCCAAACCAGGCCTTCCGCGCCCTGCAGTCGAAGAGTCAGCAGACGCTGTTGAGCGTGCAGGTCGTCAACATGCTCGATGGCAGGGTAGTGGTGCTGCCAACCAAGCTGCGCACCGGACTCGTCTCGATCGAGAAAAACCTCGAGCGGGTTGTCCGGTCCGCGCGGGGCCGTAGCTACTCACGCCGCGACATCGAACGCATGGTCACGTTGATCGAGGCTGCCCGCATGGATCGGAGAGGAGCCGAGGGGGTGCAAATCCGCAACCTGCGCGTGCTCGACCTCACCAGCCACTTGCCGCCGCAACTACAGCGTCAGCCAAACCTTCTGCGAGAGCTCAGCGACATGTTCCGACTCATCGCCGGACCGACGGCATCGTGGGCACCGGCAGGCGAGAACTTGCTGCAACGTCACACGCGCCTGGGCGAACGAGTGCTCCTGATCGGCGCCACCGCAGAAGGAGGTTGGGAACTGCGCATTCCCAACGAGGTGCGAACCAAGAAGCCTGGGCACAGCAAGTAGCTCTGCAGGGCTACTTCCGGTTTCGTGCTTCGAACTGTCGCTCGATGAAGCGACTGAGCCCACGCAAAGAGTCGATCGCCCTGGCCTCCTCTTGTGGCGACAGCGACTTGCGCACGCGTACCACGCGCGGGGCGGTCTGCTTCCGACGAAGGCGCCTGATCATTGCCAGCGTCTCGGCCAGCTGGACGCGGTACTCCTCGCCCGCCTTCGTGTAGCAGCGCACGGTGTCGGGGAGCCGTTCGGGTAGCGTCAGCAAGCGTTCACCCACTGACACGCCCGCCACGGCCGTTCCACCCTGTGGGACATCAACCGCACCGCCGGAGGCGACACAGCGGAACGCAGGCAGGCGGCGCCCACCGCGGACGCACATCCGGAGCGAGCCTCGTTCCCGCTCCAGCGTCACCTCCGCGCGCGCCTCGCCGAGCGGATAACCCGCCAGGGTCACACGGTCCCAACTCTCGGGCAGCCCAACTTGCCAGGCGCCTGCGCCGGAACGCAGGGTGAGACCGATTGCGGTGAGCACGAATCGAGCAGCAGCAGCAGCCGATTGGTCATCCGCACGCCGCCAAGAGTGCGCAAGCCAGCCTGATGTACGAACGGCGACGGCGCGTAGCGCACGTTCAGCGCCATCGCGGTCGCCACGTGCCAGGCGCCACTCAGCGAGCAAACAAGTGGCAAGGGGCGAGGGCGGCGACGCGCGGTCGGTGCCAAACCGACCCATCAGCGCGAACGTGCCATCGGGTTGCAGTAGCTCGCGGAGCGCGTCGGGCCACGTTCGAGCGGCAGCGACTCGCCACTCGACCGGGAGCGGTAACCACGCGGTGCCGATTACGAGGTGCCAGGCAGTCGGACGTGGTTGACCCGGCAGGAAGCACAGGCGTCCGGTTCCGGCGTGCACCCACGCTTCCGGGGCCTCAGGGAGGTGGCCGAGACCTTGTCTGGTCGTCAACCACTCGTGTAGAGGCAGCCCGGCAAGGTCGCCGATTACGGGGTCGTCCTTGAAGGGTGGGGCAGCCGGCAACCAGCCGAGTCGGCGCAACTGGCGGGTGTGCGCGGCCAGGAGCTGCGGCATGGTCTCATCACGCAAGGCCGCGACGATCCTCCGTGCAAGCGCGCGGTGCCCGCTAACCCACAAGGCCGCGGCACTGGAGACCGTTGGCCGGATCGCTACCCCGAAGCCGGCGCCCCGCTTGGCGTCGAACACTCGGCCATTCGGCGCGATCTGGGCGCGCAACTGGAGCAGGGCACGCCGGAACATCTTGTTGATCGGCGCCGATGGCGAGTGCAGCAAGAGGCCCTGTCGCAACCAGGCCGCGTCCTGCACGGATGCCAGCTCCAGGCGATGACGCGCCCCGAGCCGCAAGGCAGCGACTTGCTGGCTATCGCGCGCGGCGCGACCGAGACAGAAGACCAGCGTGCCCCCGCCAGCCGGCAGCTGGATACGGCAAGCATCGGCCCCCACAACGAGCCCACCACCGACCGCCAAGAGAGCCATTTGACGCCCACCAAAGAGCGCATTGGCGAGGTCGGGGCCACCCGAGGAGACACCGGGAAGTTTGACGCGCAGCAGCAGTGGATCCCTGGAGCGCACGTCGAACACCAGAAGGTCCTCGGTCGGCAATGCACGGACGCGGCATTCGATCCCCGCTGCAGTACCGTGAGCGGTGATGTCGTGCGCACCGAGCGACCAAACCAGGCGGGGCAACCCGAGCAGCACGAGAGTGGCCTTTGCGCTGCCGACGCGGAGCCGCACCGGATGGGTGTCCAGCCACCAGTGGCTGCGTTCGACCCAACGAAAGGTCGTCTGTGCACCGACACCGGCGACGAGCAACAGCACAAGTGCGACGGCCCGCATTCGCCCAAGGCTACGGCAAGGTCGGCAGTCGGTGACAGAAAGCTGACCTTCTCGGTGGGTGAGAAGAAACCACCCAGCTTACGGATGGCACGGCCAACGGCCGCCGCATGCATGACGGCGAGCCCCCGGCCAGCGCCAGTCGATAGGCATGCAGAGTCGCAGTGGCGGCCTGAAACGACAAGGCGTCGGGGCGCGACCGCCGTGTCATCAGTGGGGCCAGCACAATCTGGGGCGACACACTACGATTTGTTCGCGCTAGAATGCGTCGAGCTTCTTCCCTGCGTCCCGTTAGCGAGGCCTGCATGTTCGCCCAGCTCCTACTGCCCCTCTGCTTCCAAGCAGTCACTCCGATCAACGCCGTGGCAACGACTCCTCCGGCCGCCGAGCCGGATCACCACCTGGTCAAGGTGATCGTCAAAGACGCGCGAACGCTGGACAAGCTGCTGGCACTCGACCTGGACCTGGCAGCATGCAACGCGCTCGAGATTCCGGCGCGCGAGGTCGAAGTCATCGCCGAAGACTCGGACATCGACAAGATCAAGGCTGCCGGTCTCGACTACACGGTGGCCGTGCGCAACCTCGAGGACACGATCGGCAAGGAGCTATCAAAGTTTAAGTTCCCGAACGACCTGACGCCCGCCGTCGGACAGGGCGGCATGGGGGGCCACTACACGTGGGTACAGATCGTCGCCCACCTCGACAAGTTCGCCAAGGACCACCCCGCCATCTGCACGACCAAGGTCAGCATCGGCAAGTCGATCGAGGGTCGTGACCTCTGGATGGTCAAGATCTCCGACAACGTCAACAAGGACGAACTCGAGCCAGAAGTGCTCTACGACGCGCTGCACCACGCGCGCGAGCCAGTCAGTTGCACGACGACGCTCGTGTTCATGGACTGGTTGTTGTCGAACTACGGCAAGGACACGGTCGCTACCTACATCGTCAACAACCGCGAGTGCTACTTCGTGCCGTGCGTCAACCCAGACGGTTACGAGTACAACCGCCGCAACAGCCCCAACGGCGGTGGCATGTGGCGCAAGAACCGGCGCAACAACGGCGGCGGCGTCTACGGTGTCGACCTGAACCGCAACTGGACAACGGGCTGGACCGCCCCAAACGGCGGCAACAGCACGAACCCAAGCTCCAGCACCTACCGTGGCACGAGCCCGCTTTCGGAACCGGAAATCGCGGCGTTCGAGGCGTTCATCACGACGCGAAAGTTCGTGATTGGCAACTCGTGCCACACGAGTGGCGAGCTGCTGCTCTATCCGTGGGGCTACAAGAACGGCCCACCCCCGAACCACAGCGAATACCAGACGATCAACGCGCGGGCGCTCGCGAAGAACCCGGCGATGGTTGTCGGACCGGCGAGCACGACGCTCTACATCGCAGCGGGTACCGCACTCGACCACTACCACGTAGCGCACGGCATGTACGGCTATACGCCGGAACTCGGCACTTCGAGCGAGGGTGGTTTCTGGCCAAACCCGACCAACCAGGTGCGGATCTCGAACCGGCAGCAGCACATGTTCCAGCAGTTCGCCGTGCTCGCCGGTGCCAACGTCACCGTCGACAAGTCGGCGCTGAGCGAAGGCCCGGGCGGCAACAACAACGGCAAGGTCGATCCTGGTGAGACGGGCTTGCTGCGCATCACGCTGGCCAACAACGGCGCGGCCGCGTCGTTGACGCCGGTCACGGCCTCGCTCAAGTCGCTGTCGAGTGGCGTGACCATCACCAAGGGCACGCACAATTTCGGCACGATCGCGAAGTTCGCTTCGGCGAACAACAACGCCAGCCCGTTGTCGCTCAAGGTCGATCAGAACTACAAGGCAGCGTTCGCGCGCGTCGAGCTGTCGATCGCCTACGAGACCATTGTCGACAAGGTCACCATCGACCTTCCGTTCGCGGAGCCGGTACTACTCGTCGGGTCGGACTTCGAGAAGGACCTGGGCTTCCGCCGCTCGACCGCAGACACCGCAACCACCGGCAAGTTCGAGCGTGCGGTGCCGCAGCGCACCGTCTACCAGAGTCGTGACTACCAGCCCGGTGCCGACCACAGCCCGACCGGAACCATGTGCTGGGTCACGGAGGCGCGGGCGGGCAACAGCGTTGGCAACTACGACGTCGACAACGGCAAGACGTCTTTGCTGTCGCCGATCATGGATCTGCGCCACGTCGCACTGCCAGCGCTGTCGATCTGGCTCTACTACTCCGAATCGGTTGTGGGCGATCCGTTCACCGTCGAACTCAGCAAAGACGGCGGCAGCAGCTGGACGGAGATCTATCGCCGTGGCAACCACACGTCCGGTTGGGAACAGATCGAAGTCAACCTTCCCGGCACCATGACGAACGAGATGCGCTTCCGCTTCAACGCTCAGGACACGGTGTCCGCATCGCTGGTCGAAGCCTGCGTCGACGACCTCGAGGTCAAGGGCATCGTCACACCCGCGTCACTGACCCTGCTCGGCGGCGCGCACCGCGGCAGCACCGCACGCTTTGCATACCACGGCGCACCCGGTGCGGTGGCAGTCCCGCTGCTGTCAGGCGGCGCCGCCAACGTGAAGGTCCCGGGTATCGGCACGCTGCTCTTGGACCCGAATACCCTATTCGTGTTGTCAGCCACCGCCTACGGCACCGCCAGGCGACTGACGATCGACGAGCCGATCCCGAACGACCCTGGGCTGATCGGATTGCAGCTCCATTGGCAACAGCTGCTCGTCTCCGGTGCCACCTTGACACTCGGCAACTCGCAGAGCTTCAAGATCCAGTAGCTCATCGGGTCGCCCCCCTAGTCCAGGTAGACAACTCGCGCACCGTCCGGCGGCATCGCGTCAGCGGCGTCAGCGAAGCGCAGGTGATCCTGGTGCACCCAGCAGAGCACGAGGGCGTCGGGGTTCTTGTCACGGAACGCCGCGCCGTCGAACTCGTCGCTCAGGTTGGTGACCTTGAACGTCGCACCCTTCCAGAAGCGTGCCGTGATCGTGCGGTAGGTGCCGTCGTCGCCCCAAGGCCGCTGACCAGCCATGTGCACCTGGGTCTCGGTCCCCGGCTCACCCCTGTGCGGCGTGAGCTGGAACATCGCTTCGCGGCCGAGCTCAGGGCCGAAGCGCAGGCATGCGAGTGCGTTGTAGTGATCGTCGTCGGTGGCCGCCAAGAGCCAGGACACACGCTCCATCGGCAACTCCATCGCAGCTTCCTCGGCCAGAACATCGCCATAGTGCACCTCGACGCCCTCCTGTCTCGCCTGAGACACCCGGCGGTAGCGCGTGTCGGCGAGCACCACGTAGGCACCAGCCTTGGCGAGTGCCTGCGCCAGCGTCACGACCCACACCGAGGCACCGACGATGAGCACGCCGTTTCCGTCCGTCGCGGCCAGTCCGAGCCGCCGCGCCAACGGCCGTATCGTCAGCCCGTGCAGGACCACGGTCGCAACGATGACACCGAACACGATTGGCACGAGTTCGCCCGCGCTCTTCGCACCGGCCACCTCCAGGCCGGGGGCGAAGGTCGCGGCGACTGCCGCAGCGACGACGCCGCGCGGCGCGATCCATCCGACGAGCAGCCTCTCCCGCCACGGCAACTTGGAGCCGATGGCAGCCACGAACACGACGAGAGGTCGCACGACGAACACAATGATCGCGATGAGGATCAGTGGCCTGCCAACCACGCTGCTGATCTGCTCGGGCTCCAGCCGCGCCGACAGCACGATGAAGAGCACGGCGATCAGCAGGGTCGTGATCTGCTCCTTGAAGCGCCGGATATCCTCGAGGCTGTGGTTCTCGACGTTGGCGAGCACGACCCCCATCACGGTCACGCTGATTAGGCCCATCTCGTGGTGAAGATGCTCGGCGACCGCGAATACGACGAGGACCGAAGCAACGATGACTGGACTCTTGAGGTTCTCGGCGATCAGGCCACGGTCGAGTGCTTTACCGAGCGCCCATCCAGCGGCAACACCGACCACGATCGACACGCTGCCGGTCCAGACGAACGTCATCGCCAGGCCCGAGAACGTCCCTTGGCCCGTGCCAACGATCTCGGCCGCCTTGACGACGAACAGGGCCAACAGGGCCCCGAGAGGATCGTTGACGATGCCCTCCCACTTGAGCAGCGTGGCCGGGCGCAGCGCGATGCGGGCCGAGCGCAGCATCGGCAGGATGACGGTCGGCCCGGTCACGACGAGGATCGCACCGAGGGTTGCGGCGGTCGCCAGGTCGAGCCCCCCGAGCCAGACGCCGGCCAGCGTCGTCAGCCCGAAGCCGAGGCAGAGTCCCGATACCAGTAGACGCCGCAACGTGCGGCCGACCTGCCGCGCCTCCTTGATCTCCAGCGTCAGCCCGCCCTCGAACAGCACCAACGCAACCGCCATCGCCACGAGCGGTCGCAGCAGATCGACACCGGTCGTCTTGCCATCGACGGAACGCACCCCGACGAACAACTGCTCGGGATCGATCCATCCGAGCACGGGCTTGCCGAGCACCAGCCCCGTCATGAGCAACAAGAGCAGCGGCGGCACGCGCAGCCGCGACGCGAGCCATTGCGCGCCGACGCCGGCGGCGACGATCAGGACGAGAAGGTAAAGGGTATGTTCCACCAGGTTGGCAACGCGAATGCCGCAGCATGCACGGACGGGTTGTAGTAGCGACGACTAACCTCTCGTCGCGGTTCATGGCAAGGTTGCTCGTCCTTGCGGACGACGGCATAAGCGAGGTCACCGCCGACGTAGGTCGGAACGGCAGCGCGATACAGTTCACAGCTCCCAAACACCTAGCGCAAGCGAGCGGCACCGTCGGCGAGCACCTGAGGCTGGGTTGGAGGATGCACGACATCTCTTGATCTCCTACTTCTTCTCCATTGGCCTCCTCTGGGGTAGTTTCTGATCCTCGTCGAACACAGGACTGAAACCTCAAATGACCAACTTCATCGGCAACGCGGCGCCCGCCTTCACTGCGCCGGCCGTGATGGCTGACGGCAGCACGCAAGATGTGAGCCTGTCTGACTACTCCGGCCAGTATGTGGCGCTCTTCTTCTACCCGAAGGACTTCACCTTCGTCTGACCGTCCGAGCTCATCGCTTTCGACCACCGCATGGGTGAGTTCGAAAAGCGAGGCGTCCAAGTTTTGGGCGTTTCCATGGATGACGCTGAGACCCACGCCCGCTGGCGGGAGACCGCCATCAATGATGGCGGCATCGGTCCGGTCGGGTATCCCCTCATCGCCGACACGACGAAGCAGATGTCCAAGGACTACGACGTGGTCCACGAGGGATCAGGCTTCTCTGCGCGCGGCACCTACCTCATCGACCCGGACGGCATCTGCTGGCACGCGGTCGTCAACAACCTGCCCCTCGGACGCGACATCGACGAGCTCTTGAGGGCGATCGATGGTGTGCAGTTCTTCAAGGAGCACGGCGAGGTCTGCCCCGCAGGCTGGGCGACCGGCAAGGCCGGCATGGCCCCGAGCGACGAGGGCGTGAAGGACTATCTCACGAACCACGCAGGCAGCCTCTAGATCTACTCCCAGCTTCATGGGCGCGATCCGCTCTAGGCGTCGTCCCCGTCGATCTTCTCGCGCCAGTGCGCAGACCACTGGTAGGGCCGACGCGGCGATCGGCACAACCCTAGGGGTCCTTCCTGGACGAGCGGCAGCCCACGCACTGACGCATGGCCGAGGTGACGCCGATCACCGCAACCACTCCATAGCCAACCGTCCAGGGCATCGACTGTGATTCAGTCCAGGCGTACCAGGCTCCGCAAGCCGCCAGGACAGCCAACGCCGCAGCGATCACGCCGACAAACGCGGATCGCTGCTTCGAGAGGTGGCCCCAGATGGCCACACACAAGGCGCCAATCGCAGCAAGGAAGAGCGCGATGCCTTCAAAATTCATGTCGTGATGGTCCTCCCGAAGCACGCGACCTTACCCCGGGCGAGCACGACCCAGCTGACATCCCTCTGAGGGTGGGAGCCAGGGAGGCTTCGTCCTACCCCAGGTTTGCCTCAAGAGTGGCCGGAACACGCATCGCCCAAGGACCTACTGACTCCGTTCGGGCGAGCATCGCTGCTGCGACGAGTGCAGGCGGCCGATGGAGGCGGAGTGGCCACGTGCCGCGTGCAAGGTGTGCCGGGTACATTCGACGCCTGGTGGCGCGTGTGAGGCTCAGCGGTTCAACAACACGTTGCGGCCCAGAATGACATCGCTCATCCCATTGCCATCGAGATCGCCGACTGCAAACGCCTTCTGCTCGGAACCGAAGTTGAAGCTGGGGAACAGATAGCACTCCCCGAACGAGCCCCGGCCGAGGTTGCGGAACAAGCACACCGACCCCTCGTTGCTCTTGTTGCGCAATACCGTGCCGACCACCGCCAGGTCAGGCAGCGTATTGCCGTTCATGTCGGCCGCGACGAGACCCAGGGCCGTCCCGGCATACGACAGCGTCGGCCCGAGGAAGGACACCAGAGCGCCTTGGTAGGAGCGCGGCCCGATGCGCCGAATGCGATTGAACAGCACCCTCACGCGACGGGCATTGGGCACCAAGAAGGCCAGATCCTCAGTTCCGTCCTGGTCCAAGTCGGCCATGACCGGTGACATGACCGACGGATCGACGTGGACCGGCGCCAGGACCCCGAGTGGCGCTGTCGACTCGAACACGCCGTTGGTCAGGACATCGATCCAGACGAACCTAAACTGGTCATGCACGGCGTAGACCATCTCGATCCCAGGATCATCATGAGCATCGTGACTGAGCAGATTGCCCACCGAGAACGCGGCCGCTTCGGCGTCGACCAGTAGCCCGGCCTTCGGCAGCACGAACGGTAGCTCACCGGCGGCGACCGACTTGCCGGGTAGATAAAGGACCGCAAAACGTTCGTCCTTGTGCTGCACCTTCAGGGTGATGCACAGATCGACGAGGCCGTCCGAGTCGACGTTGCGGACAAAGACCCTCGAACGGTCATCGACGGCCGCGCCCCTGTTGCCCGCAAGGTAGGACCGCAGGTCTGAACTGTATGCGATCTTCGTCGCGTTCGGATGCCGCACGGCAAGGCGACCGTCACGTTCAAGCCAGCAGATCCCGTCGCCCGTCGGAAGCAACGGCAGTGACACCAAGGTGCCGGGCACCGGGTTGGACGCGACAAAGCTCGGTTTCGGCTCGTGCAGCGCCGGAGCAAACGCGCGATGGATCCGAATACCATCGGCCTGGGCAGTCGCGCAGTCACCCTGGACCGCGTCCGCATCGAAGTTGCCGATCGCAACGCCTTCGGGGATCTTGGACTGGTCCAGTCTCAAGTTGCGCGGCGTGAGACCATTACGCGTCCGCGGCAGAACGGAGACCGCCGGGACCTTGTTCCCGCCAATGTCCTCCGTGTGCAGGACCAAGAGCCCGACCAGGTTCGGCCCCACGCTTCTCCGCTCGAGAATGACCTGGCGCAGCCCCTTGACTTGTTCGAGGCCATCGTCCGGGCCGAAGAAGCCCTCGAGTTCGAGCGGCTTGCCGCGCTGCAGCAGAAACGCCGTGAGCGGCAGGAACCCGGTCACACGCGGTATGGCAACGACGAGCTCGTCGACACCGTTCGCATCGAGGTCCATCGTTGCCCCGAGCGTGAAGACGCCCTCAACATCTGTCAGCAAGAGCACGTCGTTCGCACTCGCGTCGATGAACTTTCGACTCGCCGGGTTGAAGAGGATCGGGACGAGCGCTGGATGTTGCTTCGGCCCGACCGTGGCTGAGGACAAGAGACAGAGATGGCGGTACTTGGTGAGTGGCCCATCGCCGTACGACACGAGGCCCGTCAGTCCTCGCGACACGGGTTTCACATCGGCATAGCTCACGATTTGGCTGCGATTGAAGCCACCACGGCCATCACCGAATGCCACGTAGACTCGGAACGGCGCCACATCCATCGCCACCGCGATATCGGCGTGGCCATCGCCGTCGAAGTCGTTCGCATGTACCCGACGGCCGCCAATCCCGGTCGGCACAGTGACATCGACGCGGCGCGGCTGATCCGCGATCGACAGCCATATATCTGGCGATGGCGCGGGAGCCTGCCCGTCGGGCAGCACCACAGCATCCATCTTGCCGTCCTCGTCGAAGTCGGCTGCGGAGGCGTCGACGTTGATTCCCCGGAACTCATACGTGGATCGAATCAGCGTGAACGGCTCGGCGAGGTCGGCGGTCGCCGTGAGTAACGCATGGCTCCCGACGCTGGTGCTGGGCGGCTCGGCGCCGCCGACGACGAACAAATCGTCAAAACCCACTCCGTCCGTCTGCCCGCTCAGCAAAGCAAACGGTGCATGGCCGGCTTCGTATCCGGCGACACGCGTCGTGATCGGCTGTCCAGCGGTGCGGAACAAGCCAAGACCGTTGCGCCTCATCAGCGCCAGTCCGGCGACCTCACCGACCTGCGTTAGCAGGGCGAGATCCTGACCCGGTAGATCGTCCGAGAAGAACCAGCCGCTGCGCACGTCGACTGCCTCTTCCGGCAAGAGGCTCGTGAGCGGCCCCAGCACGGGCGTCGGCACGCCATAGCGCACGGACCCTGTTTCTTCCGCCCCAACCCGGCTGCTGACCGGGGTCCCGTCCACGAGCAACAGCGCCAGCTCTATGGACGCCTTGCCGGGAAGGCCGTCGGGCGAGGGCGGCATCAGGAAGACGAGGCGTTGCTCGCCCGACAGATCCCGGCGGATCGCTTCCTTGGCGACGTCCACGGAACGCCCGTTCCTGGTGATCGTGATCCGGTCAATCGCGTCGAACAGGTACTCGATCTGACCGGTGTCGTTCTTGACCGGGATCAGAGCAAAACCCTCGATCGCAGCCAGCGACCCGCCAAGAGTCGGTGTCGGACCCGCAGTCCAACGCACGATCTTGGGCTCATAAACGACCTGTGGCGGCGGTACCGCCGGCCAGTCCCTATCGGTTTGCAGCGCATTGCCGCCCTGGTGATCGACCAGCAAGATGAAGTCGCGCGACGGGAAGCGCGCTGCGGGCACTACCCCGGACACGAGCCAGGTCGTCTCGGTAGAGTTAACCTTCTTGGTGACGTCGACACCGGTCAGCGGAACTGGCCGAAGGGCGTCTGGCTTGTCACTCTTGACCGTGAAGTCGCGTTGCACGACGAAGAAGTCGACGTCTGACCGGGAGTCCGCGCGCAGGAACTTGACCGCGAACTGGATGCGGTCCGTGCCCGCCGCTGAGACGAAGATCTTCTCTTCCACCGGTTCGGTGATCAAAGGCGGGCGCAGAAACTGCAACCGAGCCGGGGGCGCGACGTTCTTCGTGATGATGACGTCATCGTCCTTGGTGGTCGGATCGTTGGGCTCGCGGATGCCAACCGAGAAGGACACCTGGAAATCCCTGTACGGCTTGTCCGCAAACAGCGCGGCGACCTTGTAGTCGACCACCTGATCGAAGATCAGCGTGTCGCCCAACAGGATCGCGGGCCCTGTGCCACCAGCGACATCGTGCTCATTCACCTTGACGGTAACGAACGGCTCTTGCTTGAGCAGGTCGATGGCAACGTTGCGGACCCGCACTCTGACGGACGGAAGATAGGTCGTCGGAAACTGCACGGCGATGAGTGGCAAAGCGGCCGGATCCAGCGTGATGCTCGGCTGTTGGCTCTCGCTGCCGCCGCCGCCACCACCGCGATTGCCGAGCAGAACGCCTCCTAGTATGCCGCTCCCGCAGGAAGCACATACGAGCGGCACCAGGACGGCAAGGAAGCGTGCACGCATCATGATCGGACTCTGGCGTTGGAGGTCCGGTGGGACGGCTCCTTCAAGTCTACCCTTTCTGGCCATGCGCGCGGCCAGGACAGCCGGCAGCGTTGGCAGGAGATGGCCCGCGCCAATGCCGTGAAACCCGCCCAGTAAGGGCCTCGCAGAGGCAGCCGCCGTCAGCTATGAGTTTGAGAATGCGCATCGGGGGAGTGTCCTATTGCGTCGGTGCCCCGCTGGTAACGGGGCTCGAGCAGCGGCAGAACGTCGAGCTGACGCTCGCGTCACCACGTCATCTCGTAACGATGCTACGCGCCGGTGAGCTCGACGCCGCGCTGGCGTCGTCGATCGAAGCCTTCCGGCATCCCGGGTGGCTGGCGATGAGTGACCTCGGCATCGCCTGCGAGGATCGCGTGCGATCGGTGCGCCTATTTCTCCGCACCGAGCCCGCCGCGGTGCGCAGCCTGGCTGTGGACAACGGCAGCGCGACCTCGGTCGCCCTGTCCCAAGTGCTACTGGTGCGCCGCTTCGGTGCCACCATCGACCACGCCTTCGACATCGAGCCGACCCGGACGCCGGACGCCATCGATGCGGACGCGGTGCTGTTGATCGGGGATGCTGGACTGTTGGCCGACGCGGGCGGCCGCGCTGCACTCGACCTCGGCGAGGAATGGCGCAGCTGGACCGGACTACCGTTCGTTTTCGCGCTGTGGCTCGTTGCGGGTGGCGACAAGGCCATCAAAGATGGGACCGTTCGCAATATCGTCGGCGAACTGCGGCGCGCGCGGGCGCTCGGCATCGAGCAGGCGGTGGACGACGGAACGGGAGGGCTGATCCGCTACGATCTCGACGATCGCCACTTGGCTGGCTTGCGTCGTTTTCGCAGCGAAGCGTTGGCGCTGGGTCTGTGTAACCCGGTCGCCGAGCCGGTCTGGATGGAGAGGGGGTAGGCATTGACAGTGGATGGCGGCAAGAACGGACAGATGGATCTCTTCGCGACCGCGAAGGGCAGCGGCCGACGCAGAAAGACGGTGAACACCAGCCGCAAGCGCGCGCGCAAAGGCTCGGCCGAAGCGTTGGCCTTGACTCAGCGCGAGATCTCGGTCTCGGAGTTCTTCACCAAGAACCGCCACTTGCTCGGCTTCGACAACCCACGCAAGGCGCTCCTGACCGGCGTCAAGGAAGCCGTGGACAACAGCCTCGACGCTTGCGAGGAGGCCGGGATCGCGCCGGAACTCATCGTCGAGATCCGTCCCATCCCGAAGCACGAAGACCGCTTCACGGTGATCGTCGAGGACAACGGTCCTGGCATCGTCAAGCAACAGATCCCGCTCATCTTCGGCAAACTGCTCTACGGTTCGAAGTTCCATCGCCTCAAGCAGAGCCGCGGCCAGCAGGGCATCGGCGTCTCGGCGGCGGGGATGTACGGACAATTGACGACGGGTAACTCGGTGCGCATCACGTCGCGCACCGGACCGCGATCCAAGGCGCACTACTTCGAGGTGCGCCTCAACACGACGAAGAACAAGCCCGAGTACACTGACGAAGAGCGTGAGTGGGACAAGAAGCATGGCACGCGCGTGGAGATCGACATGGCGGCCGAATTTCGGCGCGGCATGCGCTCAGTGGACGAGTACCTGAAACAGACAGCGGTCGCCAACCCCCATATTCGGATCACCTACCACGACCCGGGCGGAGAAGAGACCACCTACGAGCCTGGCACGAAGGTGCTGCCGGCCGAGACCAAGGAGATCAAGCCGCACCCGCACGGCGTCGAACTCGGTTTCTTGATCAAGATGCTGTCGGACAGCACTGAGCGCACCCTGCACGCCTTCATGCAGCATGCCTTCAGCCGCGTGAGCGCCAAGGTCTCCAAGGATATCTGCGACCTCGCCAAGCTGTCGAGCAAGGCGCATCCGAAACGAATCGCGCGCGAGGAGGCCGATCGCCTGCACAAGGCGGTGCAGAAGGTCAAAATCATGGCACCGCCGACCAACTGCATCGCGCCGATCGGCGAAGAAGTGCTACTCGACGGGCTCAAGAAAGAGGTGAAGGCGGACTTTTATACGGCGTCGACACGACCGCCAGCTGTGTATCGCGGGAACCCCTTCCTCGTCGAGGCTGCGCTCGCCTACGGCCGCGAGGGCGACACGATGGAGGTCACCGCCGATGGCAAGATCCGCGCCCGAAAGAAGGCCGCGAGCAACGAAGTCGAGATGCTCGGCGCTGCGGACGACACGATCAAGTTGGTGCGTTTCGCGAACCGCGTGCCGCTGCAGTACCTGCAGAGCGGATGCGCCATCACCAAGGGCGCCATCTCGGTCAACTGGAAGCAATACGCACTGCAGCAGCCACGCAACGCGCTGCCACTCGGACCAATGGCGCTCGTCGTCCACCTCGCATCGGTGTGGGTGCCTTTCACATCCGAGAGCAAGGAGGCTGTCGCGAGCTACCCCGAGATCCTCAAGGAGATCAAGCTCGCCGTGCAGGACTGCGGCCGCAAGCTTGCCACGCACATCCGTAAGGGTCGGCGCATCGCAACCGAACACAAAAAGCGCGGCTACATCGAGATGTACCTGCCCCACATCGGCATCGGCCTGCAGGAGATCCTCGGCATCGAGGACAAGGTGCGCGACAAGGCCATGGCCACCCTCAAGGACGTCCTGGAGCGCAGCCGTAAGATCTGATGGAACGAGACCAGATCCTCGCAACGGTCGAGGCGTTCGACGCGGCCAGCGACGGAGCCTTCGGGCGATCGCAAGCGCGGATCACCGGGCTGCTGCGTTCGATCGCGCGGGCGTGCTCGCGAACGCTCACAGCTGGTCATACCCTGAAGCAACAACACTGAGATTGCACAACTGAGGCTACGCCCCCGAAGGCGCAGGATGGGGGCGGGAGGGAAGTATGGCAGCGCGCAAGAAAGTTCCGAGCGTCAAGAAGGCCCGCAGGTCGGCGCGTTCAACGACTCTCGACAAGAAGACCATCGAGTGCATCGACAAAGAAGCCACGGCGATCCTCGCTGACATCAAGAAGCGCAAGAAGCCCGAGATCTTGTTTCCTGTGCGGTCGCTGTCAAACGTCAAGTACAACCGCAAAGTCGGGTTCTTCGAGTTGGGTCGTGCGCGCAAGCGCCGTAACCTGACGGTCGGCTCGGTCAAGAACTTCGCGCAGATGCTGCGGATGATGGCCGCATCGAAGCTGATGGTCGAAACCAACGACACGGCGACGAAACGAGAGGCCTACTACAACTCCAAGAACTGGGGTGAAGCGAAGTTCGGCGACCAAACCGAATCCGACGCGACGATGGACGACATCGAAGCGATGTTCAGTCTGCGCGGCCTGTCGCGTGAGCAATTGCGCTACAAACCGGCTGAACACGGCGGGTCGGTCTCGGGCAACCTGACCGTGATCGACCGTGACCTCGAGACTGGCGAGCCAGAGCAGATCGACTGCACACGCATGGGGTCGTCCTCCTGGCGAATCCCGGCGCAGGTCGAGCACCTCGACTTCAAGACCGACGCCGACTTCGTCCTCGCGATCGAGACCAACGGCACCTACGACCGGCTAGCGTCGCACAAGTTCTGGCGTGAGCAGAACTGCATCCTCGTCGAGATGGGCGGCGTGCCAACGCGAGCATGTCGCCGCTTCCTGCGGCTGTTGTCCGAGAAGCGCAAGTTGCCGGTCTACGCCTTCGTTGACTGCGATCCCTACGGGATCGCCAACATCTACCGGTCGCTCAAGGTGGGCTCGGGCAACGCAGCACACGTCAACCGTTTCTTTTGTGTGCCCAACGCGCGTTTCCTCGGCGTGACGCCGCAAGACATCATCGACTACGGGCTGCGCGAGAAGGACGCGGTACATCCCCTCAAGGATGTCGACGTGAAGCGAGCCAAGGACGCACTCAAGAACGATCCGTTCTTCCAGGCCCACAAGGAGTGGAAGAAGGCGCTCGAAATGCTGCTGAAGATGGGCGTGCGCGCCGAGCAACAGGCGTTCGCCGCGTTCGACTTGAATTTCGTAATCCGTGAGTACTTGCCGTCCAAGCTGAAGAAGATCTCCAAGTTCCTGCCGTGAGGCGCGTGCTGTTTCTTTGCACCGGCAACTCGTGCCGGAGCCAGATGGCAGAGGTGCTTTGGCGCGATCTCGGCGATGGTACGTGGGAAGCACACTCGGCAGGAACCAAGCCCGCGGGCCACGTACACCCGTTCGCACTCGAAGCGCTCGCCGGTTTGCAGCTTCCGATTGACGGCCTCGTGAGCAAGGATCTGACTTCGTTCGATGGGCAGTCCTTCGACCTCGTCGTGACGATGTGCGATTCGGCCCACGAGAACTGTCCGACGTTTCCCGGTGTTGTCGACCAACAGCACTGGTCATTCTACGACCCCGCCGAAACCGAAGGCAGCGACGACGAACGTCGCGCGGTGTTCCGCCGCGTTCGCGACGAGATCTCCGCGCGCATCTGCGTCTATCTCAGTCGTAGTCCAGCGTGACTTTCACGTCGTCATCGCTGGTGAAGGTCAACACTTCAACCGGGCACACGGCGACGCAGATACCGCACTGAATGCAGGCGGTGTTGGAGTTGTCGAAGGCCTCTTGTCGCTGCGCGAACATCATCACGTCGATGCCGACCTGGCAGTAGCGCGAGCACTCGTTGCACGAAATGCACTTGTCGTTCGCATCGATCTTGAGCTTCCCGAACCAGCCCGACAACAGCTCCATGTACTTGGCGAGCGGGCACCACATACGACACCAGATCTTCCCGCCGAACGCCGGGTAGAGGCTGATCGGAATCACGCCGATCATGAGCCAATCGACCACGACCTTGTAGGTATGCAACAGCCCATCGCTACCGAGCGCAGTGTCACCGTTCATGTCCCGGACGAGCGCCCCGTCCCAGTTAGTGAAGCGCGTCAACAGCCACGTCAGCGTCACGAACGTCGCGAATAGCAGGACGCCCCAGTTCATACGTTCGAGCCGGTGGGCGAGCTTTCCCTTCGGAGCGAGATGCCGCCAGCGATCCCCTAGAGTCTCGGCAAGCCCACCGCAGGCGCAGATCCAGGTGCAGAACGACTTACCAAACCAGCGCACGTAGATCGGGAACGCCACGAAGGTCAGCAGCAGGCCATAGACCAACCAGGTTACCGGCGCGCCGACGATCGAGTAGATCGACAGCGGCCACGCGTACAGGATTCCGTACGCCTGCGAGAACTGACCGCGTAGCTCCGGCGTCACGAAGGACGCGTTGCGCCAGATGATCTCCGGAAGGATCAGGAAGAAGAAACACTGGAAGAACATCAACGACGCGTAGCGCCAGCGTTGCAACGGTGCCTTCCACCAACGGCGCATCGCTTGGAATCCGAAGCCGAGGATCACGAGGGTGTAGATCAACGACCCGAAGAACACGGTGCCGCCGAACTTCACGTACTTGCCACCGGAAGAGGTGGTCCACAGATAGTGGTCCGACCGCATCCACTCGATGACGTTGCCATAGACCGTGTCGAGACCGAGGAAGGTCCAGATGTTGACGCCGCGTTCCTTGGCGATCGTGTAGTAGGCGACCGACAACCCGAACGCGATCGCGATGCGACCCCACCAGCCGCCGTTACGGTCGCCCTCGAACTCGAGGCCAACCTTGCGTAGGAAGCGAACCGGGAGTTCAGCGCCTATCTGGACGAAAACCTCGTCGTTCGGGAAGCAGACTTCCTCGCCGTCCTTCAAGGCAACGCAGACCTGACCCTCGTCGATGTAGCGGAGCGTGCTACCCCAGTGCACCGAAATGTGTCCTTCAGCGATCGCCCGCTCGACGCGCTTGATGTTCTTGGACTTGGCGCGGTTGAACGAGTCGCCGCGGTAGCTGATCGAAACCTCGTTGGTCATGCACAACGAAAACGCTGTCTCGAGAGCACTGTCGCCGCCACCGATGACCAACACGCGGCGATCGACGAAGTCGCTCGGCTCCATGAGCTTGTGGTGGACCTTGAGTAACTCCTCGCCCTTAGCGCCGGTGCGGCGTGGGTTGCCCCGCGTGCCCATCGATAGCAGCACGAAGCGTCCCCGAACCGGTCCCGACGTCGCCTGCACGACGAACGCGCCGCCCTCACGACGCACATCGGAAACCTCCTCGCCTTCGCGGAGGTCCAGTTCGCTGGTCTCGAGCGTGTTCCGCCACCGTTCGAGCAGGTCCTCCTTCGATGTGTCCTCGTCGATCCACAAGCTGCTCTCGTTGGCCAACGACCGCGGCTCGGCGAAGACCTGCTTGCCCTTGGAGAAGTCCTGGATCGTCGCCGCCCACTCGCGCTTCTCGAGCAGCACACACGTCAGCCCGAGCCGCTTGGCCTCGAGGCTGGCCGAGAGGCCCGCCGCACCGGCGCCGACGATGACCAGGTCGAAGGTGCCGTCCGCTGCGCCGCCACCGCCACACCGGGTCTGCACCGTGCGAGCCACGTGGACGCCTTGGTTGACCGCAGTGCGGATGACCGGCGAACCACCGAGGTCGCCAGCAACGAACACTCCCTTTATCGACGTCTCCAGGTCCCGCGAGATCTTCGGCTTGGCAAGGGAGTTTGGGTTGGACCCCCAAACCCCGGGAATACGGAACGCCATGTTGGTCTCGAATCCTAACTCTCGAATCCTAGCGAAGGAGCTACCATCGGCCCACGAACGATGATCTCGACAAGCGAAGCGCTGAGCAGGCCAGCCACGTGGGCCGAACCGACGACGCCGAGAATCCTGGTCATCATCCCGGCCAAGGACGAAAGTGGCAGCCTTCCGGGACTCTTGGCCGAGTTGGCGCCCGTCCATCCCGCGACCGATACTCTCGTCGTCGACGACGGTTCCAACGACGAGACTCGCGCGATCGCGATCACCGGAGGCTGTCGCACCGTGCGGCACCACGTCAACCTGGGCTACGGCGCCGCGTTGCTCACCGGGTATCACTTTGCGATGCGGGAGGGCTACACGCATGTGGTTCAGCTCGACGGTGATGGACAGCATCCGCCGCACGCGATCGAGGCACTACTGGGACCGCTACGCGAAGATGGAGCGGATGTGGTCGTCGGCTCCCGCTACCTGGCATCGAATCAGGGCCAGAACTGGGGCCTGCGCCGCTTCGCATCCAAGATCATCGCCTGGTTCGCGAGCACGTGGACCGGCCACAAGATCACCGATCCGACTTCGGGCTTCCAAGCACTGTCTCCAGCCGCCTTGGCACTCCTGTGTTCGGACGGTTTTCCGGAGGACTATCCGGACGCGGACGTGCTCATCTGGCTGCACTTGAACGGCATGCGGTTGCACGAGGTCCCGGTTGCGATGCGGCCGCGGGTCGCGGGCGTGTCGATGCACGGCGGCATGCGTGTCGCCTACTACTTCTATCGCCTCGCGGTCTGCTTGTTGCTGCTGCCTGTGCGGCGCCATTCCCCCTGGCGTAGCGAGCGCCGACGGTGACTCCGCTCCTTGCCCAGGGCGATCCGGTGCTCCCGGTAGACCACAGCCGCCAAACGTTGGTCGCGATCCTGCTCGCTGTGTCGATGCTGCTCGTCGTGCTCGAGCTCATACGTCGGCGTAGGCTGCGCGAGGAATACTCGCTGCTCTGGATCGGCACGGCGCTGGCGCTCCTCGTCCTCGCGCTGAACCGAGATGGCCTCATCTGGCTGAGCAGCCTGATCGGCGCCACGACGCCGAACACCACCCTGTTCTTCGGCGCACTCGTCTTCCTGATGCTACTCGGCCTCCAGTTCTCGGTCCGGCTGTCACGACTCACCTATCGCATGCGCAAGCTGACGCGCCAGGTCGGACTGCTCGAAGAAGAACTGCGGCGCCGCGACAGGACCGACTGAAGAACGGTGCGAGTGACTACCCAACTACGCGCGCTGCTCGCCGCGTGGTTCACGATCGACCTGTTCGGCAAGTCACGGCGCAGCGGTGAGCGTGGTACGGGAACCTTGACCACGGCCGTGTTCACGCAGGGCTTCCTGTCGTGGTGCTTCGCGGCCCTCTGCTTCGAAGACGTGCCACCGGTACCGTTCCTCGCCGGCACTCTGTCGCTCGTAGCCGGGTTCGCCGCACTCGCCATGCTCGGCGAAGTGCTGCACGACCAGATCGGGCACCCGGCTGACCGCGACCTCGTGCTCGCCAGCCCTATCTCGCGCCTGACGCTGGCGACCGGTCGCGCGCTGCACACCGTGTCGATGCTGTGCTTGTTCAGCCTCGGTCTCGCCGTTGCGCCGGCGATCCTGATCGGATTCAAGACCAAGAGCTTCGTCGTCGTGCCGCTCTATCTGGCGAGTGCAGTCGTACTGTCCGCCCTCGTCACGGCAGCGATCCAGGTGCCCGTGGTTCTGTCCGCCAAGCTGCTCGGTCGAGGTATTGGCGCGTCAGTGTCAGCAGCGATTCGCGGCGGACTGCTGGGCGGCGGCTTTCTCGGCCTACTGCTGGGCTTCCGGGCAATGCACCAAGGAGCGCATGCTTTCCCGGGTGGCATCGACTTTCTGCAATGGACTCCGCCTTACTGGTTCGCGCGGTTGCTCCTCGATGGCAGCCATTCCCCGATCATCGTTGCTAGCGCCGCCGCGCTGGTCGGACTGTTGGTCTTTGCCTCGTCGCTACGACAACGCGATCGGTCGGGCCGCAGGCGCCGGTCGCGCTGGTTAGGCAGGCTCACGCGAATCTTGTCACGTGACAGAGCAACGCACGGCCTCGCGGACTTCACGCTGACCATGCTGGTTCGTGAACGCAGCTTCCGGCTGCGCGCGCTGCCATTGCTCGGGCTACCGACCGCTGCGGTCATCCTCGGCTTGCGCGCAGGTGTCGAACGTGAAACTCTGCCGTTCTTCTTCGGTCTCGTGCACAACCTGCCACTGATCTACTTGCCAATGCTCATCTTCTTCGTGCCGTACGCGGAGGGGCACAGTGCATCGTGGCTCGTCAACGCGTCGCTCGCCGAGCCGTTGGCAATGAGTCGCAAGGCAGTCGGTACGGCGTTCGCCGTGGCGTTGGTCCCCTTGCAAGCTCTGCTACTGGCCCTCGATTGTTCGCAGCGCTCCGTCACCGACGCAACTGTGACAACGCTCGCGGCCCTCGGCTTCGCCTGGCTTGCGATGCCGGTGTTGACAGAACGAGTCGAAGAGGTCGCGTTCTCACAGGACCCGGACGACCTGGCCCCTCCCGGCTCGCTAGGTGCGCCAATGACGATCGCTGCGGTCGCGATGATCGCGGCGCTCGCGGTCGAAGCGCTTGCCCTTCCACTCCGCGCGACCATAGCCGTCGCCGCGTTCGCAGCCGGGATCGGGCTCCTCAGAGGCGGAGGTACAGCGCGTGAATGACCCGCGAGGATCTACTCGAGAAGCACTGCGCCGCGAGTTGGTAGCGCTGCTACTCGTCTTCGCAGCGTTGGCTGTTCTGCCGCTCCTGACGGGGTTTACCTGCCAGGGCTAGGGCTGACGGGGTTTGCTTGTCCGGCTTGACTCTGTAAAAATACGCTTGTTCGCCCACTCCTCCAACCAGAGCACCCCCCAGCGGGCCAGGGAGGCGGCATGCGAGACAGTGATTTGCGAGACGGCATGAAGCCCGTGCAGCCCGACGGCACCGACACCGCAGCGGAAACGTTGGCCGGTTCGGCTGTCAGCAAGCAAGAGGGCACGCAGGGCGAGAAGCAGGACATCCCGGTCGTGCATCTCGACAAGGGGGAGGGCCTCGCGGGCAAGGTACAGATCAGCCCGGTGCCCGAGTACGGCACCGACCGCTATCGCTTGGTAACACCTTACGCCCGCCTCTGACGGCGCCAGCCCCAGCACCCCCGAGGTAAAGACCGTTGGATACGACAACGATCCGGGCTCTTGCCCGCACCGCCATCGATGCATCGGCTAGCGCGGTCGACGACTTCCACGAGATACTCGACGGTGCGGACTACGAGCGCGTGGTTCAGGGCCTCGACGACATCTTGTTGCCACTCAACGGCATCGAGGGGCGGGCGCAGGTCTTCTCCAAGGTGCACCCGGAAGCCGACATGCGCGACGCGGCTCGCGAGATCGAGCAGGAGATCGCCGGATGGATGACCGAACTCTCGCAGAACCGAGGCATCTACGATCGACTCGCACTCTACGAACACGTTACGCCGCCAAGTTCTGAACAGGGTCGGGTCGTCGAGCTAGCACTCGAAACTCTGCGGCGCGATGGAGTCGACCGCGACGAAGCCACGCGCGACCGAATCAAGCAGCTCAAGAGCGACATCGTTCGCATCGGGCAAGACTTCGACCACAACATCATCAAAGGCGGCATCGAAGTGCGTGTCGCCGAAGGTCACGCAGGACTCGCTGGACTGCCCCAGGACTTCCTCGACTCCCATCCGGAAACGGATGACGGATCCGTCGTGTTAACCACCGACCCGCAGGACCGGTTGGCCATCATGACCTACGCAGACGACGACGACTTGCGGCGCCGTTACTACCACGCCTGCATGAACCGTGCAGCGCCTCACAACATCGCCGTGTTGCAGCAACTCATGCAGAAGCGCCATGAGCTCTCGCAGTTGCTTGGTCATGCACATTGGGCCGACTACGTCACCGAAGACAAGATGGCGAAGTCCGGCAAAAGGGCGCGCACGTTCATCGACGGTGTGATCGAGGCCGCCCGCGAAAGGGCGGGGCACGAATACGAGGAGCTACTCGCGGAAAAGCGCAGCGTGCACCCCGAATCGACTGTCGTGTTCGAGTGGGAGCGGAGCTACCTGACGGAGAAGATCAAGAGACGCCGACTGGACTTCGACTCGCAAGAAGCGCGCCCCTATTTCGCTTACGACCGCATCAAAGCCGGCGTGATCGCCACCAGCGCGGCGCTCTACGGCATCGAGTTCCGCCCGCAGGACGACGAGGTGTGGCATCCGTCGGTCGAATCATGGGAGATCCTCGACGACGGCGAGGTGATCGCCCGCTTCAAGCTCGACATGCACCCGCGCGACAACAAGTTCAAGCACGCAGCGATGTTCTCGCTGACCGCGGGGATCGACGGCCACACCGTGCCCGAAGCTTGCCTCGTTTGTAACTTCCCCGAACCCAAGGACGACGATCCGGCCCTGATGCAAGCGGCGCAAGTGCGCACGTTCTTCCACGAGTTCGGCCACCTGCTGCACCACCTGTTCAGCCGGCAGCCACACGCACGCATCGCCGGGTTGCAGTGCGAGTGGGACTTCGTCGAAGTCCCGAGTCAGCTCTACGAGGAGTGGGCATGGGACTACGACGTGCTGACGATTTGTGCGCGACACTGGGACACCGATGAGTCCATCCCGAAAGAACTCGTTGAGCGGATGCGCTCAGCCGAGGAATACGGCAAGGGCCTGCAAACGCTGACGCAGATGTTCTTCGCAAGGGTGTCGCTCGGGCTCTACGAATCCGATCCGGCCAACATCGACCCGATGGCGCGCATGATCGAGCTCAAGCAAGAGCTCCTACCCTTCCCACACGAGGACGACACCTGCTTCCTGGCGTCCTTCGGCCATCTGAACGGCTACTCGGCGATGTACTACACGTACATGTGGTCACTCGTGATCTCGAAGGATCTGTTCAGTCGCTTCCGCGGCAACCTCATGGAGCCCGAAACGGCTGCGTCCTACCGGCGGGAGGTGCTCTCACGTGGCGGCTCGAAGGAAGCCGCGGCCATGGTGCACTCATTCCTGGGCCGCGACTACGGGTTCGACGCGTTCGCGGACTGGCTTAACTCCTAGCCGTCCGCTGAGCCGAGCGCCCTACGAACAGAGGTCGGCCATGTCCGTCGGCAACACAGCAGTCAGGTCGAGTTGTTCGTTCGTTCGTGGATGCTGGAGTCGGAGCGTGTGGCTGTGCAAGGCGTGACGGGGCAGCCGCAACCGGGCGCTCGCCGCGGCCGACAGGTTCCCCTCCATCGCCTGGAGAAACCACGTTTCGTCGGGGCCGTAGAGCTTGTCGCCGACAATCGGGTGACCGATGGAGGCCAAGTGCACGCGGATTTGGTGCTGGCGGCCGGTCTCCGGAAAACACTCCACGAGCGACAGGTCCTCGGCACGCTGGAGCACCTTGAACCGAGTGATCGCAGATAACCCGTCACTCCGAACGCCGATCTTGAGCCGGATGGCGGACTTCGAATCAGGCCCCAGCGGTGTGTCGATCCGGCCCTCATCGTCAGCGACACTACCCTCGACCACGGCCAAATAAGTCTTGCGCACTGTCAGCGCCTCGAACTGCATGCGCACGTGCGCGTGCGCGCGCTCATTCTTGGCCACGAGGATGAGCCCGGAGGTCTCGCGGTCGAGGCGGTGGCACAAACGCGGCACCACATCGCGATCCGGGTCATCGACACTGCGGTAGCGCGCGTGCAGATGATTGATGAGCGTGCCACTGAGCCGTCGACCGGACGGGTGCACGGTCAGCCCAGCCGGCTTGTCGATCGCCACGAGCCATGCATCTTCGTAGACAATGGCGAACTCGTTGGCGGCGTCGAGCTCTGGCCCCTCCGGCGCGTCCACCCGCGGTGGCACGCGCACGATGACAATGTCCTCGGGAGCGACTCGAACCGAGGCGCGCGCCGGGTCGGCGCGCGATTCGATAGCGACGTAGCCGCCCTTGATCAGGCGTTGGACCGACGAGCGACTGCGCCACGGCAGAAGCTTGGCGAGCGCCTGGTCGAGCCGTAGGCCGGAGAGCTCCGGATAGATTCGCGCGCGAACGGTCTCGATGGGCCGGCTCAGGTCCGCCGGCTGTTCACCCGGGACGCGCGGGATCACGCTTCGCTACTGCTGGGTCTCTGCGCTCGCCGTGTCGGTCGGCACGGGCTTCACCGCGTCGATGCTGGCGGCACCCGCCTTCTTCTCGCGTTCCTTCGCGGCATCGCTGCCGGTCGCAGCGAGACTGCGCCGCATCATGCGCTTGCGCTGCCCCTGCATCTGGTTGGCCTTCCGGAGCGTACGTTGCACGTTGCGCACGCGCTCGCGCGACTCGCGGCGTCGCCGTTCCGATGGCTTCTCATAGACCGAGGACTTCTTTGACAGGCGGAAGATCCCGGCGTAGTTGCACTGGCGCTTAAAGCGTCGCAGCGCGGTCTCGAGAGGTTCGTTGGGGCGGACTTGGATCTTGATCATGTGGTCGGCAAGGAAGGGGCGAACAGGTTACCTCTTCGACTGATGGACGCAAGAGGGAGTAGGCGACCAGGGGTGCCGTAGAAGCAGGGTGCACATGTTTGGGAGTCATGTGCTCCGCCGACAAGGCGCGCGGACGTAGACGGCGCGGAGGCTCCGCCGAGGTTCTGCAACGCAGCGCGAAACCGTCAGTGATAAAAACGGCCCGACAGATCTGTGCCGTAACTCTGGGGCACCCCACTAGTTGCCACGGCGCAGAACGCAGCCAGCGAGGGCGTGAGTGGGCTTGGAATCGTCGATCGCCAGTTGGCCGTTGACGAGCAGAGCAACGACACCGGTCGAGAACTGGTGGGGGTCCGCGAAGGTCGCGCGGTCGCGAAAAGAGGCCGGATCGAAGACCACCACGTCAGCGTAAACACCGACGCGCAAGTAGCCCCGATCGGTCAGCCCCAGGATCTCGGCCGGAAGCCCGCTCGACGAGTAGATCGCCTGAGCGACGGGGAGCACCCCCTTCTCGATGGCGTAGTGGCCGATCTTGCGCGGGAAGGTGCCGTACGAGCGCGGGTGCGGCCGGGTCGCACTTTTTTGCTGGGTCGAGCCATCAGAAGCGGTCGCGACGAACCGCTTCTTCATGACAAACTCCACGTCGGCGATGCTCATGCTGAAGGCAACCGCCTGCACGCGGCCGACCTGCTGCATGCGGCACACTAACTCGACCGGATCGAGGGCCGCCTTCTCGGCAGCCGCGCCGATCGTCAGGCCGTTCCAGGCAGGTTGCTTGCGGTAGTTGGCGATCAGGATCTTGTCGTAGCCACCGCGCCGCGCGAACGCCTTCTTGATCGCTGCTCGGATCTTCTTGCCCGTCACGGCGTCGTCGATGCGGCGCAGCAGGTCGGTGTTGCTCCCCTCGCGCGCCCAGGTCGGTATCACGAGCGCCGCCAGCGAAGTGCTGGAAGCGTGATAGGGGTACTGGTCGCATGTGACCCGTTGCCCGGCCGTCCGCGCTTTCTCTACGAGCGCACACGAATCAGCGACCTTGCCCCAGTTGGGGGGCTGCGACGCCTTGAAGTGGGAGATGTGCACCGAACAGCCGCTCGCTCTGCCG